>NZ_JAQYXC010000296.1:0-384 GCF_036322365.1 Streptomyces sp. SP18CS02
GGGGACACGGCGCAGCAAGCTCGCCATGGCCCAGTCCGGACACGTCGCGGAGGCGGTCCGGCAGCTGACCGGGCGCCCGGTGTAGCTCGTGTTGATCACGAGGTACGGGGACACCTCCCGTGAGCACCTCGCGCATCGGTCTGGTGCCGGTCGGCACCACCTCGGGCGAGCCCTCCGCGTACGCGACCCGGTCGGCGACGCTGGATCTGCTGAGCGGTGGCCGGGCGGGCGTCCGCCCGAGGCTGGGCACGAGCCGGCGAGAGGCACGGCCTCCTCGCATACTACGAAGACGTGGTGCGTGCGGAGAAGCGCGCCGATTTGTCGGCTGGGCTCAGGCGGGACGGCTCAGATCCCCAGCCCCGGCTATTCCGTGCGCTGAGGGAA
>NZ_JAQYXC010000297.1:0-344841 GCF_036322365.1 Streptomyces sp. SP18CS02
CCCCCCCCCCCCCCCCCCCCCCCCCCCCCCCCCCCCCCCCCCCCCCCCCCCCCCCCCCCCCCCCCCCCCCCCCCCCACCGCCCCGGGCCGGCGAGACGCCGGCACGTCCGGTAGGGCGTAGAGCGCTGGGGCCCTGGGGCGGGAGGCGTTCCCGGATGAACGAGCTCCCCGTGGCGCGCCAAGCCCACCTAAGAGGGTTGACCGCATAGCCCACAACCAGCGGGCGAACACACCCGTGCAGGTGTGCGTCACGTCCTCCCCTCGGCGTCGGTGGGTGTACGGGGAGGATGCCCAAGTGGGCGCCGGAGGCACGTGACCTGTGGCAAGCTCAGCTCCCCGGAGGAGAGGAACGACTGGTGACCCATTACCGATGCGGATCGTGCTCGTATCGAAGCGACCATCTTGGCGAGGCCCAACAGCACTCGCACCAGACGGGCCATATCTGCATCGGCGAGGACGGTGCCGGGCCGGCCGGAGGTAAGTTCGGCAGAGCCGGCGTCGTGGTCAAGGCCGGCGCCGGCGTTCTGGCCGCCACCACCATCGGGGTCCTCGCCTGGAAGTACAAGCGGCTCCAGGAAGAGCACGAGGGGCTCCTGTCCATGGCTGCCGGACTGGTCGCGCAGTTGGCGGAGTCGACGGCGGAGAACGAGAGCCTGAAGTCGGAGAACGACTACCTGAAGTCGGCCACCGGTGCGTCGAAGACGCTCAAGAGCTACGACTGCTGAGTGAGGGCGTACTGCGGGCAGTGCCACTGGTGGACGGGTGCCCGGCGCTCGATGCCGTTGGAAGGCCGAGCGGGCGACGGCCCGGCCCGGCGCTGGATCCGTTCTCCGCGGGTTGTCCATTCGGGAAGATCAACTGATCGCAGCGGGTCGGCCACCGGTCAGCGCGGCGCCTCCGAGAACCCGCCGAAGCACGATCACCTGAAGACCGTGATCAACTCGGAGGTTGTGCAGAAGAGCGACCCGCGCAGCACGGAGCCAGAGGCTGCCTTCGGGCGGATCCCGACCGCACAACCATGGACCCCTCGCAAACGCTCCAGTCTGTAGACGGTCAAGGTGACAGGGCCTGCAGGCCGTCACGAGAGCCATGGGTCACGCCCGGGCGGGGCCGGGGAGGAGCTTCTTGCCGTGGAGGAGTTCTCCCGAGCGCCCCAGGACCTGGTCGGCGGTGGTGCCGCAGGTCGCCCAGCACAGGATGCCGGTCGCCTCCAGGGGGCCGGTACGGAGGGCCTGGTGCAGTCGGGCCACCAGCGTCTCGGCGGGCGCCTTGTCCAGATCCGGGATGAGGGCGACGAACTCGTCCCCTCGGATCCGGGCGAGGACCGCGGGCTCCCGGTCGCCCCCGTCACCCCGCTCGCGGTCCAGTTCGCTGCGGAGCCGGCCGGCGATCTCCATGAGCGCGGCGTCCCCGGCGGCCCGGCCGTGGCGCGCGTTGTACGGCTTGAGCCCGTTGACGCCGAGGTGCAGCACGGCGAGCGTGGGGTTCGGGCCGATCGGCAGGTCCCGGTGCCGGTGGGGCGGGTACGGTTCCAGGCCGTACGGATCGTTCGCCCCGGGGGCCGCGTCCGGTGTGTCGCACAACGCGCGGGCCAGACGGATCCGTAACTCCGACTCCGTGCAGAGGCCGGTGAGTTCGTCGAGGGTCGCCCGGCGCTCCAGTTCGGACTCGCGCTGTTTCCGCTTGTCCACGTCAATGACATGGGTGAGGAGGAAGCGGGGCCCGTCGCCGGCGTCGGCGACGACGGAGTTGGACACCGAGACCCAGACGTACGTGCCGTCTCGGCGGGCGAGCCGCAGCTCGGCGTTGCCGCCCTCGGCGGAGGTACGGAGCAGGACGCCGATGTCCTCGGGGTGGACGAGGTCGCTGAACGAGTAGCGGCGCAGCATGGACTGGGGCCACCCGAGGAGGCGGCACAGCGCGTCGTTGACGCGCAGCAGCCGCCCGTGGCTGTCGCCCCCCATCTCCGCGATGGCGGCTCCGTTCGGTGCGTACTCGAAGGCCTGCCGGAACGACTCCTCGCTGGCGCGCAGGGCCGTCTGCTCGTGCTCCAGCCGCACCAGCGCCCGCTGCATGTTCGCTCGCAGACGCGCCATGCTGATGGCTATGGCCGAGTGGAAGGCGTACGTGCGCAGTGCCTCGCGGGCCTGGGCGCCCGGGCGGAAGCCGTCCTTCGGGCGGTCGACGGATATCACGCCGATCAGCTCGCCGTGCGGCGAGTACATCGGTGCGAAGAGCCGGTCGTCGGGGTGCCACTCGTCGTCGTGCTCGGGCGGGGGGCCTTCGGTGTGCCACTGAGGTACGTCGTCGTCGTCGAGCACCCAGCCTTCCGTGTGCGGGATGAAGCGCAGCCCCGACCAGTCCTCGCCCATGTGCAGCCGGCGGTCCCAGGAGGCGCGGGAGCCGACCCGTCCGGTGATCAGTGCCTCGGCGGCGGGGTTGCCCGCCAGGGCGGCGACGACGAGGTCTCCGTCGGGGCGGACGAGGTTGACGCAGGCCAGCTCGTAACCGAATCCGGAGACGGCCGCGTCGGCGATGGCCTGGAGCGTGTCGGCCAGGCTGCGGGCCGTGTAGATCTCCGCGATGGCCTGGTCGGTCCGCAGGGGCTCCGGCGCCTGGGGCGGACTGGTGACGAGTGTCGGCTCGGGCGGCGGGGTGTAGGCAGCGTTGCGGATGAAGGGCGCCTGCCCGAGCTGGTTACGGCACAGCCGCTGCGGCTCCGGGCGGTCACGGGTGACCAGTCGCGTACGGAGCCGGGTGAAGAGCGTGTCGAGGTCCAGGTACTCGGGCCCACCCGGCACGCCCTCCTGTATCAGTGTGACCAGCTCGCCGGTGAAGGCGGTGAGTGGCTCGCCCGGCGGTGAGAGTGCCACGGCCGTCTCGGCTGAGGCCGCAAGGAGGTAGGTGCCGTCCACCTCCAGGGCGGCGGCGGCCGACTGGACCCCGAAGGCCCGTGCGCTGTAGCAGCAGTCCAGGACGACGATCCGGCGCATGGCCGGGCTCTTCTCGACCGGCCAGCGGATCCATTCGTAGGGCGTGGCGGTGTCGTGGACCGACCTGGGATCGCTCGTCTCGGTGGCCAGGTGGAGTTTTCCGGTACGGGGATCGAGCAGGCCGTGTCCCGCGTAGTAGACGAGCAGGGTGTCGGTGGCCGCGTCGACGGCCTCCTGGACCGCCCGCGACACGTCACGGGGGATGGAGGGGTTCGCGACCACGGTGACGTGACCGGGCGGCAGTTTCCACAGGTCCGTGAACAGGTCGCGGAGCAGGGCCAGATTGCCCGCCACGGCCGGCAGGCCGTCGAGGGAGGTGAACTCGCTCGCCCCGATCAGCAGGACCCGGGTCCCGTCCGGGTCGGGCAACGCGGTCAAGCCGCCGAACCCCCCGTGTCCTCGCCGCCGTTCAGGAGCGAGCGCATCAGCTTCTCCGCCTCCTCCTGACTGTGCCCGCTGATCTCGACGCGGGTGCCGTCGGGCCGCTGCACGACGAGCGTCGGCGACGGCGTGCGGGTGGACCGCCAGGAGGCGATGGCGGCGGCGAGCGAGGCGGCGCTGAGGCCGCTGCTCAGGACGAGGGAGAGGATGTCGATCCCGTCGCCTTGGTGCCCGGGCACGGGAGCGAGTGAGCTCCCCACCTCGCTGCGGACATGCCGCCGTACCGCCCGGTCGTCCTCCAACCAGGCTCTGAGGGACCGCAGTTCCGCCTCGACGGCGGCTGGATCGCCAGCCGCACGGACGGTGATGGTCGTCATACGGTCAGCCTAGGGCTCGCAGGGAATCAACACACTGCTTTGCGCTCGGTGGAGATGCTACTCGCGACGAACGCGGTGACGTCGGCGGGCGTGCGGAACCTGGCTGTCGACGAAGGGACGCTGTGGTTGTGCTCGGCCAGAAGGAGCCGGACGTGGCGAACGGCCTGGTCAGGGTGGTGCCGTCGACCTCGAAGAGCTGGGCGAACACGCCCGCTCCGCCTCAGCTGCCGGTCGCTGCCTTCCGCCTGGGCCTCCGTGCGATGCTGGCCATGCTCGGGGAAGTACCGGCCGCCCGGCGTCACCACCGCGCCGTGCCGGCTCTGCTTGATCAGCCCTCGCTGCTGAAGAGCCCAAGCAGTGTCCGAACTCCCCGGCTCGACTGGCATGCCGCTGGACACTGCAGCGATCTGGCCGGGCAACTCGGCCTGCCGCTTAGGCAATGTGCGCTTCACGGCTGCGGACTCCGCCTCGACGAGCTGCGTGTGGACCGCCAAGATGGGGTTGCCGGCAATCTGCCAGTGCCGCCCTTCACACGTGCGGGGCCCACTTCCCCGAACCCTTCGCGCCGAGGCGGGTCACTGGTGCGGATGGCTGCCGAGACCAACCAGGAAAGGCGCCGGCCCGGCTCTCTCGGCCCCCAGTTGCCGTCCTTCCTCATGGACCGTCCGGCCCATGAGGTCGATGCTCAGGCGCTCTGATGGTCACGCCGTTCGAGCAGGCGGCAGGGACGAGGGCGGGAGGCTGCGCCCGCATCCTCGGATTCCGCTGCCCGAACAGCGTAAGCCGCCGGCACGCATGGAGTGGATGACAGGGACGTCCTCGTTTCCTCCGCCGGCCCTTATGTGGCCGGCTTGAGGTCAGCCTGTGTAGCTGCGCAGGACGCCGGCGAAGTCGTCCTTGTCGTAGATGGCGTCAGCGAACGCGGGAGGCAGGGCGGAGCCGTTGACCATGATGGTGGGCGTCGCGGGTGATCCGGCGGCCTCGTAGGACTGATCAACCGCGACGGTGTAGTCGCTGTGGGCGCTGTTCTTGACGGCCTTGTCGAACGCGGAGCCGCGCAGGCCGACCACTTTGCTCCCTATGTCGAGGAGGAACGGTTCTGTGTAGCCATCGACGGCTTCTGGTGGCTGGTTGGCGTAGAGCTGTTCGTGGTATTCGGTGAACTTCTCCTGGTCCAAAGCTGCTTTGAGTGCGGCGACCGCCTTTCTCGAGCCTCCGCCGCCCTGTTTGTCATCGATGAACGTGGCCAGTTTGTACTCGATGTTGATCTCGCGTTTCTTGGCGAGCTCCCGGAGGTAGGCCCCGCTGCCCGAGGTCTCGAACGTACGGGACATGGCACAGCGAGGATCCTCGAAGACCGTCACCGTAATGGGGGCCTCCGGGTCGCCGACCAGAATGGTTGTCCTGTCCTTGGCCAGTTTCTCCGGAAGCTCGGTCAGCTGCGGCCCGGGGTCTTCCTTCCACCAGGGTCCGAACGAGACGACCAGCGCCACGGCTGCCGCACAAGCTGCCAAGGAGCATCCGAAGTTCCGCATTTCACCCATTGCTCTGTTCCCTCCCCGCTCGCCTTCCGAGGCGAGCTGCTGCTGATCACTCACGACCTTCGAGTGATGATTCCGAGCTTGGTGCAACGACCTCTTCGCGGTTGCCGGGTGCCGATGCGGCCCCGGGTGGCCCGCGTCTCTCTTTGTGCGCAGACGCGTTCGGACTGTCCGCGCTGTGCGCGGGAGCGCCTCCTCCGGGCGGCCCTGGAGCAGCCCGGAGGAGAGCAGCGTGCCCTTCAGCTGGTGTAGCTGGTGAGGAAGCGGGTGGCGGCGAAGTTCCAGTCGTTTGAGTTCGCCGTCCAGCCGGGTTTGGCGGCGTTGAAGTAGCCGTCGGGTTTGATGGTCCAGGTCCACATGGTGATGCTGTTGTCTGTGTTGTTGTACATGGCGGCGAGGTCGTCGAGCCCGTCGCCGTTGTAGTCGCCGACGACCAGACGGCTCTTGGCGAGGTCCCAGCTGCCATTGACCACGAGTGCTTTGTCGTTGGGGGGTCCGAAGGCGTCATGGGGGGTGGATATGGCGGTGGTGAGCATGACCTGGTCGTGGGTGTCGGGGTAGACGTACCACAGGGCGATGTCGTCGCGGCCGTCGCCGTTGAAGTCTCCGGCTTGGATGGTGGAGGCGGCAAGGTTCAGGCTGCCCGCGGGGGCGTCCCATCCTGCGATGGGTTCGTTGAATCCGCCGTCGCTCTTGCCGGACAGGGTCCACATGCGGGTGCTGTTGTCGGTCTTCACGTAGAGGACCACCGCGTCGCCGTAGCCGTCGCCGTTGAAGTCCCCAGTGGCGAATCGTGCGCGTGTGACGTCCCAGCCGCCGCTTGGTGCCTGGAATGATCTTGTGGGCCTGTTGAAGGTTCCGTCGGTGTTGGTGAGGAAGGACCAGGTGGCGTCGCTCCCGTCGGCGTGGTCATACCAGACCCCGATGTCGCTGCGGCCGTCGCGGTTGTAGTCGTGCCGGATCTGGGTGCCGCTGGACCAGATGGAGTGGCCCTTTGCGTTGTGGACGACGAGGCTGCCCCGGTCCTGGAGTTGCGCGCTTCCCTCGGCGGTGATGCCGGGTGTGGTGCTGTCGATGCCGGTGGCCGATTTGATGAATGTGCCGCCCTTGTCGTAGAGGCCGATGTCTCCGTTGGTGTGCACGAGGGCCGTGGCGTCGGCGTGTGCGGGGGAGGGAGCGCCGCTGGACCAGAGTTCCTTGCCTGCGCTCGAAGTGATGACGAGGTTGCCAGCCGGCTTCGTGGTCAGTTTCGCGGTGGTGGACGTGATGCTCTGCCCGCTGCTGATGCGGCTGCCGGGTGCGAGGCGCAGACCGCCGGTGATGCCTTCTATGGTGAAGGAGGCGCCAAGACCGGTGAGTCCCGTACCGGTCGTCTTTCCGGGCCATCCGAGGAGAGTGTTGTCGCTCTTTCGTGCCCAGAGGTCGGGAGTGCTGTCACCGTTGAGATCTCCGGAAGCCCCGAGGGCTGGGTAGAGGCTCTGGGGGTGCGTGCCTGTGGAGATCTTGACACGGCCGGCGGCCCTGCCCCATGTAGCGGCATTCAGATTGCCGTTGGGGTCGGGTGTTCCGTAGGAGCGGTACACGTCACCTGTGGCGTTGTCGCGCAGGAGCAGGTCGGGAAGTTTGTCTACGTTGAGGTCTCCGGGTACGACGATGGTGAACTTGTCCCGGTCGCTCTCTCCCCGATCGAGGTGAGTTGGCCGGAGCGCGGCAGGGCCTAGACGGCGGAGTGGCTGGGTTGGAGGCGGGCCACCACCTGGAGCACCGTAAGGCGGATCCAGCGTCGGTGCCGCCTTCCGGGGGCCGACGGGCGAGGGTGAGGCCATCGACAGCCGCCGCGCCGGGGCTGTGGCCCGAGCCGAGGTGGTTCCAGTGGCCGACGACGAGCGTGGTGGTCGGAGCGGACCCGGGCAGGCCGACGCGGGCCTGTTCGGAGTGCCGGACGCGCGAGGCGCCGCGATGCCGCCCTCCGCAGGCGCGGTGGAGTCTCGGTTCATACGTGTCATGAACCTTGTCAGTCTGACCGGCGCCGCTCTATTCTCGCCCACAGAAAGCGCTTTCGAAGTGGACAGGCGTCGTGCCGGTGGAAGCGGTCGTCGCGGTATCGCCGCGGCCTCGCGCGTATGGGTCGCCATCGGTGCGGCGTCAGTTCTCGCCATGTCGTGCCGACTGGCCATCGAGCGACAGGTGGAGCCGCGAGGGCAGTGCATCACGTCGTCCCTCGTGGTCCAGCAGTGCCGGCACATCAGGGAAATGGCCGGTCAAGCGGCATGCGGAGGCGGTCTGTCGGGCAGGTGGTGCCGTCGTTCCCGGCGGTGCGGCCGGCAGGTGGGGTCCCCGGGCGGGGTGATGGCGCGGTCGCGGTGATCCCGCTGCCGGCCTCGACGAACCCCGGGGATACGGGCACATGGCGATCCGCCTGAATCCATGACGGACAAGAGAGCGCTTGCTGCCGGGCGGGCAGCTATGCCCCCGTACGGACGAGTACCCGGCATCAGCAGATCCGGCATTCGACGACGAATGAGGAGACGAACATGAGACGACGACGAGCAGTCGCACCGCGACTCTGCGCGGTGCTGGCCACGGCCGCCATCGCGGCCGGGGCCGGGGTGGTTCTGTCGGCGCCCGAGGCGTCGGCGGCGGCCGCCGGTGCCACCGGCTACGCGTCCCAGAACGGCGGGACCACCGGCGGTGCCGGCGGGCAGACCGTGCGGGCCACCACGGGAACGGCGATCCACGCGGCCCTGTGCGGCCGGGCCAGTGCCGGCACCCCGATCACGATCGAGGTCGAGGGGACCATCAACCACGGCAACACCGCCAAGGTGTCGGGCGGCAGCTGCAACACCGCCGCCGGTGTGATCGAGCTCAAACAGATCAGCAACGTCACGATCGTCGGTGTCGGCAGCGGAGCCGTCTTCGACCAACTGGGCATTCACATACGTGAGTCGAGCAACATCATCATCCAGAACGTGACCGTCCGGAACGTCAAGAAGTCCGGCTCACCCACGTCCAACGGCGGTGACGCCATCGGGATGGAGAGCAACGTACGCAATGTCTGGGTCGATCACGTCAGCCTTGAGGCGTCGGGCGGTGAGTCGGAAGGGTATGACGGCCTCTTCGACATGAAGGACAACACCCAGTACGTGACCCTGTCCTACAGCACCCTGCGCAACTCCGGCCGCGGGGGTCTCGTCGGCTCCAGCGAGACCGAGCTCTCCAACGGCTTCATCACGTACCACCACAACCTGTACGAGAACATCGACTCCCGCGCACCTCTGCTGCGTGGCGGCATAGCCCACATCTACAACAACCACTATGTGAAGCTCAACGAGTCCGGCATCAACTCCCGGGCCGGTGCCCGCGCCAAGGTGGACAACAACTACTTCAAGGACTCGAAGGACGTCCTGGGCACCTTCTACACCGACGCGGCCGGTTACTGGCAGGTCAGCGGCAATACCTTCGACAACGTGACCTGGTCCGCCAAGAGCAGCGAGAACAACCCCGCCGGCCCCGACCCCAAGTCCAACACCACCGTCGGCATCCCGTACTCCTACAGCCTCGACGACGCGAGCTGCGTGCCGTCCGTCGTGAGCCAGACGGCGGGTGCCGGCAAGGGGCTGAAGGTGTCGGACGGCAACTGCACCCCGCAGACACCGGCGCCGACGCCGACCACCCCGACCCCCAGCCCCACCGATCCCACCCCGTCCCCCACCGACCCCACGCCCGGACCGACCCAGCCCGGTGGCACCAACCTCAGCATCGGCGCCGGCTCCGACGGCTCCGGCAAGGCCGACGGCACGAGCTACGGCAACGTACGGGACGGCAACCTGGGTACGTACTGGTCGCCGGCCGGTTCGACCGGTTCCGTCTCGATCAAGTGGGGATCCGCCACCGCCGTGTCCGCGATCATCATTCGGGAGGCCGCGGGATCCGCGGGCGGCATCGGCTCCTGGCGGGTCGTCAACGGCGACACCGGCGCCGTCCTGACCTCCGGCAGCGGAGCGGGCGCCATCACCTTCCCCAAGACCTCCCTGCGCAAGATCACCTTCGAGATCACGGGCTCGACCGGTGCGCCGAAGGTCGCCGAGTTCGAGACCTACGCGGGGTAGCGGCGCGGTCCCGCCTCCGCGCGGGAACACCGGAGGCCCCGCACCCGGCGGGTGGGCGGCGACCGCACGCGGCGACGAGGCCGTGACCGTCGTCCGCCGCCCATCACCCGGGCCGGGGCAGTTCGGGCGCGACGGCCCCCGTTCCCGGCGGGCGGGGCTCGGGTGGTCGAAGCGGCGGCGGGGGAGTGGGCCGGGCCCCGCCGCCGCGAGGACCGGGGCCATGCCGGCCGGCCCCCGCCCCGCCGACGGGCCCGCCACTGCCGGGGCCCCCGCCACCGCCGACCGGCCCCTGCCCACGCCGACGGGCGGGTCCCATCCGCCGCGTGGGACGCACCGGGCGGGCCCCGCCCGGTGACCGCCTCCGTCCGGCCGGGCTCCTCACGTCAGCTGGGCCTGCTGAAGCCGCGCGTAGGCCCCGCCGCGCGCCAGCAACTCGGCGTGCGTGCCCGCCTCCTGGAGGAGGCCCCGCTCCAGCACCACGATGCGGTCCGCGTTCCTGACGGTGGACAGGCGGTGGGCCACGATGAACACCGTACGGCCCGCCACCAGGCGGGACAGCGCCTGCTGGATCAGGGCCTCGGAGTGGGCGTCCAGAGCCGACGTCGCCTCGTCCAGGACCAGCACGCGCGGGTCGCGGATCAGCGCCCGCGCGATGGCCAGCCGCTGGCGCTGGCCGCCCGACAGCCGGGCCCCGCGCTCTCCGACCACCGCGTCCAGCCCGTCGGGCAGCCGGTCGACGAACTCCGAGGCGTTCGCGTCCGCGAGGGCCCGGCGGATGGCGTCGTCGTCGACGTCCGGGAGCCCGTAGGCGACGTTGTCCCGGATGCTGCCCTCGAAGAGGATCGACTCCTGCGGGACCACCGACACGAACCGCCGGTAGCTGCGCAGGTCCAGCTCGCCCAGGTCCCGGCCGTCGAGCAGGATGCGGCCCCCCGTCGCGCGGTGGAAGCCGAGTACCAGACTCAGCACGGTGGACTTCCCGGCCCCCGAGCCGCCGACCAGCGCGACCGTCTGCCCGGCCGGCACCGTGAGGTCCAGTCCCTCCAGGGCGGGCCGGTCCCCGTCGTCGTAGGTGAGGCCGACGTTCTCGAACCGGAACTCGCCGGCCACCTCGTCGACCTGCTCCTTCCCGTCGTTCTCCTCCAGATCCGGTGCCTGGAGCACCTCGCCGACGGACCGTACCGACTCCAGCGCCTTGCCGATGACCGGTGCCAGCGTCAGCAGGGTGGTCACCGAGCCCGTGAGAGCGGAGAAGTACGCGCTGAGCATGACCACCGCGCCGGGTGTGACGTCCAGCCACCCGTGGTAGGCGACCAGGGCCGCGCCTGCCAGGCATCCCATGCCCAGCGCGTTGAGGACCATCCACGACAGCGAGCCGAACCGTCCGTTGAGCAGGTCCAGACGCGACCCCTCCCGCAGCACGGTGTCGAGGTCCCGGTCGACCCGGCGCAGAGCGGTGCCCTCCAGACCATGGGCCCGGGTGATCGGGATGAGCGTGGTCATCTCGCTGACACTCGACGACAGCCGCTCCACCGAGCGGCGGAAGGTGGCGTTGCGTTCCCGCAGCCGGGAGCGGAGCGCCACCACCAGGAGCGCGGAGGCCGGCACGAGGACGATGAACACCGGCAGGAACGCGGGCGTGACCACGGCGATGACGGCCAGGCCGCCGGTGAGGGTGGCCGCGGCGGTGAGCCCGTTGTCCGCCGTCTGCTGCACACCGGTCTCCAGTGTCTCCACGTCCCGGATGACCTTGGTGTGCAGGACGGACGAACTGGTGCGGGCGTGGAAGCCGATGGAGAGCTGCTGCATGCGCTGCACCAGGGCCATGCGCAGGTCACGGCCGGTGCGGCGGATCGAGCCGTGCATCCAGTGCACGTACAGCAGGTGCAGGGGGAGGTTGAGCGCGAGGACGACCAGCATCACCGCGCAGTTCCACCACAGTTCGGATATCGGCCGCTGTTCCACGACGACGTCGATGATGTTCGCCGTGACGGGCGGCAGCAGCCACACCGGTGCGTGTTTGCCGAAGAACACGGCGACCGAGCCCGCCAGGCGGGCCCGGTCGGGGCGGAAGAGATAGCGCAGGGTACGGACGGGGTGCTCACCGCGGTAGCGGTGGTCGAGAGGGCTCTCCGACGTGGCCATGGGGGTCCGGTTCTCCTTCGGTAGGGCCTCGCGGCCGTGCGCCCTCGGCCCTGCACTCCGCCGGCGTCGGGGCGGAGCGCTCGCGCCGTCCGCCGCCTCGGCCGCCGCCGCCTCGGTCTCCGGCGTACGGATGTCGTCGTGCGGAGGCTGCCGTACGGATGTCGTCGTGCGGAGGCGGCCGCACGGACGTCGTCGTCCGGGGCCGTCGCCCGGAGGCGGTCGTACGGCGGCCGGTACCGCGGGACCGCCTTCGAGGCGGTGCGGTCGCGCCGTCCGCACGACGGGAGGGCTGCCTCGCGGGCGGCCGGGGCCGGGGGCCGGGCAGGTGCGGGGGAGTGGGGGGGCGGGGGCGGGAACACGCGCAGGCCGCGCCGCCGGTGTGAATCCGGTGGCGCGGCCGTGCACGGGCTTTCTCGTGGCCGTACGCCGGGCGGCGTGGCCGTGCGCTGGTGGCGGGGCGGGGAGTGTCGTGGCCGGGGCGGCTACGTCGTCGCTCCGCTGCTACTTCGTCGCGCCCTGGGCGAAGCCGTTGTAGATGTAGCGCTGCAGGAACAGGAAGAGGACCAGAGTGGGCAGGATGACGAGGATCGCGCCCGCCGAGATGTTCTCCCAGTGGGCCCCGAAGGGGCCTTTGAAGCGGAACAGGGCGGTGGAGATCGTGCCCAGTTCCTGCGACGGCATGTAGAGGAAGGGGATGTAGAAGTCGTTGTAGACGGTGATCCCCTTGATGATGACCACGGTGGCGACGGCCGGCTTGAGCAGCGGGAAAATGATCTTGCGGTAGACCGTGAAGGAGTTCGCCCCGTCCAGCCGGGCCGCCTCGTCCAGGGAGACCGGAATGCCTCGGATGAACTGCAGGAAGATGTAGATCGAGACGATGTCCGTCCCCATGTACAGCAGGATCGGCGCCCACCGGGTGTCGAACAGGCCGAAGCTGTTGACCACTTGGAAGGTCGCCACCTGAGTGGTGACGCCCGGGACGAGGGTGGCGATCAGGAAGAGGCTCATGACGAGCTTCTTGGCCCGGAAGTGGAAGCGGTCGATGGCGTAGGCCGTCATGGAGCCGATGATCACCGTGCCGGTGATGGAGAACAGCAGGACGAAGGCGGTGTTCCCGAAGGCGGTGAGCATCCTGCCGTCGGTGAACGCCGTCGTGTAGTTGGCGAAGTTCAGCCAGTCGGCGGGAAGTGACAGCGCGGAACCGTCGGTGACCTCCTCCGCCGTCTTCAGCGAGGTCAGCAGGACGACGGCGAGCGGGAGCAGTACCACCAGCGAGGCGGCGACCAGGGACAGATAAACCAGTGCCGGGCCGATCCGGCCGCGGAGCCGGGACCGTGGGGCCGGAGGGGTCCGCCGGTCCGGCATCGTCTGCGGGGCCGTGGTCATACGAGGTCCACCTTCTCATCGGGCACGAGACGGCGCTGTATCCAGGTGATCAGCAGAATGATCAGCAACAGCACCACTGCGGCGGCCGAGGCCAGCCCGGTCTTGTTGAACTGGAACGCGAGCTTGACCGTCTGGATGACGAACGTCGAGGTACCGGTCGCCCCGCCGGTCATGATGTACGGGATCTCGAAGACCGAGAGGGAACCCGAGATCGCCAGGATGATGCTGAGGCCGATCACCGGCTTGATGCTCGGCGCGATGATGTGCCGGAACTGCTGCCATCGGCCGGCTCCGTCCAGCTGCGCCGCCTCGTAGAGCTCGCCCGGGATGGACTGGATCGCGCCGAGGAACAGCACGAAGTTCAGGCCGGTGAAGCGCCAGACCGACACGCCGGCCAGCGAGGTGTTGGCCGAGGCGGGATCCCCGAGCCACGCGTGGTCGGGTTCCGCCCCGAACCACGACAGGACGGCGTCCAGGGTGCCGCCGTCCTGGAAGAAGTAGAGGAAGACGAAGCCGATGGCCACGCCGTTGATCAGGTAGGGGAAGAAGAGGATCCCCTTGAACAGGTTGCGGAACCTGAGGTCGAAGCTCAGCACGGTCGCGAAGTACAGCGCGATGGCGATCTGCACCACGGACGCGCCGAGGTAGTAGAAGCTCACGAAGAACACCCGGAACAGCTCGGGCCGGGTGAAGATCTGGACGTAGTTGTCGACGCCGGTGAACTCGCGGTCGGGGCTGATGCCGTCCCAGTCGGTGAAGCTGTAGAAGATCATGTTGCCCACGGGGACGTAGGTGAACGTGATCAGCAGCACCAGGGGCACCGCGAGGAAGGACCACGGCGTGATCCGCCGCAGCCACTGTCCCCGTGCGGTGCTTCCTCGCGGGCCTTCAGGGCGACCCGCGGCCCCGCGCTCGGAGCTCGTGGCGCGCTGTGGTCGGTCAGCCGTCGCCGGGTCGGTCGTCGTATGGGTCATGTCGGGGCCTTTCGTCGTCCGCTTGCGCGACGGGCTGTGGATCCCTGGCAGTGCTGTGCTGTGCTGTGCTGTGCCGTGCCGTGCCGTCGGGACCCGCCTGTGTCGTCGTCAGGAGCCGGCGGTCTTCGCTGCCTCGTCCCACCGCTTGTCCAGATCGGCGAAGAAGTCCTCGACGCTGCCGCTCTGCGCCCCCCGGGCGACATCGATCAGCTTCTGGCGGTAGTCGGGAGTGTTGAGCCCGATCTCGGCGGCGGTGTCGATCGCGTTGACCTCGGCGGTCTTCGCCTCGGAGCGCTCCACGAACGTGACATCGTTGTCAACGAATGTCTTGAGGGTGTCCGGCATGGGGGCCGTCTTGAGGCTGGGCACGGCACCCTCCTTGGCGGAGTAGCCGGACTTGTCGGTGAACCAGTCGATCCAGGCCCGGGCGGCGTCCTTGTGCTCGGAGTGGACGTTGACGGCCTGCTGGTAGTCCGAGACCAGCGTGGCGCAGAACGTGCCGCCCTTCCGGGCCGGGAAGGGCATGAAGCCGATGTCCTCCGGCTTGCCCCCGGCCGCCTCGGCCGCCTGTCGCATCTGCGTGATCGACCAGGAGCCGAGCATCATGGTGCCGATCTCGCCCTTGGCGAGCATGCCCTTGGACGCTTCCCAGTTGGTCGTACTGGGATCCTTCTCGGCCAGCCCGCGGTCGACGATGTCATGGATCAGGGTGTCGATCACCCGCAGCTCACTGCCCTGCTTCCAGGGGGAGACGGGACCCGCCAGCTTGTCCGTCGCCTTGCCGTCGCAGCTGACCGAGCCGACGTTGCTGGTCCACTGGACCATCGGCCAGGCGTCCTTGAAGTTCGTGTAGTAGGGCACGGCGCCGGTCCGGGACTTGATGGCGCTCAGGCCGTCGAGGAACTGCTGGGGAGTCGTCGGCCACTGGGTGACGCCGGCCTTCTCCCACACCGCCTTGTTGTAGAGGAAGCCGTTGGCGGTGCCGAACTGCGCCACGCCGTAGACCTTGCCGCCGACGTCCGTCTTGTCGCTGAAGCGGTACTTGGCGCCCAGCTCCCGCGAGGTGCCCAGCGGGGCGAAGAACTTCGGGTAGTCGTTCTTCGCCACGGCGCCCGGGATCATGAGGACGTCGCCGTAGTCCTCGGTGTTCAGCCGGATCCTGACCTCGCCCTCGTAGTCGGTCAGGCCCTCGAACTTCACCGTGACGTTGGGGTACACCTTCCGGAACCGCTCCGCGTAGTCGTCCATCTCCCCGCTCTGGACCAGATCGGTGCGGTGGGTCAGGACCGTGATGGTGCCGGACACCTTCCCCGGGTCGGCGGGGGCCGACGCGGTCTCCGTGCCGGGTGCCCCTCCACCCCCGCATCCCGTCACGGTCAGCGCCGTGACGGCCAGCAGTGCGACTGCGAGCGTCGTGTTCTTCCCCATGTGCCCAACTCCTTCAGGATGGCGGCTCAGCTCCGCGGGTGGGATGTCGGCACTATGGCAGGGATGGGTGAACCGGTAAAGCTCAGATTTCGAGCGCGATGCTCAATCGTTACCGCCAGGTGGAAGATGCCCGAATTCTGCGCCATGTTCCGTGTGTTGTGTTGCGGTGGTGCGACTAGACCGGTTTATGGACAGGGGGTGATCGTCGGGGTTACGTTGTCCGGCGTCGTACATCCCCCGGCCTGTTGCAGGCGATTGGAGCCGCACCATGAAGGACGTCACCCCGCTCGTCGACGGCTGGAACCTGCGCCATGACCAAGCGCTGCTCCCGGCCCGGGTCCCCGGCTGCGTCCACACCGATCTGCTCGCCGCCGGAGTCATCCCCGACCCGTACATCGGCCTCGGCGAGAAGGAGGTCGACTGGGTCGGACGGCGCGCGTGGACCTACCTGGCGGACGTGAGCCACGACAGCGGTCACGAGCGCACGGACCTGGTCTTCGACGGCCTCGACACCGCCGCGCGCATCAGCCTCGCCGGAGAGGAGGTCGGTGTCACCCGCAACATGCACCGGTCCTACCGGTTCGACATCACCGGACGCACCGGCGAGCTGGAGGTCCGCTTCGCCTCCGCCTACGACGAGGCCGAGGCGGTCCGCGCGATCACGGGGAGCCGCCCCAACGTCTACCCCGAGCCGTCGCAGTACATCCGCAAGATGGCGTGCAGTTTCGGCTGGGACTGGGGACCCACACTGGTGACCGCCGGCATCTGGCGTCCCGTACGGCTGGAGCACTGGTCCACCGCGCGCCTCGCCTCCGTACGACCCCTGGTGACCGTCGACGAAGGCACCGGCCGGGTCGAGGTGCGGCTGAGGGCCGAACGCACACCGCGGGGACAGGGCCGCCGGCTGGTGGCACGCGCCTCGGTGGCCGGCGTGAGCGCCGAGGTCGCCTTCGAGGGGGAGGAGGCGGTGCTGCACCTCGACGTCGAGCGGCCCCTGCTGTGGTGGCCGCGCGGCTACGGTGGGCAGCAGCTGTACGACCTCGGTGTCGAACTGCGCGACGAGAACGGGACGCTGGACGCCTGGGAGCGCCGGATCGGCTTCCGCACCGTCGAACTGGACCGGTCCGCCGACGAGCACGGCACCGGCTTCACCCTCGTCGTCAACGGCGAGCGGATCTTCGCGCGCGGCGTCAACTGGATCCCCGACGACGCCTTCCCCTCACGGGTCACCCCCGAGCGCTACCGCACCCGGCTCACCCAGGCCGCCGACGCCAATGTCGACCTGGTCCGCATCTGGGGCGGCGGCATCTACGAGGACGACGCCTTCTACGACGTCTGCGACGAGCTCGGCCTGATGGTCTGGCAGGACTTCCTCTTCGCCTGCTCCGCCTACCCCGAGGAGCAGCCGCTGCGCGGCGAGGTGGAGGCCGAAGCCCGCGACAACGTTGTCCGCCTGATGCCGCACGCCAGCCTGGTGCTCTGGAACGGCAACAACGAGAACCTGTGGGGCTTCCGCGACTGGGACTGGGAGCCCGAGCTGGCGGGCGACTCCTGGGGCGAGGGCTACTACCTGGGCCTGCTGCCGCGCGTGGTCGCCGAGCTCGACCCCACCCGGCCCTACACCGCCGGCAGCCCGTGGTCCGGCTCCTGGGACCACCACCCCAACGACCCCGCGCACGGCACCCACCACTCCTGGGAGGTGTGGAACCGCCAGGACTACGCCGAGTACCGGGCGAGCGTCCCGCGCTTCGTCGCGGAGTTCGGCTGGCAGGCACCGCCCGCCATGGCGACCCTGCGGCGGGCACTGCCCGGCGAGACCCTGGCTCCCGACTCCCCGGGGATGCTGCACCACCAGAAGGCCGAGGACGGCAACGGCAAGCTGAACCGCGGTGTCGCCCGCCACTTCGCCCTCCCCGAGGACGATTTCGACCGCTGGCACTACCTCACCCAGGTCGTCCAGGCCCGCGCGGTCGCCGCCGGGATCGAGCACTGGCGCTCCCACTGGCCGGTCTGCGCCGGCACCGTCGTCTGGCAGCTCAACGACTGCTGGCCGGTGAGCTCCTGGGCCGCGATCGACGGCGACGGCCGGCTCAAGCCGCTCCACCACGAGCTGCGCCGGGTGTACGCGGACCGCCTGCTCACCCTGCAGCCGGGCGAGGACGGTCCGGTGCTCGCGGTGATCAACCAGTCCGCCACCGCGTGGCGCACCGCGGTGACGCTGCGCCGTCTGGAGGCGGACGGCGGTACGGTGCGCAGCGCCGTCCTGGAGGTGACGGCGGAGCCCCGCTCGGTGGTCCGGCTGCCCGTGCCCGCGGAGCTGGTGCCGGCCGAGGGGTCCGCCAAGGAGTTCCTGGCCGCCGACGCGGTGGCCGGCGCCGGCCCGGACGCGGACGTCGATCCTGCCGCCTCCGCCCGCGCGGACCGGGCCGCCACGGACCACGTCTCCGCGGACCACGTCTCCGCGGATCCCGGAGACCTGCGGGCGGTGTACTTCCCCGTCCCCGACAAGGACTTCGCCTACCCGCGTCCGGAGTACGACGTCATCGTGGAAGCCGTCCCCGGCCGGAGCGATAGAGTCGACGTCGTGGTGAGCGCACACACTCTGCTGAGAGACCTTCTGCTCCAGGCCGACCGCCTGGACCCGCGTGCCTCGGTCGACCAGGGCCTGCGCACATTGCTGCCCGGCGAGCAGGCGCGTTTCCGTGTCAGCGGGTGCGGGCCGGTGGACGCCGAGCAGGTCAGGGCCGCCCTGTTCTGCGTGGACGCGACGTGAACAGCCCCGCCCGGGTCACCATCAAGGACGTCGCCGCCCGGGCCGGTGTCTCCAAAGGGGCGGTCTCGCTCGCGTTCAACCACAAGCCGGGTGTCTCCGAGGCCACGCGGGAACGGATCTTCGAGGCGGCCCGGGAGCTGGGCTGGGCCCCGAACCTGACCGCTCGCAGCCTCTCCAGTCAGCGGGTCGACATCGTCGGCCTGGCCCTGTGCCGTCCCGCCCGGCTGCTGGGACTCGAACCGTTCTACATGGACTTCATCTCCGGTATCGAGAGCGTCCTGGCCGACCGGTCGTGCTCGCTGCTGCTGCGGTTGGTACGGGACCTCGACGAGGAGATCGACCTGTACAAGACGTGGTGGCGCAGCCAGACCATCGCCGGCGCCATCCTGGTCGACTTCCACGAGAACGACCCCCGGGTCCCCTCCCTGCAGTCCATCGGGCTGCCGGCGGTGGCCGTCGGCCACCCGTCCCTGACCGGTACCTTCCCCGCCGTCTGGACGGACGACGCCACCGCCGCGGCCGAGGCGGTCCGGTACCTGGCGGCGCTCGGGCACCGGCGGATCGCCCGGGTGGGCGGCCCGGTCGGGCTGGGGCACAGCGCCATCCGTGCCGCGGCGTTCGCGGCGACGATGCGTGAACTGGGGTTGCAGGAGGGGCGCCAGATAGCCACCGGCTACGACGGCAAGGAGGGAGCGCGGGCGACCCGGTCCCTGCTGCTGGCGGCCGACCGGCCGACCGCCATCGTCTACGACAACGACATCATGGCGGTCGCCGGCGCCGGTGTGGCGGCCGAGATGGGATTCGTCGTCCCCGACGATGTGTCCTTGCTCGCCTGGGACGACTCGCAGCTGTGCCGGATCACGCACCCCACCTTGTCCGCCATGAGCCATGACGTGCACCACTTCGGCACGGAGGTGGCCCGCACACTGTTCGCCGTCATCGAGGGGACGCACACCGCTTCCCTTCAGGTGCCGACCCCGTCACTCACCCCCCGCGGCTCCACCGCGCCGGCGCCGCACGGGCACTGAGCGGTTCCCCAGGGCCACGGCCAGTGCTGCGGGGCCACGGCCACGACCTGGTCACGGCTGGGGCCGCAGTGACAGCTGCGACCACGAGAAGGACGACGACCCGAACGGCCGGTGGCGATGCCCCGGCCGTTCGGGTCGTCGCGCGTGGAGCCGTACGGCTGGCCGTACGGGGCGGGGGCGCCTCCCGGTACGAGACGCCCGCCGGTCCGCCAGCCTGCCGGCCCACCGGCCCATCGCCCGGCCTGCCCCCCGACCCATCGGCCGCGTACCCGGACACCGCGCGGGGCGCGCGATGGGAACGGCCTCCCACCCGACGAGGGGGGAGGCCGTTCCGGTCGTCCGCGCGGTCTCGGTGCGGGGTCAGCCCTTGGCGCAGGCGGCGCCGTTCAGGGTGAAGGCGGTGGGGGCCGTGTTGCCGGCCGGAGAGGAGCCGCTCAGGCCGAAGCTCACACTGCCGCCCGCCGGGATGGTCTCCGTCCAGGACTCGGGCCTGGCCTTGACCGCCGCGCCCTGCTGGCTCACCTTCGCGTTCCAGGCCGAGTTGACCGTCTGGCCGCTCGGGAAGGCGAAGTCCAGCTGCCAGCCCTTGACGGCCTGGTTCCCCGTGTTGCGGATGGTGATGTCGGCGTTGAAGCCTCCGCTCCACTCGCTGACACGGTAGGCCACCTGGCAGCCGCCGGCGACCGGGCCGGCGGCCGTGGTGACGGTGACCGGTGCCGAGCGCGCGGAGCGGTTGCCGGCCGCGTCGCGGGCGTAGACGGCGAAGGTGTACGAGGTGGCCGGAGTCAGGTTCGTGACCGTGGCCCCGATGGTCGACGAGGTGGTGACCTGCGTCTCCGCGGTTCCCGCCACCCGTACGACGTCGTACGCGGTCACCGCGGTGTTGTCGGTCGCGGCGGCCCAGCCGAGCCGGACGCTGCTCGACGTCACGGCGGAGGCGGTGGGGGCTCCGGGCGCGGTCGGCGCCTGGGTGTCGTCGGCGCCGCCGGCGAACACGCTCGCCTCACGGGCGGTCTGCTTGACGCCGTCGGCGCCGTTGAAGAAACGCTGTCCCCAGGGGCTCAGCCGGCCGGCGTCGAAACCGGTGGCCATGTCGAGGTACTCGACCCCGCTGCCGTTGCCGCTCCAGGACCAGCCCATGTAACCGACGCCGAGCTGCTGCGCGGTCGACATGATCGCGTCCTCGTCCGGATTTCCGTCCGAATGGGCGTCGCCGAATTCTCCCACCACCACGGGAAGCTTCTGCGAGACGAACCGATTCAGGTAGTCCCGCACTTCGGCGGCCGTGTCGTACACCCCGTACATGTGCACCGAGAAGACGGTGTTCCGGTCGGGGTCCGCGGCGAAAACTCCGGCCGCGTTGTCCCGCATGGTGAAGGACCAGTCCTGGCCCCAGTTCGGGGCGTCCGCCATCAGTGTGTGCTGGAATCCGGCGGCCCGCATCCTCTTGATGGCCTCGGTCGTGCCGGAGGTCCACGCGGCGTATCCGGTATTTCCGTACGGCTCGTTGCCGAGGTTCAGGATGACGTATTTCTCCTGGCCTTTGACGGCGTCCTGGATCTCCGTCCAGTAGTCGACAGCGCGCGACAGCGGGACCGCGGCGCCCGCCTCGCCGTAGCCGGTCGTGTCATGGGGTTCCAGGACACAGACCAGGCGGCTGGCCCGGCACTGCGCGACGATCGCCGTGACGTCGGCGGTGTCGTTCCTGGTCCACTGGTCGCCGGTGCTCAGGACCACGCGGGCCGAGTTGGCGCCGAGGGCCTTGATGTCCTTCAGGGCCTGTGGCGTGGTCGCCGTGTACCAGGTGTGCGCGTGGTTCACCCCGCGCAGGACGAAGTCCTTGCCGTTCGCGTCGAGCAGCCGGCCGTCGCTCACCCGGAACCCGGGTGCCGCCTGGGCCGATGCCGTCCGCGCGGCTTCCGCCGCCTGCGCGGAGGGGGGCGCGGTGAGTACGGCGGCGGTGACGGCCAGCAGCGCTCCCGCGGCGGTGGCCAGTTTCCTTCGCATCTGTCGTTCTCCCAACATGGACGTGAGGGGGCGGCCGCGCGGGGCGGGGCTCTCCGCCCGCCGCGGCACGCTCTGTCATATGTCGTGTCGCGTCGCCTTTCCCTTTCCCGTCACCGCGCTGTGCTGGAACGCGACCGGTGTGCTTCGGTGGCGTGCGTTCCCCGGGGAATGCGCGGAAAAGGAAAAGGGAATCCCGTGGCCGGTCATGTGAAACGGCTCCCGCCGGCCGACGGTAAGATCTCCCAGCCGTGAACTGCCGTGTGTGTGCGGCTTGCTCGGACAGGCGAAGGATCACGGCGGTTCGCCCTTGTGCGGGGCGGCTGAAGGAGAGATTAGAGGCAGCGGTACGGACAAACAACAGTTGGAACCAAACCGGTTAAGTTTAGTGCTGGTTCACCTTTCCGGGGCCACTCGGGACGGCGTCCCCGTACGGCCGGCCGCCACCGTGGCGCGGAAGACGGTCCCCCTGCCCGTGACCGTCACCGGCTCGCCGGCCGGGACGTAGACCGAGTCGCCCGGAGACAGGTCGAGTTCGCCCCCGCCGCCCGTGACGAGGACCCGTCCTTCGGTGCACACGAGGATCTGCGGCGTGAGGTCGTCGAGAGGGAAGGCCGGCCGGCGCGCGCCGGGCCGCAGTACGGACAGCCGGAAGTCGTCGACCGGAGCGGGAAAGACCTCCTCGCCGTCCTCCCGGACCGTGGGGCGCGCGATCCGCACCGGTGACGCGGAGAACCGGACCACCCGCAACAGCTCCGCCAGGTCCACGTGCTTGGGGGTCAGTCCGCAGCGCAGGACGTTGTCCGAGTCCGCCATGATCTCCACGCCGAGCCCCCGCAGATAGGCGTGCGGGACGCCGGCGCCGAGGAACAGCCCCTCGCCCGGTGCGAGCCGGACGTGACGCAGCATCAGCGCGGCCAGCAGCCCGGGGTCGCGTGGATGCGCCCGGGCGATCGAGTCGTGGACGGCGAACGCGGCCCGGTGGGGGCCGTCGCCCCGGGCTTCCCGTGCCACGGCGCGCGCCACCGCCTCCACGAGGCCGGCGCCCTGTTCCAGGAACGTGGAGAAGACCTCGCGCAGGGCCGGTTCCTCCGGTGAGGTGGCCAGGGCCGCGCGGTACGGTTCCAGCTCCTCCAGGCCCAGGGCGCCCAGCAGGCCGGCGCACTCACCCGGTGCGCGGAAGCCGCACAGCCCGTCGAACGGGGTGAGCGCGACGATCATCTCCGGCTTGTGGTTGCCGTCCCGGTAGTTGCGGTGCGGGGCGTCGAGCGGGACGCCCTCGGCGTTCTCCAGCGCGAAGCCCGCGCCGGCCTGCGCCAGGTCGGGATGGACCTGAAGGGAGAGCGGGGCGTCGGCCGCCAGCAGCTTCAGCAGGAACGGCAGCCGGGGCCCGAACCGGCGCAGCGTCACCGCCCCCAACTCCGCGGCCGGGTCGTCCCCGACGACGTGGTGGAGGGGCTGCGTGCGGCCCGCGCGTTCGACCAGGGAGGGGGCCGCGGGGTGGGCCCCCATCCACAGTTCGGCCTGCGGTGTTCCGTCGGGCTCGACGCCCATCAGCTCGGGCAGCGCCGTGGTCGATCCCCAGGCGTAGGGGCGGACGGTGTTGATGAGGCGGTCCACGCGGTGGTCCCCTTCCGGGGCCGCCCTCCGTCCCGGCGGTCGTGGCGCGGCCCCTCGGACGGCTCGGATTCTCGGATGCTTGGATGTGCGGCGGCGCGGATTGCGGACGCCCGGGTTACTGGCGGGCGGTCGTCCCGGCCATGGGGGCGGTTTCGCCGCGGGACGCGGACGACGGTTCCTCGAATGGCCGACGGGGTTCCGCCCCGGGCGCGGCGGCGCCCCGGGTCGCCGCTGCGGCGGCCGCCCCGATCAGACCCGCGTCCAGGGCGAGCCGCGCCGGCGTGATCGGCAGGTCGCGGGTGAAATCGAGCACCGCGTAGTCCGCCATGCGACGGCGCAGCGGAGTGAAGAGCGTGTCGCCCGCCTGCGCCACGCCGCCGCCGATGACCACGAGGTCGAGCTCCACCAGGGCGGCCGTCGCGGCGATCGCCGCCGCCAGCGCCCGCGCCGCCCGTTCGAAGGCCGCCTGGGCCCTGGTGTCTCCCGCGCGGGCCGCGTCGGCGACCGCCGCGGCGGTCGATGCCGCACCGGGCCGGGGGGACCACCCCGCGGCCCTCGCGTACGCGGCGATGGCCGTGCCGCTGGCCAGCCCCTCGACGCAGCCCCGTGCCCCGCACGGGCACGCCGTTCCATGGAGGTCGACCGAGATGTGTCCGATGTGGCCGGCGTTGCCCGTGCTGCCCGTGTGGACCCTGCCGCCGAGTACCAGCCCACCGCCGACGCCGGTCGACACCACCATGCACAGGGCGTTGGCCACTCCTCGCGCCGCGCCCCGCCAGTGCTCCGCAGCGGTCATGGCGACGGCGTCCCCGACCAGCACCGGGCGGGTTCCCAGGGGCATGCGGGGATGCGCCGCCACACGGGCGACCAGCGGGAAGCGGCGCCACGCGGGGATGTTGACCGGGCTCACCGTGCCGGCGACGGTGTCGACCGGGCCCGCGCTGGCGATGCCGACGCGGGACACCTCCTCCCACAGCGGGTGTGCGGCCAGCTCGTCGACGACCGCTGTCACGGCGGCCATCAGCTCCTCGGCGGAACGCAGGGCCGGAGTGGGCCGCTGGGCGCGCATCACCAGGGCGCCCGCTTCGTCGACGAGCGCCCCGGCGATCTTCGTGCCCCCGATGTCCAGTGCTCCGTACACCGTCACGTCACCACACCTTTCGTGAAGGGAAGCGGCTCCCACGCCCCGAGCGCACACTCTGACGGCATCTGACAACGTTGTCTAGTAAACCGTTTAGTTAAGGTAATGGTTTAGTAATCTACGATCCTGTGTGCGCGGTCATCGTCATGACACTGCGGACGCCGAGCCGTCCCCACGGCCGGCCCTCCGGTGGGTCGCGGCCACGGACGGGCCACGGAAGGGCCACGAAGGGCGACGGGAGGGCCACGAAGGGCGAGGGGAGGGCCAAGGAAGGCGGCGCGCGTGGCTGCCGCCCTCCCCGTCACGACGTCCCCGGACACCGCCGGTTCCGCGCCCGGTCGGCGGTCACGCCCGGTCGGCGGTCAGGCGCCCGCCGTGGGCCCGGCGTCCCCCTCTCCGGCCTCCGACGCGGTCCCCGACCCGGCTGCTCCTCCGGGGCCCGGCCCCGCCGGCGCGGCTGCCCGTCGGGTCCCGGTGTGGCTTGCGGTCGCGGCCGGCCGGAGCTGGCCGGGGACGACCGGGGCCGTACGGTGGGCCGGTTCCAGCCGGTACTGGCTCGCCTGTGCCCGGTACATGGAGGCGTACCGGCCGCCACGCGCCATGAGCTCGTCGTGCGTGCCCTCCTCGGCCAGGCGGCCCTCGTGCAGGACATGGATCCGGTCCGCGTGCTGCACGGCGGCCATCCGGTGGGTGACCAGGACCACGGCCCGCTCCGGCCCCGCCAGCGCGCGGATCTTCTCGAACGCGGCGATCTCCGCCGCCGGGTCCAGTGCCGAGGTGGGCTCGTCGACGATCAGTACACGGGCGTCGCGGTACCGGGCACGGGCCAGCCCGAGCTTCTGCCACTGGCCGCCGGACAACTCGCTGGCCCCCCGGAACATCCGCGCCAGCAGCGTGTTCATGCCGTGCGGGAGCTCCGCGATCATCCGGTCGGCGCCCGCGTACCCGGCGGCCGCCTCCATCGCGGCCTCGTCCGCCGGGCGGGCGGTGTCGCTGATCCGGATGTTCGTGCCCGCGGTCATGGGCCACCGCTCGAAGTCCTGTGTGAGCAGGCCCACCTGCGCGAAGACCTGTTGACGGTCGGCCTCGCGCAGATCGACGCCGTCCCACAGGATGCGGCCGCTGTCCGGCAGGAGCAGCCCCGCCAGCATCTTGATGAACGTCGACTTCCCCGCGCCGTTCTCCCCGACCAGCGCGGTCACTTGGCCCACCGGGACGGTGAGCGACACGTCGGCGACGGCCTGCCCTTCCCGGTCCGGATAGCCGTACGACACCTTCTCGAAGGTGATCGCCCCGGTGTCCGGCGCCACGGGCAGCCCGCCCACGGGGATGGCGCGGCGTCCCGCTTCGTCGACGAAGCGTTCGAGGTCCCGTACGTACAGGGACTCCTCGTGCAGGGCGTTGAGGTTCATCACGAGCCCGCCCAGTCCCGCGGAGCCCGAACGCACCGCGATCACCGCCGTGCCGGCCACCGCCAGATCCATGTGCCCGGCCAGGATGAGGGCGCCCAGCGCCACGTACGTCGCCACGGCCGCGACGCCCGAAAGGCCCGCCGCCAGGAACTCGGTGGCCGCCTTGTCCTTGGCGAGCCGCGACTGCTCCTCCTCGGCGCTCTCGGCCATCGTGCGGTAGTGCCCGAGGAAGAATCCGCCGACGCCGTGCACGCGGACCTCCTGCGCGGCCGTACGGGAGGTGAGCAGATTGCCCAGCAGGCGCCCGGCCCGGATGTGTTCCACCCACTGCATGGTCGACACGTACCGGCGCTGCGCCACGCGCATCGCGCCCCACCCGCGCGGGGCTGCGATCAGGAGCAGCATGGGCAGCAGCGCCGGGTGCAGGATGGTCAGCACACCACCGGCGGCGATCAGCGAGATGATGCCGTTGACCGCGGCGACGCACACGCCGACCATGCGCCGGGCCGAGGCGGCACCGAACTGGGCGATGTCGATCAGCCGACGGAACTCGCCGTCCTCGATGGCCTCCAGCTCGACCCCCGCGGACGCCTCCAGGAAGCGTTCGTTCGCGGCGCGCTCCACCTTCGGCTCCAGCCGTCCCGCCGAGGCCGTCGACAGCGAGGCCAGCACCGCGCCGGCCACCGCGATCGCGCCGCCCGCCACCAGGGCGGGAAGCGCCTCGTGGAGCCGCTCGGCGGTGCTGCCGGCGCCCAGCAGCGCCTGGAGCACCGTGTTGAGGACGATGAGCCCCAGGGCCGCGGTGATGCCCTGGCCGATCTCGGTGACCGCGACGGTGACCATCGCGCGCCGGTCGGCGCGCAGGGCGAGACGCAGGGTGCCGGAGACCATCTGGGGAACCGAGCGGAGCGCCGACAGCAGGGTCAGCTCCAGCCGTGCGTATTCATGGGTGGACCAGCCCATGTCGTAGCGCAACGGACCGCCGAAGAGGTCGTGTTCGGACGTCGAGACGGCCGGTTCGACCGGCTTGGGGCGGGTGAACAGCCGTTTCATGCGATCACCCGCAGCCGCCGGATCCCCGCCCCGGCATCCGGGGCCCCCCGCCCGCCGGTGGGCTCCCCGCCCCTTCCGGTGTCACTGCACCGGGTGGACGCTCTGTTCGATTCTTCTCGCGCTCGGGGCGAGGTCTCACCATGTCGCACCAATGCCTCCTCCGCTTCCCGTGTCGAACTGGTGACGGGGAAACGAGGCGTGGTCTGTGCGTGTAACGGGTGATCGAGGGCGAATTCTCGGACGTAAGTGCGATGGATGGCGGGTGTCGGTTCCTGATGGGCCACAGGCGTCAGGGCGCCACGTTCGAATCACCCGGGTGGGGCTGGCTCACCCGGCCGAGGGATTGCCCAGCGAGGGGTACGAGAGCTTTGTCGCACCGAGCCGTCGGTCGACCGCCGGGCCGCTCAGGTGCCTTGCCGGGCCGCCCCCGGTCACCTGTCGGCACTCGCCGGTCAGGTGCCCTGGTCGCGCCGCCCAGTGGCCCGTCGGGCGGCCCGGCACCCGTCGCCATCCGCTTCTTCACGGGCCGTGCGGGCCCCGGGCCGCACACGGTCGCCGCCGGGGCGTTCGGACTCCGGATGCTCCGTATGCTCCGGATGCTCCGGATGCGACACGAGGGTGCTCGTGCCAGACTGTTGATCGCGATGAGTCCGCGCGCTTCGACGGCGGCATCGGCGAGCGGTCGCAGCAGGTCCTCGCGGCCCGCCCGCGCGGGTGAGGGAATCGCAGGCGCACGAGACCTGCTCGACGGCTCCGCCTTCGTACGTCCGTCGTCGCGCCCCGTCCACGTACCGGCCCCGTTCGGCCACCTCCTGACCCCGTTTCCCCGCCGGTCGCGTACGCCCCCCGTCACGCCCTCCGTATCACTCGCCCCTGCCCCACGGCCCCACCTCGCCGGGCGGGCCCCGGTCGGTGAGGTGGGGCCGCGGCCTGCGGGGCCGTCCGTGGAGCGGATACGGTGCGGGGGTGGTGATCAATGGGGAGGACCCGACCGGGACGGCGCTGGTGCTGGCCGTGGCCCCGGTCGGCAAGGGCCGGCTGACCGACGCGGTGTCCGTACTGCCCGCGCTCGCGGCGGTGCCGCCGAGCGCGCTCACGGGTACGGCCGCGGCGAACCTCGTGGAGCTCGCCGACCCACTCGACCCCCAGGCGGTCCTGACGCGCCTTCGGGCCGCCGTCGCCACGCCGGGGACGCTGTCCGTCTACATCGCCGGGCAGCTCCACCTGGACCACAAGCAGCGCCTGCCGCACCTCGCGCTCGCCCGGTCGACGCCCTCCACCCTGCGCTACACGGCCCTGCCGTGGCACTGGCTGGCCGCCGAGCTCAAGCTCCGCCGGCCCGGCACGACGACCGTCGTCGTCGACCTGGTCGCGGAGGCGGAGGCCTGGCAGCAGCTCACCGCCGACCGGGCCGTGCTCGCCCTCGGATACGGGGTGCGCCTCTACGGCCGTATCGCCCCGCCTCCCGCCCGGCGCACCATGGCGGCCCCCGACTACCTCAAGGCGTGTGCTGCCCTGTGGCGCAGCGGGGCCCGCCCGCCGCTCGCCGCGCTCCACCAGCAGGCCGCCGAGCAGGCCGCGGCCCAGGCCGTGGAGCACGCGCGCACGCGCGGCGGTGCGCTGCTGCTGTCCGTGGACGCGCCGGTCGTGGTGCCGGGGCCGCTTCCGCAGCGGACCCCGACTCCGCTCGACCGCCCCGCCGCCGGGCAGGCACCTCCGGCGGCCGATCCGCACCCGGCGATCCTGGCCGCCGCGCACGCGGGCCGCCACGCCGAGGCCACCGCGGCGGCCTCGGCCTGGGAGCACGAGGCGGTCCGCGCCCACGGACCCGGCTCGCCGCAGGCGATCCACTGGCTGGAGGTGCGCGCCGACCTCGCGCGCCTCGCCCAGGACCCGGGGGGCAGCTGCGAGTTGTGGATGGCCGTGGCGCACGCGCGGCTGGAGCGGCAGCAGACCGTGGACGACCCGGACGTCGAGGGGGCCGTCGACCGCGCGCACCACCAGTGGGAGCAACTGCGGGACGCCGCCAGGGCGCGAGCCCTGGCGCCCGCCCTCATCGCCTTGCGCCGCCGGGTGCCCGGCCGCCAGCGCGGCGCGGTCCAGGCCCTTCAGCGCCGGCTGGAACGCTGGCACACCGCGGGTACGCCCGGGCGGGCGGCTGCCGTGCCCTCGCAGGCGACCGCCGTACCGTCGCGGACCACCGCGCAGGCCCCAGCCGCGCGTCCGCCCGCGCCGGTGGCGGCACCCCGCCCCGCCGTCGGGCCTCCCGCCCCGCGGTGACGCCGGGCGGCGCGGGGCGGGGCGGGAGCCGGCCGCAAGGGGTGGTGCGCCCGCTGCGTGGTGGTGGCCGGCCGGCGGGTGCCGGAGAACGCCTCGACGCCCCAGCACCGCCGAACCGGCCGTCCGCGACGCCCTGACGCCCTGACGCCGCCGAAAGGGGCGTGCGGTACGTCGCCGGGGGCCGCCGGCGACACGCTCCACCGCGGCGGAGCCGGTGAAGCCGACGGCACGCACCCGCGGGTCGGCGACCAGGGCCTGCGCTCAGTCGTCGACGGCGTCCATCACGTCGCCGAGGTCGACGAACTTGAAACCGGTGCCCTCCCGGTCGCCGTCCGCGGGAGTGTCATGTCCGTCCTGCACCACGAGCAGCCCGCGCGGGAACGCCTTGCCCAGCGGCGCGTTGAGGACGGCGGCGCCGTCGCACTCCTCGGAGCCGTCGAGCGTGG
Organism: Streptomyces sp. SP18CS02; assembly: GCF_036322365.1. Lineage (NCBI taxonomy): Bacteria > Bacillati > Actinomycetota > Actinomycetes > Kitasatosporales > Streptomycetaceae > Streptomyces > Streptomyces sp. SP18CS02. Next base: position 29,092 of record NZ_JAQYXC010000297.1, read on the forward strand.
CGGTCGCGGAGGTGACCCGGAAGCCGCCCTCGTACTCGTTGGCGTCCTCGATCTCGCGGTCGTACAGCGCGAAGGTGTCGTCACCCTGGCTGGAAGCCAGCAGGTAGCCGTCGCCGTCGGCCTCGGTGAGCAGCGTCAGCCCCTCGACGTCGGCCGAGATGTGCGTGCCGCCGAAGCCGGGGTCGGCGCCGGGGGCGCACTCCTCGGTCTCCTCGTCGTACACGCCCGGCACGCCGTACTCGCGCACCTTGTCCACCAGCTGCGGCGTGCCCGAGAGGTCCGCGCGCAGGCGCCAGACGCCGATGTCCTCCTGGCCCGCGTAGAGCGTTCCGTCGGCGGGGTCGACGACCATGCCCTCCACCTGGGGCAGCTCGTCCGGTTCCGCGCAGGGCGTCCAGGAGGTGCCGTCGGGGAGCCGGAACGTCGACGGCAGGCTCAGCGTGCGGATCTTCCGGTAGCCGACCGTGCCGGTGGGGGTGGCGGTCAGCTCCAGCAGCGTGATGTCGGTGCGGTTGCGACGGCTGACCAGGGCGTACGAACGGCCCGACGTCCGATCGGTCCAGGTGGCGAGCCCGTAGGCGGTCCGCTGGTCGTTGATCTCGTCCTGGCCGGTCGAGAAGACCGGCGGCGCGGCCGGGTCGGTGACGTCGGTGAGCGGGCCGCCGGGGCGGCTCGGGTCGATGCGGTAGAACCGCAGCCGGTCGTTCCCGCGGTCGCTGGTCACCGCCAGGTCGGCCCGCCCCGAGGACAGGCGCAGGCCGTGGACGAGGTCGACGTTGTTGAAGCGTCCCGGGGCGTCGTCCGGGCCCGGGCCCGCGGGCGCGGGGACCGACTGGACCTGCCGGGCACCGAGGTCGTAGACCCGCAGACCGCCCTCCTTGGCGGTGGCGATCACCAGACTGCGCCCCGGATCGGCGTCGTTGCGCCAGATCGCGGGGTCGTCCGCGTCGGCGTTCCCGCCCGCCTCGTCGTCGTACAGCGTGGGCGTCGCGGCCCATGGTGTGACGGCGGGCAGCGGCTGCGCGGCGTGCGCGCCGGCGGGCGCGGCGGCGAGGGTCGCGAGGGCCGCGAGAGCCGTGACCGCGGAGAGGGCGGCCGAGCGGACGGGATGATGGCTGGTCACGAAGGTGCTCCTTCATGTCGGGGACATGGCGATCGCCGGGCGTGATCCTGGGTCCCCGGGATGGCTGCCCGGGGGCCGTTGTACGAGCTCCATGTGTGCGCCGTGTGAATTCGCGCTGTCGCGCCCCTCACGCCCAAGGGATACGTGGCGCTTGTTGCTTACTCGCCAGTAGCATCAAGGCTGTCATCCTCTGTGGTCCTTCCCGTCCTTCCCGTCCTTCCCGCCGTTCGTGTCCTTCGGGTCCATCGCGTCCTTCGGGTCCTTCGGGCCCTTTGTGTCCTTCCGCATCGACAGCACCGCCTCGGCAAGGAGCCCTCATGTCCTCGTCATCCCGTTCGCCTCTGCTCCTCGCCGGCCTGCTGGCCGCGGCGGGCGTCGCCCACTTCGTCTCGCCGAAGAAGTTCGACGACATCGTGCCCCGCGCGCTGCCCGGCAGCCCCAGGGCCTGGACCCAGGCGAGCGGGGCGGTCGAGCTGGCGCTCGCCGCGGGGCTGGCCGTGCCGCGCACCCGGCGGGTGGCCGCGCGGGCCACGGCTCTCTTCTTCGTCGGCGTGTTCCCCGCCAACGTCAAGATGGCCTACGACTGGCGCGAGCGCCCCGCGCGCGAGAGGGCCGTGGCCTTCGGGCGGCTGCCGCTCCAGGTGCCGCTCGTCCTGTGGGCCCGCAAGGCCGCCCGCGCGCAGGGGAAGTAGCGCGCGGGGAAGACGGGAGGAGGTCCGGGCGGCCGGGCCGGGGGTCTGCGGGCGCGGCGGCGCTCACGGGGCGGTTGTCGGTGCCCGCTGCCATGCTGGAGATCCAGGGCCGCTGACACCCACCGCAGGAGTCGCCCATGCTGACGACCGATTTCGTTCCCGGCACGCCCAACTGGATCGACCTCGGGGTCCCGGACACCGAAGCCGCCGTCGCCTTCTACTCCGCCGTGTTCGGCTGGACCTTCCGGTCGGCGGGCCCGCAGGCGGGCGGGTACGGCTTCTTCCAGCTCGACGGCAGGACGGTGGCCGCCGTCGGCCCGCTGACCGAGGCGGGCGCGAGCCCGGCCTGGACGGCGTACTTCATGGTGGCCGACGCGGACGGGACGCTGACGGCGGTGGAGCGGGCCGGCGGCACGGTCCGCGTGCCGCCGGGAGACGTCTTCACCGCCGGACGGATGGCCGCCTTCACCGATCCGACGGGTGCCGACTTCGCCGTGTGGCAGCCCAGGGACATCGGGGGCCTGGAGCGGGTCATGGAACCGGGCACCCTGTGCTGGACGGAGCTGTACACCACGGACGCGGCGGCCGCCAAGGACTTCTACCGCTCGGTGTTCCAGTGGCGGTACGAAGAGATGGGGGGCACGGGGGACGCGGGGGCGGCCGATGAGGTCTCCTACAGCGTCGTCTCCTCGCCGGGCGGCGGCCGGGGAGGGGACGCCGGACAGGGCGGCATCATGCAGTTGCACGAGGACAACCTGGCGGCCGGATCCACCTCGGAATGGCATCCCTACTTCGGCGTGACCGACTGCGACACCGCCTTCGCGCTGGCGACCCGGCACGGGGCGACCGTCATGATCCCTCCGATGGACGTCCCGGGCGTCGGCCGGCTCGCCATGGTGATGGACCCCGCCGGGGCGCAGTTCGCCCTGCTCACGGGCGACCCCGGTACGACCTGACGACGGCTGACCACGGCCGGATCGGCCGGACCGGCCGGGGAACGAGCGGTGCGGGCCGGGGCGACGCGTACGCGGCCCGGTGGGCGTCCGGTCGAGAGGGGAGCCCGCGCGGGCGGCGTGGCCGGGCGCCGTGAGGCGGCGTGCCCGGGGGAGGGCCGGCCCTCTCAGCACTTCACGGACGCCTGGGAGGCGGCGACCGCCCGGTCCAGTGCCTGGAGCTGAGGCATGATCTGCTCGGTCGCCCGCGCACCCGTGGCGTCGCCCGGCAGGATGTCCACGGCGCGGCTCAGACTGTCGAAGGCGTTCGCGAGGGCCGCAGTCGGGTGACGCACGGTCCGTGCCTCCTCCCGGACGTTGTGGAGGTCGTCGGATATGTCCTGCCGGAAGTCCCGGACGTCCAGTACACCGGCCCTCGTGCCGTCGAGGTCGGCGAGCTCGCCCGTGTGCGCCCGGAGGTCACCGAGGCTCTCGCACAGCTCATGGACGGCGATGGTCGCCTGCTCCTCGCGCGTGGGACCCGCGGCGGAGCATCCGCTCGCCGCCAGGGAGACGGCGGCGAACAGGCAGACCGGAAGGAGCGGCATGTGCCGCCCCCGGCCGGCCGAACGAGCCGCGCGGGGGCCGGAGTCGGTGGGGCGCATACGTCCATGCAAGGCCAGGGGGAGGCTGTCTGCCCCTGGACGGGACCGATCGGGTGAACGAGTGAGCGGGTGAATGTTCGAATCGGGGCCGTGGGCGGGCGTCGGCCGGCCGGGCATCCGGTCCCGTCGACCCGGCCCGCCGGCCCCGTCGGCGGGGTCCGGCTGCCGGGTCGCGACGGCAGGGCGCGTGACCGGTCCGGGCGGGTGACCGGCCAGGGCGGGCGGCCCGGGCCCGTGCCCGTGCCCGGGCCGCCCGGGCCGCCGTTCCCGTACGGGTCAGTCCACCGCCAGCAGGGACAGCAGCGTCCCGCCCATGACCATGGCCCGGTCGGCGTCGTCCAGGAACGGCAGCTCGCGCGTGAACAGCTCGACGCACTCGCGGTACGCGCAGGGCAGCCGGGTCAGGTCCGAGCCCCATGCCATCCGCTCCGGCCCGAACGCCTCCCGCACCCGGCGGATCCAGGGGTGCAGGTCCGTGAACGGATAGGGCCGCTCCGTGTGACAGGGCAGGGCCGAGACCTTCACCGCGACCCGCGGGTGCCGGGCCAGGTCCAGGGTCCCGGCCAGACCGTCGAACGCCGCCGCGCCCACCCGGTCCACGGGCAGCGCCAGATGGTCGAGGATCAGCGTCAGCCCCGGGTGCCGCCGGGCTACCCGGCCGACAGCACCCGTGAGTCCCGGCGCGTACAGCATCACCGGCAGCCCCCGGTCGGCCAGGAGCGGCCACAGCCAGTCCAGCCCGCCCCGCGCGAACTCTTCGCGCAGGGGCTCCCGGTGGAAGGTCAGCCGGACGCCCGGCATGCCCGCGCGCACCGGCCACCCGGCGACGCGGCGCGCGGTGGCGGCCCGGTCGTGGAGCGGGAGCCGGCCCATCGCCAGGAAGCGGTCGGGATGGCGGGCCACCGCCGACAGCACCAGGTCGTTGCGGTCCCCCTCCCACGAGGGCGGGACGAGGACGGCCCGGCCGACACCAGCGCCGTCCATCGCCCGCAGGACCTCCCGCGCCGTCCACGGCTCGGCGCGGTGCGCCGTGTGCGCACCGCCCGGGGGCCAGGGGCGCCCCGGCGTGCAGGCGCCCCAGATGTGCACCTGTGCGTCGACGATCACGGCCGGGCGGCCTCCAGGGCGGCGGGGAGCCGGTGCACGACCGCCGCGGTGACCTTCGACGAGGGGGCCGCCCGTCCGTCGTCCGCCAGGTCGTAGGTGAGCGTGGAGCCGTCCGCCAGGACGTCGCGCACCGCCCGGGCCACCGCGCCCCCGGCGCCGGTGAGCGCCGGGTCGCCACGCCGTTCACCGACCCAGGACAGGGCCTCCCCGGCCGCCAGCAGCGCGGCCATCGGGTTCACCCGGTCCTGGCCCGTGTGGCCGGGCGCGGAGCCGTGGATCGGTTCGAACATGGCGTGCCGGTCCCCGATGTTGCAGCCGACGGAGAGACCGAGGCCGCCCTGGAGTGCCGAGGCGAGCTCGGTGATGATGTCGCCGAACATGTTCGTGGAGACGACCACGTCGTAGCGCCCGGGGTCGCGCACCAGACGCAGGGTGAAGGCGTCGACCAGGCTGACGTCCCGCTCCACGTCCGGGTACGCGGCCGCCACTTCCTCGAACACGTCGAGGAAGAGCCGGCAGCCGTGCAGGATGTTGTCCTTCACGACGCAGGTCACCCGTCGGCGCCCGTCGGCCGGGGCGCCGTCGCGGCGCATCGCGGTCTCGAACGCGTACCGGATCACCCGCTCCGAGGCCGTGCGCGTGATGATCCGCGTGTCCGTGGCCACCTGCGCCAGGCCGCCGGGAGCGAGGACTCCGCCGGAACCGGAGTACAGGCCCTCGGTGTTCTCCCGGACCATGACCATGTCGACGGCGGACGGCTCCCAGACCTGCGCCAGCCGGCCCGAGACCCGGTGCCGCACGCCGGGGAACAGCTTCACCGGACGGACGTTGGCGTACAGGTCGAGTCCGATCCGGTTGCCGACGATGGCCGACCAGCCGGCCATGCGCCCGTCCGTCCGCAGGACGCTGCCCCGGCCGGCGGAATCGGGCAGCCCGATCGCGCCGAGCAGGATGGCGTCCGCGTCGGCGCAGCGCCGCTCGCTGCCCTCGGGCCAGTCCCGGCCGTGTTCCAGGTAGTGGGCGGCGCCGGCCGGGATCTCGTCGTACTCCAGGGGGATCGAGGCGAGTCGCGAGACCTCGTCCAGAACCTGGCGTGCCTGCACGGTGACCTCGGCTCCGATGCCGTCGCCGGGGATCACCGCCAGTCGTACAGGTGCAGTCATACGATCACTCCGTCGTTGTGGCGGGCAGGGCCGGGTCGGAGGCGAAGCCCGCCGGGGCCAGCCAGTCGAACGGCGGGTAGTACGAGCCGTCCAGCCCCATGCCGTCGGCCACCAGCTCGCGCAGCCGGTTGGTGGTGAACCCGCCGATCACGTTCATCGGCGCGTCCCGCACGTACCGCTCCACCGGGTGACCCGGCATGAGGGCGCCGGCCCCGTGGATCTGCACGGCGTGCTGCGTCACCCGCACGGCGAGCTCCGTCGCCTGGATCTTCAGCACCGCGATCAAATCCCGCGCCGAGCGGCCCTCGGCACGGTGCCAGGCGGCCCGCCGCGCCAGCAGCCGGGCCGCGTCGATCTCCGCCCGGGAGGTGGCGAGCAGCGTGTGCACCCCGTCCATGTGCCCGAGCGGATGCCCGAACGCGATGTGGGACGTGGCGTGCTCGGCCGACGCCCGCAGCGCCCGCTCCGCCGTGGCGATGGCCGCGATCGAGATGAACAGCCAGCCCCACGCCATCCCTTCGCCGAAGACCGAGTACGGCACCGGGACCACGTCCTGCGCCCTGATCGGTACGTCCTCGAAGGTGATCCCGCCCCATGGCATGGCCCGCAGGCCCATGTGCGGCATGTCGTACCGGCCCACACCGGGCTGGTGGAGATCGACGAAGGCCAGGCACCAGCCGGGCGGCCGCTCGCTGCCGTCCTCCGCCGCCAGCCGGGCCAGCACCACGGCGACGTCCGCCGTGGGGGCGTTGGTGATGCGGGACTTCTCCCCGTTGATGACATAGCCGCCGTCACGGGGCGTCACCGTGGTCCGGTAGGTGCCGGCGTCGCTGCCCGACGTGCGCTCGACCACCGCGAAGGCGCCCAGCCGCTCCCCTCCCAGCAGCCCGTCGAGGAGTTCCCGGTGCTCGACGACGTCGCCGTGGGTGGAGATGAGCTTCCCGCACAGCAGCGTCGACATCGTCGCCGACCAGTAGGTTCCCGCGCAGGCACGGGCCAGGGTCTCCATCGCGGCGGCCTGGGTCGGGCCGTTGGCCCCCAGGCCGCCGATCTCCTCGGGGTGGAACACCCGGAGGTAGCCGCTCTCGACGATCTCCTTCCAGCTCTCCTGGGGCACGAGCCCCGTCAGGTCCGCCTCGGCGGCCCGCTCGGCCACGCTCCCGAAGCGCTCGGCGAGTCTCCCGACGAGGCCGGCGTCCACGGCCTCGGACGAGTGGGTCATGTGCGTACTCCTTGGTCGTACACGTGCGGGTCGTGCCCGTGGACATGCGCGCGTACGCGCGCGGGGGGCCGCCCGCCGCGCGCACGGAGCGCGCGCGACGGACGGCCGAACGGCAAGTACGCGGTCATACGAGCGCCGAGTGGCTCGCGCCCGCCTTCCGGCGCTCCGCGGCGGCGCTCAGCTCCGTCTCCGCCACGACGGAACGCAGCGTGCCGGTCCCGGCACCCGTGTGCTCGATACGGGACGCGGCGACCAGGACCTGTTCGAGGAAGCGGCTGGGCGGCTCGCCCGCCATCCCCTGGATGCGCAGGGCCCGTTCGGCGACGGCGCGTGCGGCCTCGACGACGTACAGCTTGGCGGCGGCGGCGTCCGCGCGCGACGGACGCGCCCGGGAGTCGAGCTGCGCCGCCGCCCGGTGGACCAGCCCGGCGCTCAGCTCGTACCGCGCCCGCATGTCGGCGATGTCGGCCCGCACATGCTGGAAGCCGTCCGTGCCCCGGCCGAAGAGCCTGCCCTCCCGCGCCCCGCGCACCGAGCGCTGGATCAGATGGCGCATGATGCCCAGCCAGGGGGCCAGCAGCACACTGCGGTCCAGCGCCAGCAGCAGGGGGACGAACTCGGAGAGGGCCGCCCCCCGCGTGCCGACGAAGGCGTCGTCCGGGACGTCGCAGCCCCGCAGCAGCAGGGTGCCCTCCTCGGCGGCGACACACGTGCCCGGCAGCCCTCGCTCCACCAGACACGCGCTGAGGCCGGACGGATCGTCGGCCGCCGTGACCAGGAAGTGGTCGGCCTGGTCGGCACCGAGCAGCTGTCCCTTCCTGGCGTCGAGCCGCGAGCCGCCGTCACCGGTGCGCGCGAAGGACGCCTGGGCGGTGATGTCCATGGCGCCGCCCTGGAGTTCGAGCAGGGAGATGCCACCACTGCGCCAGCCGGCCGCCACCGCCGGCAGATACGTCTCCCGCTGCCGCGCCGTACCCAGCTGCCACAGCGGCACCGCCGTCAGCACCGCGCGGGTGATGTCGGGCAGGACGGACAGAGGTGTGGTGAGGGCGTGGCCCACGCCTTCGAGCAGCGCGGTCGTCCGGACGAAGCCCAGACCGCGCCCGCCGTGGACCTGCGGGATCAGGGCCGCGACGGCCGCGGCCGCCACCTCGCCGCACGGCAGTTCGCGGCCCTCCGCACGCAGACGCTCCAGCTCGGGATCGTCCGCGAAATCGATGTCGCCGGCCATTCAGGCACTCACCGGCACGCACCGCTGGGGGGCCTTGCTGCCGATGTAGACGGCTTCCAGGCCCGACTTGTCGAGGTACTCCATCGCCAGCGCGACCCGCTGCACGCGGGCCCGCACCGTGGCGTCGCTGACCGGGTCGTGCGGGTGGGCCTGCGCGCTGGCGCCGATCTTCAGGAACATCGGCGCGGCGATCTGGACCAGCTCGGCCACCTCGGGGAAGCGGATGAAGCCGCCCTTGTTCCCGTACACGTCGGTCGGGATGTCCAGCACGAGGCTCGGCGACATCCGCCGCATCTCCTGGAGCACGGACAGGCCCAGGTCGTGCTGGGTGGTGACACTGTCCGCGCCGTCGTCGGCGTAACCGGCGGCGGTGAAGGGGTTCGACACGATGCAGTGCGACGACGCCTTCAGCTGGAGGCCCGACGGCAGGGCGCCCTCGGCGCGCATCAGCTTCAGCATCCGGAAGACCCCCGGATCGTACGCGATCAGACCCCGGCAGCCCAGTCCGGTGAGGCGGATCGCCTCGTCGGCGATGACGGCGAGCGCGTCGTTGTTGTTGATCCGGCGGCCCTGCGACTGGCCGAACCCGCCGCGGTAGAAGGCGGCCTTGCGGTCGTACTCGGGGCGCGGGCCGAGCGCGAATACCATGCCGACCTCGCTCTCGCGGCACAGGTCGAGCATGTCCCGCACCTCGGCGTCCGAGAGCAGGAACGCCCCCAGCGTCTCGTTGAAGCGGGTGACCGGCACGCCCTCCTCGCGCAGGCCCTTCAGCGTCTGCTCCAGGATCCGGAAGGAGTTGATGACCGGTACCTCGATGCCGTACTGCCCACCGCCGTCGAACTCGCCGGTCGACGCCTCCAGCGGGATCTCGTCGCTGTAGGGAAGTCCCCGCTGCCGCAGCCAGTCGCGGCCGCGCGAAGCCCCCCGCAGCACGTCCTTGGCCTGCTGCTGCGTGTGGTCGGATGTCGTTGTCACTTTTCCCCCTTGGAGAGCTGAACCAGAACCTTCGGCCGGCGCCGTCCGCCCTCGGCGAGCGCGGCGAACGCCTTGTCTATGTCGTCGACGGGAACCACCCGGTCGATCAGGGGCTCCAGCCGGAGCGCGCCCGATTCGACCAGTTCGACCAGCCCCGCCCACTGGTCGACGCCTGAGAGCACCGCGTGCAGCACCACGTTGTTGATGACGAGCACCGCGGTGGGGAACCCGTCGACCGGCTCGTGCGGAGTGCCCAGCTGGGCGATCCGCGCGCCGGGCGTGCACAGCAGGGGCGCGAGCCTGATGGCGGCCTCCGCGCCCGACGCCTCGATGACGGCCGTGTAGTGGCCGTGCCGGGCCGCCGACGGGTCCATCGCGTGCTCCAGGCCGAGTTCGGCGGCCAGGGCACGCGGGTGGACGCCGGGGTCGAGCAGGTGCACCTCGGCGCCCCGGGCCCGGGCGATCTGGGCCGCGGCCAGGCCCAGGGTGCCGCCGCCGAGGACGGCGACCCGGTCCTCGGCGCAGATGCCGATCCGGTTGACCGCGTGCAGGGCGGCCGAGCACGGTTCGAGGAGCGTGGCCGCCCGGTCGCTGATGCCCCCGGGGATCACGGTGACCGTGTCGACCGGCACCTCCACGTACTCGGCGGCCGCGCCGGGGGCCGGCCCGAGCACCCCGATCTCGCTGCGGTCCGGACAGTGCATGGACAGCCCGCGCAGACAGATGTCACAGGTGCCGCAGGGGCGGAAGTTGTGCCCCGCCACCCGGTCGCCGACGCGTACGGTGACCGCCCCAGACGCGCCGGCCGCCCCCCCGCCCGTCCCGGACGGCTCCCCGACCGCGACGACCTGCCCGCTCCACTCGTGTCCGAACACGAACGGGAAGGACTTCTGACCGTCGTGCAGGTAGTTGCTGGAACCGTCGTAGAAGCCGAGGTCGGTCGCGCACAGGCCCAGATAGCGCACCGCGACGACGGCGTGACCCGGGCGCGCCGACGGCACCGGCAGACGGCGCGGCACCACCTTGCCGGGCGCCTCCATGAACAGCGCGGTCATCTCCGCCGTGGCCGTACCGGCCGTGGCCGTGCTCCCTGCTGCCGTGATGGACATCGGATCCCCCTCCTCAGGCCGCGGCGAGATCGGTTATCTCGACGACGGCGGTGGTCCAGGTGAAGCCGAGCCCGACACCGACCTGGAGCACGCGGTCGCCGGGGGCGACGGCGCCGGTGGCCAGCAGGTGGTCGAGTCCGATGAGCTGGTCGCTGCCACCGAGGTGGCCCAGGCTCAGGCCCCAGTCGGCGAGGGTGCGGTCCTCGGGGATGCCGAGCGGCTCCAGGCACTGGGTGCGCACGAGCTTTCGGCCGAAGAAGGGGACCAGCACCCAGCGCATGTCGTCGATGGTCGATCCCGCGTCCTTCAGGGCGAGTTCGACGGACTGGCCCATGCCGAAGGCGTTGCGCTGGTCGAACTCGTCCACGCCGCCGTTGGCGGCGAGGTACGCCACCTTCCGGTCGTGCAGGTTGATGGGCGTCGTCGCGGCCGGGCTGGCCCGGCGGAAGGGCTCGTCGCCCCGGTGCATCGACTCCAGCGCGGGATCGGTGTACGAGGCGGTCGAGACGATCCGTACGGGGCCGGGCTCGGTGCCCAGGACCGCGGCACTGCCCGCGTCGCCGAACACCGCGCCGATGTCGGAGCCCCAGTGCGGGAAGCCCGGCTCGCCCCAGCGGTCGCCGACCGTGATGAGCGCGGTCTCCAGGTCCGGGCGGCCCGAAAGCACCCCGGCCGCCAGCTCCAGGGCGGCCATCGACCCGTTGGACATCGCCGTGAACTGGCCCGACAGCATCGGGCCCGCACCCAGCAGCTGGTTCAGGACGTAGCAGGACGCCGACCACATGTCGATGCCCTGGTAGTACATGCCGACGTGGAGGTGCAGACCGACCCGCGAGTCCATCAGGCCCAGCGGTTCCAGGGCCTTGCGCCCCGCCCGTACCGCCAGGTCGGGACCGGACAGCTCGGAGACCGAGGCGGACCGCATCTCGGTCTGCGCGGCCACCTCGGGGCGGTACAGGCCGTTCCGGACGGCGTCCTCGACGGGCACCAGGGTGCCCAGCTCCGCGCCCAGGCCGCGTATGTACAGGTTGTCGTAGCGCAACTCGTCGCTCCTTCGGTGAAAGCGGGCAGGGAGTGGGGCGGTTCAGGCCGGGGCCAGCGGGCGTACGCGCGTCAGGCGCAGACCGCCCTGCCCGGTCTCCGTGACGGTCAGGCCGCGCAGGTCCGCCACCCGGGCCAGGCCCACGGTGGCCGGGCCGCGGTGTTCACCCACGACGACGGCGGTCGCCCCGGCCGCCACCGCGGCCAGCAGACCCGTCTCGGCGTCCTCGAAGACCACCGTGCCGCCGGCCGCGACGCCCAGCCGCTCGGCCGCCGTGCGGTAACCCTCCGGACTCGGCTTGCCCGCGGTGACGTCGTCGGCCGAGACGACCGTCGCGGGCAACGTCAGCCCGGCCGCCGCCATCCGGCGTTCGGCGAGGACACGGCCGGCCGACGTGACCACGGCCCAGCGGCCGGCGGGCAGCGACGCGAGCAGCTCGGCGGCGCCCGGGATCGCGGTGATGCCCTCGACGTCCTCGATCTCCTCGGCCTCCAGACGCGCCGTCTCGGCGGCCACGTCCACCCCCTCGGGGGCGTACATGGCGACGGTCTCCCCGGTACGGCGGCCGTGAGCGGTGGACAGCACCCGTTCCGGGTCCAGCCCGTGGCGGCCCGCGAAGCGGCGCCAGGTGCGCTCCACCACGGGGGTCGAGTCGACCAGCGTGCCGTCCATGTCGAACAGCAGAGCCGTGGCGGTCAGGTTCAGTTCGCTCGCGGTCATGCGTGGATCTCCTTCTCCATGGACGTACGGAAGTCCCGTGCGTGGCTGCGGGCGCGGTCGATGTCCCGGGCGAGCCGCTCCGTGCCGCCGTCGCGGTAGTCGTTCTCCAGCACCAGCGCGTACGGGGCGAAGTCCCGCTTGCGCAGCGCGGCGAGCGCCTCCGCCACCCGCCCGTCGCCGTCCCCGAGCGGGACCTGGCCGGCGACCCCGTCGACCCCGTCCTTGAGGTGCACCTGCGGGGCCAGCAGCCCGGCGGTCGCCTCGACCAGCGCGAGGACGTCGACGCCGGCCACCCGCGGGTTGTACGTGTCCAGCAGCAGCCGGAAGGCCGGTGAACCGATCTCCTCGGCCAGCGCGCGCGCCCGGTCCGGCGCGAGGTCGTTCTCGTTGGCCAGCGACAGGCCGCGGTCGGCGGCCTCGCCCGCCGCCCACGAGAGAACGGAGACGGTACGCCGCAGGGCTCGCGGGCCGTCGATGGCGCTGCGCCGGAAGCTCGGTACGAAGGCCAGGGGGGCACCGAGCGCGTGGGCCGCGTCGAGCACCCGGATCAGGGTCCGGCGGGCGCGTCGCGCGTCGTCGGTCCCCTCCGGCGCGGTGAGGCCGATGTCGTTGAGGGTGTTGCCCGAGACCGCCAGCAGCTCCACTCCGTGAGCCGCGGCGGCGGAGCGCACCTCGTCGAGCGTGGCCGGGTCGTCGAGCCGGGCGCCGCGGCCGGGTCCGCCCAGGTCGAGCTGGAGCCCGTCCGCGCCCGACCGGCGGGTCAGCTCCACGGCGCGGGCGTGCTCCACGGGCAGGCGCCAGCCGGCCAGCCCGACCCGCGGGGCACCGGCGCGGCGGGCCGGACCGCCGGGCGTGAGCGCGTCGAGCTCCCCGTCGCGGGTGTCCGGCCCACGGGCGCCGGCCCCCCGGCGGTCCGGGCCCCGCGCCCCGGTGCCGGGGGCGCCGGCCGACGGGGCGCCCCCGCTCATGCGGGGACCTTGCGGCTCTGGGAGACCGGTGTCCGGTCGCCCACCGGCTGCCAGGTCCCGTCGCCGTCCACGACGAGGTGGGCGCCGTGCAGCCCGGCACCGGCCGTCGTGGCCAGCTCCCGTGCCAGCGGGGCGAAACTCGCCGGTCGCATGTAGGAGCTGTAGTCGAAGTCCTCCGGCCGCCGGCGGCGGATGCCCGGCGTGTCGACCATCTCCGCGGGAAGCACCTGGACGACGCGGACCCGCTCCTCCTGTCCTTCCCCCTCGTCGGCCCGCCCGAGGAGCTCCTCCTGCGCGACCGAGTCGAGCAGCACCGCGCAGGCCGCCTTCGACGCGGCGTAACCGGAGCGCCCGGGGCCGGCGTTGTAGACGACCTCCGAGGAGACGCCCACGAACAGCCCGGGGTCCTCGGTCCGGCGCAGCACGGGCAGGGTCCGGGACAGGGTGAGCCACAGACCGTGCAGGTTCACATCGACCTGGCGGCGCCACTCGGCCTCGGTGACCTCGTCGAACAGGGCACGCCTGTCGCCGTAGTGGACGGCCGAGTAGCAGACCGCGTGCAGCGGGCCCGCGGTGGCCGCGGTCAGCACCTCGTCGACCCGGGCGGCGTCCGTGAGGTCGGTGGCCAGCCAGTCCAGCCGCTCGGCACCCGGGCCCCGAGGGGCCGACCTGCTGAGCACCAGCACGTCCAGCCCGGCGTCGGCCCAGGCGTCGGCGATGCCCCGGCCGATGCCGGTGGAGCCGCCGACCACCAGGGCGCGCCGGCCCTCGACCGAGGGGGTGAGAGGTGTGGTCATCGGTTCTCCAAGGGGGAGGGCGATTCGGGTGCGACGCGCACCGCGAGCTTGATGAGGCGACGTCCGTCCACCGTCCGCTCCCGCGAGCCCGCCAGCTGGTTCATGATCCGGGCGGCCTCGTCGAGCCCGACGACATGCGTGACCAGCTCGCGGTACGTCTCGGGGGCCCGGCACAACTCGGCGGCGGCGTCCCGCAGGTGTTCGTTGCCCACGCCCCGGTGCCCGGTGAGCCGGACGTGGGCGCCCTCGGTGGTGGTCGCGGTGGCGAAGGCGTACGGACGAGGGTGGCCCGCGCAGTTGGCGGCGCGGATCCGGGCCAGGTCCGCGCCCGGGAGCAGCGGGCTGACGGCGTCCGGCGGGAGCCCGCCGAACAGGTCGACCGTCAGCTCCCGCGCCCCCAGGCGCAGCGCGGCGTCCAGCGCCGCAGGGGTGCCGTCGCGCGGGGTGGCGATCAGCGCGGCGACCGGACCCTCGCCCAGCGGCATCCGCTTGTCGCCCTCCCCGCCGAGCAGCACGTCCGCGCCGTGCGCCCGGTGCCGGGCGGACCACTCCAGGCCGTCCCGGGTGTGGTGGACGAGCACGGTGCGCACATGCGACCCCAGCCAGCGGCGGGCGGCCCGCACCGCGAGCCGGCCGACGGTCCCGTCGCCGTACACGACCAGCGTGCGCGGCTGTCCCGTGGCCAGCAGGGCGAGCGCGTAGCGGACCGCCGCCAGCGGTTCGAGCAGGGCCCCGAGCACCGGGTCGGGGATCCGGGCGAGCGGCACGACGAGTCCGCCGGACACGGCGGTCGCGGGAATGAGGGTGCGTTCCTGGAGGAGGCCGTCCACGTTGTGGCCGAGCAGGAAGGACGGGTCGGTGCGATGCGTGGGGTTCACCACGACCTCCGTACCCGGCCGCAGTCCGGCGCCGGCCCCGGCGGCGACCACGCGGGCGATGCCCTCGTGGCCGATGACCGGCGCCGGGTCGTCCCTCAGCCCCCGCAGCATCTGCAGGTCCGTACCGCACAGCCCCGCGACGCCGGTGGCGACGAGCAGTTCGCCGGGCCCCGGCACCGGCGTGGGCCGGAGGCGCGTACGCACGCCCCCGGGTTCACGCACCAGAGCCCGGTGGCTCCGGCCGTGGACGGCACCGGGCGCGCCGCCGCCTGCGGGCCGTTCCTCCCGCGTGCCGGTCAGGGCGTGCGTGTCCCCGCCGGGCACGGCGCTCATGGGCGGAGCTCCGCGAGGGCGGCGATCCCGGCGCCCGCGAGACCGTCGGCCTCACCCGGTCCGCTGACCGTGACACGCCGCTCCACCCACTCCGGGGAGCGCTCGCTCGTCAGGTAGAGGCCCTGGCGGGTGAGGTGGTCCAGCAGCGACCGCCGGTAGTGCTCGCCCAGGCCCAGCACCACACCGCCGGTCAGCACCGCCTCGTCGATCTCGGGGTCGAGGCAGAGCGCGGTGCGCAGTACGTCGGCGACCGGCGCGGTGACCGCGTCGAGCAGTTCGGCGGCCAGCGTGTCCGCCACGTCCAGCGCACGGCACAGCGCCGTCTCGAACGAGGCTCCGTCGGTGGTCAGCCGGCCCAGCACCGACCGCTCCCAGCGGTCCGGCTCGCGCTCCTGCAGGACCGCCGCCATCCTGGCGATACCGGGGCCCGACGCGTACGCCGCCAGATGACCGCGCACCCCGCAGTCGCACACGAGCTCGACGGGAGCGCCGGCCAGGGAGGCGGTGGCGGGCAGATGCCCGATCTCGCCCTGGAGGCCGCAGCCGTCGACGGGGATGACGTCCCGGCGCCGGTCGAGGGTCCGGCAGGCGATGCCGGTGCTGATGGTGGCCAGCAGGACCTTGCGGTGTTCGCGGCGGGCCGGGGCGGACGCGGCGTGCAGCAGCGCGGCGGTGACGTCGTTGACGATGTGCCAGTCGACGTCCGGCCGCCTGGTCCGCAGGGCTCCGCGCAGATCGAACGGTTCGCTGTGCTCGCCCCACAGCGGGGCGGAGGCGTAGACGAGGCCGCTGCGGTGATCGAGCGCGGCGCCGAAGGAGATACCGGCGACGGCGTCGGGACTCTCCGGGACCGCCTCGCACAGATCCTGGACCATGAGGTCCTGGAGCTTGGCCACGGAGACCCCGGGGAACCGGCGGAAGCTGGGCGAGGGGCGTGAGCGCCGGGCGCGCAGCCCGTTGCCGCTCAGCCACCACGCCTGGCGGATGTGCGTTCCGCCCACGTCCAGGACGGCGACCGCCCTGCTCATCGCTGCGAACCGGCGAGCTCGCTGTCGGTCGCGGCGCTCCACTTCGCGACGAACTCCAGGGCCTGGCCCAGCTCGTCGGCGGTCAGGTCGTTGGCGAAGACCACCTTGCCGATGCCGCTGGTCAGCGGTACCCGCTGGTGGCCGTCGCGGTGCTTGACGGCGTCCGCGAGGGCCTCGGTGAGGAGCTCCTGGGTGAAGACGGGGTGCGAGATCGGCAGGTCGAAGCCCTGCATCAGGCGCAGGGCGCGGTCGGTGTCGGTGTCCGACAGCAGCCCCCGCAGATGGGCGAGCGCGACACAGATCGCCATGTCGACGGCGACGGCCTCACCGTGCAGCAGCGGCGGGTCGGCGCGCAGTTCGAGCGACGGGCTGAAGGTGTGGCCGTAGTCGACCGACCGCTCCAGGACCTGTTCCCAGAGGTTGGGCTCCAGCTCGTCGAGCATTCCGGAGATCGCCCGCGACAGCACCTCGCTGACGGCCGAGCCGCAGGTGGCCAGCGTCTCGCGGGTGATGGTGCCGACGGTCGCCTCCAGCAGCTCGAACAGCGAGACGTCCTTGACCAGTGCCATCTTGATGATCTCGGCCATGCCGTTGGCGACGTGCCGGGGTTCGATCGTGCGCAGGAAGTCCGGGTCGATCAGGGCGAGTTCGGGCGCGAAGTAGGTGCCGAGGCGGTTCTTGTGGTGCCCGTAGTTGATGCCGGTCTTGACGCCGATGCCGGCGTCGATCTGGCCCACCAGAGTGGTGGGCACACGTATGTAGGGGATGCCCCGGCGGTACATGCTGGCGGCGAAGCCGACCACGTCCAGGACGACGCCACCGCCGACGGCGAGGACCTTCTCGGCGCGGCGCAGGATGCCCATTCTGGTCATGGCCTCGGTCACGGCGATGGTCTGGTCGAGGTACTTGGCATCCTCGTCGCCGTGGATGACCTGCCAGGTCGCATCGATCTGCCAGCGGTCGAAGTAGGCCTTGAGCCGCTCTCCGTACAGGGCGTCGACCACGGTGTCGACCACCACCAGGCAGCGGACGGAGCGCCCGCCGGCGCCGCCGCAGGCCCGGGCGAGGGTGGGGTTCTCGGTGTCCAGCAAGCCGCGCACCATGCTGACGCCGTAGGCGATGGGCTGCTTGGCCTGGACGTTCCAGTGCAAGCCGGGCGGCTTGGGGAGATCGGCGGTCGAGGTGTAGCCGGCGGACAGAGACATGGCGGTACCGGACAAGACTGACCTCCGGGAGAGGTTCGGGCGTGTGAAGTGCGATGAAGGTGCGTGACGCGTGAGGAGCGCGAAGTGCGGAATCGCATGGGCGGATCGCTGTGACGTCTGCTGCGTGGGCGCCGACGACGCCGTGGGCGCTGGGGCTCGGCGGGGCGAAGGGCGAGCCGGCGAAGTGCCGCCGCGTTCTCCCGCAAGAAGGAAACTAGAGCCCAATATGCATCCATGGCAATGTGATCGAGCCCACATTAAATGTATGCGGATGCATGAAATCTTGAGGGAAGTCGCCGTCCGGCCCGGTCGGGTGCGGTCGGAGCAAAGCTCCCGCGGGCACCATGAGTGGCCGGATCCAGTGATTCCGCGTCAAGGTGCCGGGTGGACCCGGTGGGCGGTGCGGGGGTGGTGCCGGTCCGGGCGGTAGGGACCGCTGTCGCCGTGTGTCGCCGTGTGTCGCCGCGTATCGCCGAACAGGGCGTCACGTGTCCGGCGCGCGCCACGGGTGCGAGAGGTGATCGGCGGGCGGCCCCGGCGCGGCCCATGGGCGGGCCGGGGCGGCGGGGGAGGGGTCGCGCCGACGGCGGAGGGCGGCCGGGGCGGGGCGGGCGTCGCGCGGCCGGAGCGGGTGTGCGACGCCCGGCGGGGCCGGCCGGACCGGCCCCGGGGCGCGGTGGGGCGTCAGTCGATCTCGACCGGTACGGCGTAACGCAGCCGGACCACGAGGGAAGCGGTGCGGTCGTCCAGGGCCGCCTTGTCCAGGCCGCTGGACAGGGCGTTCTTGAAGGTCTGCTCCGCCTCCTTGGCCAGCCGTCTGCCGACCTCGGTGATCCCCACGTTCACTCCGCGCTTGTCCTGCTGGCAGTGCATACGAGTGACCCAGTCGGCCTCTTCGAGGCGGGCCACCATGCGGCTCACGGACGACTGGTTCGCACTGGAGCCCTCGACCAGGTCCGCCATCCGCAGCATTCCGTCGCGCTGTTCGGCGAGCGTGAGCAGCACCATCAACTCGCCCGTCGTCACTCCGTGTTTCCGGGTCAGCTGTCGGTTGGCGGCCGAACCCACCTGTTCGGTCAGGCGCGTCAGCTGCCGCCAGAGGGCGACCTCGTCGCGACCGCCGGCGCCTCTCGCGCTGTCCATGTGCGGCTCCTTGTCAGCGCCCGGCCAGGCCCGGACGTATCACTACGCCATCGTAACTCTTTGCAGTGGTTGACCACAGCCTCGGAGTCGGACATTATCTCTATGCATCTGAAAGCATTTTGTGATCCACTGGCTCTCCCGCCTCCTCCTCTCCCGTCCGTCTCCCGCTCCCCCCTCGCTCCTCCCTCTCCTCACCCCCCCCTCTGTTCGTTCCCGTGGAAGGCTCAGGTCGTCATGCCCCTGCCCCTACTGGCCCTGATGCTCGGGGTTTTCTGTGTGGGTACCGCCGAGGTCGTCATCGCCGGGATCCTGCCCGACATGGCGGCCGATCTGGATGTGTCCATTCCGACGACCGGCCTGCTGGTCACCGGCTACGCCCTGGGTGTGACCATCGGCGGCCCCATCATCACGCTCCTCACCACCAAGTGGTCGCGCAAGCCGCTGCTGCTCGGCCTGATGGGCCTGTTCGTCGTGGGCAACGTGGTCGCCGCGCTGGCGCCCAACTACGCGCTGCTGATGAGCGCCCGCGTCTTCACCTCGCTCAGCCACGGCACCTTCGCCGCCGTCGCCTGGTACGTCGCCGCCGTCATGTCGCCGCCGGACAAGCAGGCCACGGCCATGGCCAAGATCGCCCTCGGCTTCAACTTCGCCAACGTCCTGGGTGTGCCGATCGGCACCTTCATCGGCCAGCAGTTCGGCTGGCGGGCCACGTTCGTGTCCATCACCGGCGCCGCGCTGGTGTGCGCCCTGCTCATCCAGAAGTTCGTCCCCGGGGATCTGGCGACCCAGCAGCCCAACGGCGAGAAGGAAGCACCGCTGCGCGAGCAGCTGAAGGTGTTCCGCAAGGGCACCGTCCAGCTCTCCATGCTGATCACGGTCCTCGCGCAGGGCGCCGTCTTCACCACCTCGACCTATCTCGCGCCGCTCATGCTCGACGTGGCGCACTTCGCGGCCCCCATGGTCGGCGTGCTGCTCATCGTGTTCGGCGTCGGCTCCGTGCTCGGCAACATCCTGGGCGGCAAGGCGGCGGACAACAACGTGATGCGAGGGGTGCTGAGGGCCCTGAGCGCGCTCCTCGGCGCACTGGTGCTCTTCTGGGCCGCCAGCCCGTACCAGATCCCCGCGGCCGTCGTGCTGTTCCTCTTCGGCGCCGCCGGCTTCTCCATCATCCCGGCGCTCCAGGCCCGCATCCTCGTCGTCGCGTCCGCCGCGCCCGCGCTCGCGCTGTCGGCGAACGTCTCGGCGTTCAACCTGGGCAACGGCCTCGGGGCGTGGCTCGGCGGTACCACCATCGACCTCGGCCTGGGGGTACGGTCGGTCACCCTGACCGCCGCCCTCGCCACCGCCGTGGCCCTGGCGCTCTCCCTGCTGATGTGGAACCACGTACGGCGCACGGCCGCCGAAGGCACCCCCGAACTGGGCGCACAGCCGGAAGCGGCACCGCGTTAGCGGTCCGGCACAGGGGTCCGGCGCGGGCGCCCGGTACAGGCGCCCGGCGCTGGGCCCCCCGGGCCGGCCCCCGCCCGTGCCCCACGCCCTCGTCCGAAGCCCCGACTCCCGAGCCCGACTCCCGAGCCCGACTCCCGGTCCTGGCCCCGGGCCCTGCCCCCCGGGCCTCCGTCCGGCGCCCGGTCACGCTTCCGACCGGCGAGCCCCCGTCGCTTCCCCCCCCGCGAGGGCTCTCCCGGCCGGCGCAGGCCCTCTGCGGCTCTGCCCGGCGCACCCCCGGGCCCCGGGAGGCGGCACCCCGTCCTCGTACCCACGCTCCGTCACACCGCGAGGTTTTCCATGAAGTTCGGCGTGAACATAGTCAACAACGGTCCCAACGCGAAGCCCGAGACCCTGCGCCACTGGGTCCAGCAGGCCGAGGAGACCGGCTACCACCTGATCACCGTCTCGGACCACGTGGCGACGACCCAGGACGTGCACGACACGTTCCCCACCCAGCTGTACGACCCCTTCGTCACGCTCGCCTGGTTCGCGGCACTCACCAGCCGGATCGAGCTGGCCACCAGCGTGGTGATCACACCCCTGCGCAGCCCGCTGAACACGGCCCGCCTCACCGCCAACATCGACCGGCTGAGCAACGGCCGCATGGTGCTCGGTGTCGGCACCGGCTGGGCGAAGGGCGAGTTCGACGCCCTTAAGGTCTCCCACCGGCAGCGTGCCCGCATCACCGACGAGTACCTCGGTGTGATCAAGCGGCTGTGGACCGAGGACGTGGTCACCCACCATGGGGAGTTCGCCGACTTCGAGCGGGTGCACACCGCCCCCCGCCCGCTCCGCGACCCCCACCCGCCGCTGTGGATCGGCGGCAGCGGGCCCCGCTCGGTGCGCCGCATCGCCACGTACGCGGATGCCTGGCACCCGATCTGGGCGACCACCGAGTGGCTGCGCACGGAGGGCCTGCCCGCCCTGCGCGACGCCGCCGAGCAGGCCGGGCGCCCCGTGCCCGCGCTGTGCCCGCGCGTCAACCTCCGGATCACCGACAGCCCGCTGACGGACCCGAAGCGGCTGCCCGGCGAAGGCACCCTCGACCAGATCCGCCAGGACCTGGAAGAGCTCGCCGAACTGGGAGCGCAGTACGTGGTCTTCGACAACTACCCGGCCGTGGAGGACCGGGAGCACTCGCCCGAGGCGTTGTGGGAGCTCTTCCAGGTCCTCGCCGACAAGGTCATCGATCTGGACGGTCAGACCCTGCGCTGACCCGGCTCCGCGCCCCTCTCCCGGCGGCGCCCGTCTCTCCCCCCCACGCCGAGCTCACGAATCACACCGGGAAAAGATCCCATGTTGCCGGTGCATTCCTGGTTCCCGCAGCACGACACCCGCGTCAGCGTGATGGGGCGGCCGCGATGCCGGAAGGTGGTACCGAGCCGGTCGCTCTGCGGCGAGCTGTTCTTCCGTCTTCTTTTCCCGTTCTTCCCCGGACCCGTGAAAGAGGATTCCGGCGCGCCACCTCTGCGCGTGAGCGGGCGCCATGGTGGCGGGAATGTTTCTCGTCCGGTTCGGGGATCGGTTCCTGATCCCCGACTTCCCGGCGACCCGACTTCCCGGCGACCCGACTTCCCGGAGACCCGGAGACCCGGAGAAGTATCCGCTCTCGGTGTCCAAGCGGTGTTCGCCTGCGAACTCCCCGCCCGTGCCCCTCTTCGCGTTCGTCTCGGCCTGATCCTCGCGCGCATGGCGCTGTCGGGCCGCCGGGTCAGGATCCCGCTGTGGGCACGGGGTCCCTCATGGTGGCGGCATACGCCGGAGCCCTGGCCGCCCCCCTGGCTGTACGGGCTCCACGCCGTCACCACCGGTCCCGCGGGCCCTGCTCCTCGTCAGTGCGGCGTGGAGCGGCATCGACGGCAGGCGCACGGTGCTGCGCCACCGGGACGGTCCTCTGGCCGGCGAGAGCTCCTTCGGCTTCTGCGTGATCCGCTACCTCTGCTGGTGGTGTCCGGCCTCTTCGTGGTGGGCGGCCGATTGCTCCGCGTCGGCGTGGGGCGCCCGTCCACGGGGGCATGGGGGTGCTCCGGAGGGCCGGCCGTCCCGACCCCGTCCGTGGGGCCCAAGGAGTCGGACACCCACCACGACAAGGAGCCCGTCGGCCGCTGAACCCCCTTGGCGCGACGGTCCGAACGGTGATCGCGGTACACGGATGTGTGATGCTTGCGTCCGTGTACCGCCATTCCAGGTTCTGGAGCTGCTGTATTCCAGCCACTCAATGGTGGGACAAGGGTCCTGCGGGCTGCCGGACAGCAGACTGGAGGCTTACCGGCACGGTATAGGGGGGAACGGTATGAGGCGCGGTCCGGAGTTCGCGAAGTCCGGTACGACCATCTCGCCGACGAGCACCGCACCGGAGAATCCGGCTTCCGGACCGGATTCCGGGCCGGTTGATCGGCCGGGCGCCCGATCGAATGTCCGTGCGGATGCTCGTCCGGATGTCCGCGTGAATACGGCGTCCTCATCCACGAAACCGGTCAAGGGGCCGGTTCCCGTGTCAAGGGTCCGGAAGAGGAGCGCAATTCTGGACGACCTGTGCGAGGCCCTCTTCGCGGAACTCCCCCGCGTCGATCAGCGCCGCAAAGGGGCTCAGTACCTGCACGGGCTGCTCAAGGCCGAAGGCCGCAAGTCCGTGCGGAACATCGCCGCGAGCGTCGGCGGCCGGGAGACCGCCCAGAGCCTGCACCACTTCATCGCCTCCTCCACCTGGGACTGGGAACCCGTCCGGCAGGCCCTCACCCGCCACGCCGACCGCGAACTGCGCGTCGCCGCCTGGGTCGTGCAGTCGATCGTCATTCCCAAGGTCGGCACCCGCACCGTCGGAGTGGAGCGCCGGTACGTTCCCTCGCTCGGCCATGCCGTCAGCGGCCAGCAGGCCGTCGGCGTCTGGGGCGTGGCCGAGCGGGCCACCGTACCCGTGCAGTGGAGCCTGCTGCTGCCCGGCGACCGGCCGGCCGAGCGGGCCGCGGACGTCACCGTGGGCTTCGACTGCTCGCCGATGGGGCCCCGCCCGGTCGTCCTGGACATGCCCGACGCCGACCTGCGGCCCGCGGCGGAGCGGTTCGTGGACGCCGGCGAACCGCTGCTGGCCCGCGTCCACGGTGATCTGCGGGTGACCGAGGCCGCCCCCTGGGCGCCCGGCGGAACCCGCAGATCGCTCCACGCCGACCGGCTGCTCCAGATGAACCGGATGCTGCGGCGTCCGGTCGAGTGGACCGACCCGGTCACCGGCACCACCCGCAGGAGCCTGATAGCCGGGGTGCGGGTGGAGTGGGCCGGACGCCCGCTGCTGCTCCTGGGCCAGTGGGACCGGGCGGACGGCCGCCCCGCACACTGCTGGATCACCAATCTGACGGCGACTCCGCTCGGTGTCCTGCTGCGGCTGGCCAAGCTGGTCGGCCGGGTCGAGCAGGACTTCGTGGACACCGCCACCCAGGTCGGGATCCTCGACTACGAGGGCCGCTCCCTGGAGGGCTGGCACCGCCACATGACCCTGGCGTCCGCCGCGCATCTCGTACGGATACTCAGCGCGGCGGAGGCCCGGGTGCGTCCGTGGAGCCACTGCATGGACACCATCGAGCGCATGGACCGGGGCGAGCGCATCGACCGCATGGGACGCGGTGACGGCGCGGGGCGCGGCGACGGTGTGACGCGCCCGGGACGGACGGGACGCATGGACTGGGTCGACCATCCCGCGTGAGGTCCGCGAGCGGGGTGCAGCACAACCGGCGCTATGCCGCACCCCGTGCCACGCGACTATGTCAACTCGCGGTGCTCACCTGACGAAGTGCCGCACGCGGAGTCGTGCTGGCCTGTGACCGGGGCACATCATCGAGGGCATGCGGATTCTTATTACGGGTGGGGGGATCGGTGGCCTGGCCGCGGCCCTGTCCCTGGGAAGTCGTGGGCACGAGGTGACCGTGCTGGAACAGCGGCCGACGTTCGTCGAGAACGTTTCGGGTATTCAGATCGGTCCCCACTCCTTCCACGCGCTGGACCGGTTGGGGGTGGGCCGCGCGGTGCTCGAACGCTCGCTGCCGATCACCGAATGCCACTTCATGGACGGCGCGACCGGCGAGCCCATGGGCAAGGTGGAGACGAGACGCAGGAGCCACCGGTTCGGCCGGGTGCACGCGACGGCTCTGCGGCTCGATCTCTACGAACCGCTGCTGAACGCCTGTTGGGAGATGGACACCGTATGGCTGCGGGGCCAGAGCCGGGTCGTGCGCCACGCCCAGGACGCCGACTCGGTGACCGTGGAACTGGACAGCGGTGAACGGCTGACCGGCGACGTGCTGATCGGGGCCGACGGCGTGCACTCGGCCATCCGGGACGAGCTCACCGGCGGCAGCGCCCCCACGCTGTCGGGTCACACCCTGTACCGCACCCTCGTCCCCATCGACCTCGTCCCCGACGGGCTGCGCGAGGACGTCACCACCCTGTGGGCGGGACTCGGCTGGCACATCGTGCACTTCCCGGTGGGCGACGGCGGATACGTGAGCCTCTCCGCCATGCGCCGTGACACCTCGGCCGAACCGATGTCCGCCGAGCGCGTCGACGCCGCCCGGGTGCTCGCCGCCTTCCCCGACGCCGCCCCTGTCGCCCGCGGCATCCTCGCCATGGGCGAGCACTGGCACGCCTGGTCCCTGTACGACGGGGAGCCGGCCACCCGCTGGGCGGACGGGCGGATCGCGCTGCTCGGCGACGCCGCGCACCCCACGCGGTGGCGTGCGGCCCAGAGCCTGCGCCGCACGCTGGAGGAGGCCGTGGCCCTGGGGGACCTGCTGGACCGCAGCGGGAGGGACGTACGGGGCTGGCTGGCCGCCTATGACGCGCGACGGGCGCGCCACCACGCCACGGCCTCCGTCGGGGCGCCGCTGTCCCCCCTGCGCGGCGGCGACGAGCCGCGCCTGTACGGCGGAGCGCTCACCGCCCTGATGTACAGCGGTCCGGACGTCGAGGCCCGGGTCGCCCAGGAACTGCGGTGGGCCTGCTGACCGCCGGGCGGTGAACCGGGAAGGACCCGCGGCGCGGCCACGGGGGCGATGCCGTTCGGCGCGCCCCCGTGGCCGCGCCGCTGTTTCCTGTCCCCGCCCGCCCGCCCGCCCGCCCGCGTGCCCGCCCACCCGCCTGAGCGGCTGCCCTCCGGTGCCGCCTGCCCGTCCGGCGCCGACGACGCGCCGACGGGGCGGCGAGCGCGGCACGCCGGGGACTGATCCGGGGACCGCCCTCACGTCTCCGCGCGTGACGTTCCGATTCCGTCCGTGAAATAAAACGGTTGTACAGCCGGATCGCGACGGTGATGAATCTCCTGTTTCCTCGTCGCGTCAGCAGGGGAACGGGTGCGATTTCACGGCACTTCCACTCGTGATCCGTTCGGTTTCCAGTATTTTTTGAGCACCCTTTGAGTCCCCGGGTACACGCCCTTGACCTGTGGAGGGCTTCTGGCGGAAATGTGCCGGTGGTGGCCTGCCCCGTCGACGCGCCGCGCCCGCCGTTTCCCGTCGAAACGCCACGTCAACGGCCGTGGTGAGGGGTGGACGCCGTGCGGGGTTCCGTAAACGGTTGCTACGTGAACGAGTAGTGGAGGGCTACTCGTTCGAGTAGTGGATCGCCCGACATTCGGAAGCCTAGGGTTCCGAGCGATTGGTTTCCTTGAATTTCGAGAAAATCGGCAACGAAACGACAGAAAGGAAAGGCTGTGGCGACTCGCCGCCTTCTCCCTCTCACTTCCTATCAGCGTGATATCTGGGCTGCCGAGTCCCGTACGCCGGACGACCCCCAATTCAATGTCATGGTCCATGAGCGCCTCGAAGGGAAGACCGACGTCCCCGCGCTGCGTACGGCCTTCGCGCGCGCCCTGCGCCGCAGCGACGTGTTCCTTCTGCGCTTCGACGAACAGGAGGGTGTTCCCGTCCAGTGGTTCGAGAGCGGGGTCACCGGCGACGACGACGCCTGGGTGGACCACGTCGACCTCTCCGGCGCACCGGACCCGGCCGCCGCCTGGGAGGAGTGGCAGCAGGACGCCTTCGGCCGGCCGTACACGCTCCGGCGCGCGCCCCTGTTCAACGCCACCCTGATACGTGAGAACGCCGATGTCGTGCACGTCCACCTCAAGGCCCACCACCTCCTTGCCGACGCCTGGGCGTTGCACCTGGTCACCCGGTCCATGTGGGCCGAGTACGCGCGGCTGACCGGCACCGGCACCGGCACCGGCACCGACACCGGCGACGAGGCCGACTCCCGCTCCGCCCCGTCCTACCGCGAGTTCATCGAGGAGGACGCCGTCCACCGGGGCTCGCCCGCCCACGAGGCGGACCGGGCCTTCCACCGCGAGGCCCTGACGGGTGTGGCGCCCGCGCTCTTCCAGCACCCCGCGGAGCAGCGGCGGCCCGGCGTCGAACGCCGCGGCCGCCACACCTTCACCGTCGACGGCTCGCTCGTCTCCCGGATCCGCGAGCTCGGCAGCTCCCCGTTCGCCTTCATCGCCGCGGCCTGCGCCGGGTACCTCGCGCGCGTCCACCGCGCCGACGAGATCGTGCTCGGCGTCCCGTTCCTCAATCGCCGCACCCAGCGCGAGCGGGAGATCGTCGGGCACTTCGCCAACACCCTGCCGCTGCGCGTGGCCGTCCCCGAGGACGCCACCGTGCTCGACATCGCCGCCCAGGTCCGCGCCCGTACGGACGCCCTGCGCGCCCACGAGCGGTTCGCACTCGGGGACGTGCTGCGCGACCTGCCGTCCGGCTCCCCCGACGCACGGCGGCTCTTCGACGTCACCCTGTCCTATCTGCGCCACCCGCACATCGAGGCGCTCCCGGACATCGAGCGGTCCGGCGTGATGAGCGCCCCGGTGCACAACCTGGACGCGCTCGCCATCATGGTCCACGCCTTCGACGACGACGCCGACCTGCGGATCGACCTCGACTACGCCCGTGACGTCTTCGACGAGGACTTCCCCGTCGAGGCGATGGCCGGCCACCTCGCCGCGCTGATGCGCGAGGCGGTCGACCGGCCGGAGCGCCCCGCTCTCGCCCAGCCGATCCTGAGCGGGACCGAGCGCGAGGAGCTGACACGGGGCAGCCGGGGCCCGGCCGTCCCGTACCGCGACGACATGACCGTGCACGGCCTCATCGAGGAGCAGGCCGCCCGTACTCCGGACCGCACCGCCGTCACCGCCACCGCCCTCGGCACGGCCGACGCCGCCGGAGGGAGCGCCGGGGGGACGTCCCTCAGCTACGCGGAGCTCGACCTGAGGGCCAACCGCGTCGCACGGGCGCTGCGTGCCCGGGGCGTTGTGCCCGGTGACCGCGTGGCCGTCCTGCTGGAGCGCGGCCCGCACACTCTGCCGGCCCTGCTCGGCGTGCTCAAGTCGGGCGGCGCCTACGTGCCGGTCGACCCCGGCTACCCGGCCGACCGGCAGCGGTTCCTGCTCCGGGACAGCCGCGCCAAGGTGCTGCTCACCGGACCCGGTTCCGGCGAGGCCCGTCCGGTCGACGGCCTGCCCGTCCTGCGCGTGGACGAGCTCGCCCTCAGCGGGTCGGGCGCCCCCCTGGAGCCGGTCGCCACCGCCCACGACATCGCGTACGTGATCTACACCTCCGGCTCCACCGGCAAGCCCAAGGGCGTCATGGTCGAGCACCACTCGGTGGTCAACCGCCTCGCCTGGATGCAGTCCCGCTACCCCGTCGGCGCCGGAGACGTGCTGCTCCAGAAGACGCCGATCTCCTTCGACGTATCGGTGTGGGAGCTGTTCTGGTGGGCGATCGAAGGGGCGGAGCTCACCCTGCTGCCGCACGGCGGTGAGCGCGACCCCGCGACCATCCTGCGGACCGTCGCCGAACGCGGTGTGACGGTCATGCACTTCGTGCCCTCCATGCTCGGCCCCTTCCTCGACCTGCTGGAGAGCCGGCCCGAACTGCGGGCGGACGCCGCCACGCTGCGCCAGGTCTTCTGCAGCGGCGAGGCCCTGCCCCCGGCGCGCGTCGAACAGTTCAACCGCGTCTTCGGCGACCGGGACCGCCGTCCCGCCCTGGTCAACCTGTACGGCCCCACCGAGGCGACCGTCGACGTGTCGTACTACGACTGCCCCTCCGTGCCCGGCGAGCCCGTGCGCCGGGTGCCGATCGGCCGCCCCATCGACAACACGCAGCTGTACGTACTGGACCCCTACGGCGAGCCGCAGCCGATCGGCGTGCCGGGCGAGCTGCACATCGGCGGTGCCGGCGTGGCACGCGGCTATCTGGAGCGCCCCGGCCTGACCGCCGAGAAGTTCACCGAGGACCCCTTCGCGCCCGGCGGCCGGCTGTACCGCACCGGGGACCTGGCGCGCCGGCTGGCCGACGGGAACCTGGAGTACCTGGGCCGCATCGACGGGCAGGTCAAGATCCGCGGCAACCGTGTGGAGCTGGGCGAGGTGCAGAACGCCCTGGCGTCCGTCGCCGGCGTACGCGACGCGATCGTCGTGGACCACCGGTCCGACGCCCGGGGCACCTACCTCGTGGGCCACTACGTCGCGGACACCGAGCTCGGCACCCAGCTGCTCCGCGGCGAACTGGCCGCCCGTCTGCCCGAGTTCATGATCCCCGCGCACTTCATACGCATCGACCGCATCCCGCTCACCCCCAACGGCAAGGCCGACCGGCGCGCCCTGCCCGAACCCGCCACGAGCGGTGCGCAGGCCGGCCGGCGCGCGTACGTCCCCGCCCGGGACGCGACGGAGGCGGCCCTGGCGGCCGTCTGGGCCGAGGTCCTGGAGGTCGACCGGGTCGGCGTCCACGACGACTACTTCGCCCTCGGCGGCGACTCCATCCTGATGCTGCGGATCCGTGCCCTCGCCGAGAAGCGCGGTCTGCTCTTCTCCCTCAGCGACGTGATGCGCCACCCGACCGTCGCCGGACTGGCCGCCCTCACCACCACCGGGCCGGCGGGCGCCGAGGCCCCGGAGCCCGCCCCCTTCGAGCTGGTCTCCAGCGTCGACCGGGCCCGGCTCGAAGGGCACGAGGACGCCTATCCGCTCAGCCGCCTCCAGCTCGGCCTGCTGTACCACAGCCGCGCCCAGCAGGACTCGGCCGTCTACCGCGACGTCTTCCAGTACAGCCTCGACCTGGAGTGGGACGAGGCCGGGTTCCGGACCGCCTTCGACCGGCTCGTGGCGCGCCATCCCGTACTGCGCTCCTCCTTCGACCTCGGCAGCTTCTCCGAACCGCTCCAGATCGTGCACGAGACGGTCGAGAGCGCTCTTGAAACGGTCGATCTGCGTGACCGCACCGACGCGCAGGCCCAGGACGAGATACGCGGGCACGTCGAGGAGCGTCGCTTCCACCCGTATGCGTTCGAGCGTGCCCCGCTGTACCACCTGCGTGTCCATGTGCTCGCGCGGTCCGTGGAGCTGGTGCTCAGCTTCCACCACGCGATCCTCGACGGCGGCAGTGTCGCCAACCTCGTACGCGAGCTCCTGCAGGACTACGCACACGCGCTCGGCAAGGACATCGAGGCCGTTCCCGACCTCGCCCTGCCGTCCATCGCGCACCACATACGCGCCGAACGCCAGGCACTGGAATCGGCCGCCACCCGGGAGTACTGGCGGACGCTGCTCGACGGCGCCCCGCTGCTCCAGCTGGACGCGTTCACCCCGCACGAGACACCGGGTGACGAGGCACTGATCACCCGCCAGGTCGACCTTCCGGACGAACTCACGTCAGCGGTCAGGGACTTCGCCCGCACCCACACCCTGCCGGTCAAGTCCGTACTGTTCGCCGCGCACCTGCTCACCCTGCGGCTGTTCTCCGGCACCGACGACCTCACCACCGGACTCGTCACCCACGGGCGCCCCGAACGGGAAGGGTCGGAACGCATCGCCGGGCTCTTCCTCAACACCATGCCGGTCCGGCTGGACACCGCCCGGGACAGCTGGCTGGACGTGGTGCGCGAGGCGTTCCGCAGCGAGCAGGACAGTCATCCGCACCGGCGCTACCCGCTCAGCGCCATCCAGGAGGACCTCGGCATCACCGTGCTGGACACCGCGTTCAACTACATCCACTTCCGCCAGCTCGCGGCCGTCTACTCCCTGCCCGGGGTGCGTTCGCTGGGCTTCCGGGCCTGGGAGGAGACCAACTTCTCCCTGCTGGTCAATGCCGTCACCGACCCCGCGGACGACCGGATATGGCTGCGGATGGACTTCCAGGGCCGGGCCTTCAGCCCGGCGCAGAGCGAGCTGTACGCGCACAGCTTCACCGAGATCCTGCGCCGCGTCGTGCACCACCCGCAGGAGCCCGCGGACTTCGCCTTCCTGGCGGCGGCCGCGGAGACCCCGGCCCCGGAGCGCGCGGCCCTCGGCGCACACATCGCCCCCGCGCCCGGGTCCGCCGAGGCGGTGCCCGCCGAAACACCCGACGTCGTACGCGCCTTCGAGGCACAGGCCGCGCGCACCCCCGACGCCACCGCCCTCGTCCTGGCCGACCGGCGCTGGAGCTACGCGGAACTCGACCGGGCGGCCGACCGCGTCGCACACCGCCTGCTCGCCCTCGGCGCCACCCCCGGCGACCGGGTCGGCATCGCCATGGAACGCTCACCGGAGACCATCGCCGTCATCCTCGGCGTCCTCAAGGCGGGCGGCGCCACGGTCCCGCTGGACACCGGCTACCCGCAGGAGCGCATCGCCTCGATGCTGGAGCAGGCCGAACCGTTCAAGGTCGTCGCCCACTCCGCGCACACCCATCTGCTCACCGACACCGCGGACGTCCTCCTCGCCGACGAACTCCTCTCGGAGGCCGACCCGGGCTGGGAAGCGGCGCCCGCACTGCCCGAGCTCGACCCGGAGGGCATCGCCTACCTGCTGTTCACCTCCGGCTCCACCGGCCGGCCCAAGGGCGTGGAGATGCCCCACCGCTCCCTGGCCAACCTCGTCGCCTGGCAGAACGGCGCACCCAGCGGAGTCGTCGGCGGCACCACCGTCCAGTACGCGCCGATGAGCTTCGACGTCTCCTTCCAGGAGATCTTCTCCACGCTGTGCGGCGGCGGGACGCTCCTCCTGGTCGGCGAGAGCGAGCGCCGCGACATGCCCGCCCTGCTCCGCCTGCTCGACCGGGAGGGCGTCGAGCGCCTCTACCTGCCGTACGTGGCGCTCCAGCAGCTGGCCGAGACGGCGAACGCCCTCGGCACCGTGCCGCACGCCCTCAAGGCGGTGCTCTCCTCCGGCGAGCAGCTGCGGGTCACCGACGAGATCCGCGCCCTGTGCGCCGCGCTGCCCGGGGTGATCCTGGAGAACCAGTACGGCCCCACCGAGTCGCACGTCGTCACCCGCCACACCATGACCGGCGACCCCGCCCGCTTCCCGGCCCTGCCGCCCATCGGCACACCCATCGACGGCGCCGAGGTCCACGTCCTGGACGCCCGGATGCGCCCCGTCCCGCCCGGTGTGAAGGGCGAGCTGTACCTCGGCGGGGTGTGCCTGGCCCGTGGCTACGCCGGGCGGCCCGAACTCACCGAGGAGCGCTTCGTGCCGCACCCCGGCGGCGCCCCCGGTGAGCGGCTGTACCGCACCGGCGACCTCGGGTTCACCCTGCCCGACGGCTCGGTGGTGTGCGTGGGCCGGTCGGACGCGCAGGTCAAGGTGCGCGGCTTCCGCGTCGAGCCCGCGGAGGTCGAGCTGGCGATCGCCCGCTTCGGCTCCGACCACCCCGGGCTGACCGAGGCGGCGGTGGTGGCCCGGCGGCGCGAGGGCAACGACTCGTTCCTCGCCGCGTTCCTGGTCGGCGACCCCGAGCGGGCCGACACCGACCAGCTCGTCAAGCAGCTGCGGTCGGTACTTCCCGACTACATGGTGCCCTCGCACGTCGAATGGCTCCCCGCGCTCCCGCTCACACCCAGCGGCAAGCGCGACGACCGCGCCCTGCGCTCACTGCCGCTGACCGCGACCACCTCGGCCGACGCGACCGCGCCCCGCGACCCGTACGAGAAGGCCCTCGCGGAGATCCTCGGCGAGCTGCTGCAACTGCCCGCCATCAGCGTCCACGACAACATCTTCGACCTCGGCGGCACCTCGCTCACCGCCATGCGCCTGGTCGTGCTCATCGAGCAGCGGTACGGGATCAACGTCCCGATGTCCGAGTTCGTCGCCGCCCCGACCGTCGCCGAACTCGCCGCCCGGCTGCGCAGCGGGGACGCCGTGGCCGCCTTCGACCCCCTGGTACCGATCCGCTCCAAGGGCGACAAGCGGCCCCTGTTCTTCGTCCACCCCATGGGCGGCAACGTCCTGTGCTACGTACGGTTCGCCAAATACCTCCCGGCGGACCAGCCCTTCTACGCCCTCCAGGCGGCCGGCGTCGACCCCGGCACCGAGCCGCTGCGCAGCGTCCCGGAGATCGCCGGCAGCTACGTGGCCGCCATGCGCCGCCTGCAGCCCGAGGGCCCCTACGACATCGGCGGCTGGTCGTTCGGCGGCTTCGTGGCGTTCGAGATCGCCCGGCAACTGCGCGCGCAGGGACAGCGGGTGGCGCGCCTCGTGCTGCTCGACACCACCGCACTGGGCTCCGGGCGGCGGCGGGAGACCGATGACGACGCACTGCTGGGCTGGTTCTTCTGGGAGCTGCTGTGGCTCCAGCGCGGCGGTGATTCCCCGCTGGAGGCGATCCCGCCGGGTCTGGACACCGTGGCCGAGAAGTTCGACTTCATCGCACAGCTCGCGGTCGACGAGGGCGTCCTGCCCGCCGGCAGCACCGGAGCGGTCGTACGCAGGCTCTTCCACGTGTACGAGGCGAACTGGCGCGCCGCGTTCGACTACCGGCCCGAGGTGGTGGACCAGGACATGGTGCTGATCCACGCCATGGAGCCGCTGCCCGAGGTGCTGGACTCGATGCACACTGCCATCGGCTCCATGCACCAGGACCCCACCAACGGCTGGCGCGAGCGCACCAGCGGAGAACTGACGGTCATCGATGTGCCGGGCGACCACCTCACCATCATGGAGGAACCCCACATCGCCCACGTGGTCGACGTCGTCACCGAACTGATCGGAGAGTGAAATGACTCAGAACACCCCGGCTTCACGCAGGCCACGGAAGGCGATCGTCATCGGCGCGGGCATCGGTGGCCTCACCGCCGCCGCCGCGCTCCGCAGGTTCGGCCTGGACGTCGAGATCTACGA
Organism: Streptomyces sp. SP18CS02; assembly: GCF_036322365.1. Taxonomy (NCBI): domain Bacteria; kingdom Bacillati; phylum Actinomycetota; class Actinomycetes; order Kitasatosporales; family Streptomycetaceae; genus Streptomyces; species Streptomyces sp. SP18CS02. The sequence goes on from NZ_JAQYXC010000297.1 coordinate 62,060, forward strand.
GCGGGCCACCGAGCTCAAGGCCGCCGGCTCCGGCCTGTCGGTGATGAGCAACGCCATCGCGGCCCTGGACTCCATCGACCTGGACCTCGGCCTCGACAAGTACGGTCAGGTACTGGAGTCGTACCACGTCAGGACCGCCCGGGGCCGGCTGATCCGGGAGTTCCCCTTCCCGGACATCATCGGACGGCTCGGTGTGCCCAGCGTCCTGATCACCCGCCCCGCGCTCCAGCGGGCGCTGCTCGCCGCGACCGACGGCATACCCATCACCCTGGGCGCCACCGCCGAGGAGTACACCGTCGACGGGACGACGAACGAGGTGCGGGTCCGGTTCAAGGACGGCCGCGAGGCCCACGGCGACGTGCTGATCGGAGCCGACGGCTACAACTCCGCCGTACGCCGGCAGCTCGTCGGCCCCGAGGACTCGCAGGACAGCGGCTACGTCTGCTGGCTGGCTCTCACCCCCTACAGCCACCCGCGCTTCAGCACCGGGGCGGTCATCCACTACTGGGGCAGCGGACAGCGGTTCGGACTGGTGGACATGGGCGGCGGCTGCCTCTACTGGTGGGGCACCAAGAACATGCCCACCCGCGAGTCCCACGACTGGAAGGGCGGCAAGGCCGACGTGGCCCGCGCCTTCGAGGGCTGGGCCGACGAGGTCCAGCACGCCATCCGGGTCACCCCGGAGGAGTCCATCCTGGCCGTCCCCTCCCGCGACCGGGCCTTCCTGGAGCGCTGGGGCAAGGGACCGGTGACCCTGCTCGGTGACGCCGCGCACCCGATGCTCACCAGCCTCGGGCAGGGATCGGGCATGGCCATCGAGGACGCCACCGTCCTGGCCCGTCACCTCGCCGGCGCCGACGACGTGCCGCGCGCCCTGCGCGGGTACGAGGACGAGCGGCGCGAGCGCACCCGCGGGATGGTCGCGGCCTCCCGTTCCCTCAGCGACTTCGAGCAGGCGGAGAACCCCGTGCGCCGCCCGCTGCGCGACGCGTACTTCCGCTTCATGCCCGCCCGGAAGCTCACCGGGCTGCTCGAGGGCGGGCTCACCTTCCCGCGCCCTGCCGCGCCTGCCGCTCCACGGCCCTGAGCAGGTCGATCCGCGACCGGACGCCGTAGCTGTAGAACAGCTTGCGCAAGTGGTAGTTGACGGTGTGCGGGGACACCTCCAGCCGTCTGGCGATCTGCTGGTTGGTCAGTCCCTCGCCCACCAGCCGCACCACGGCACTCTGCCGGTCGTTGAGCGGTACGGCCCCGCGCGCCGCGACATCCGTCGCCGGCGCCCGGGGCCGCCGCTTCTCCTCCGCCTCGCGGCGCAGCGCCCGCTGGAGGGAGGCGGGCACGGATCCCGCGATGAGCCGGCGCAGCAACGCGTTGCCGAACACGGTCCTGATGCCGTCACTGCGCACCGCGCCCGTGGCCACCGCCTCTTCCAGCAGCTGGAACAGACCGGACGGGGACGTCCGCAGCATCGGCGCGAGGACCTCGTACTCCAGCTCCTCACCGAGGACCGCGGCCATCCGCAGCAGATGGCGGCACTCCGGCGAGAAGGTGTCCAGCGTGGCGTCCACCTGGTCGCGCAGCCGCTGCGGCAGCCGCCGCACGGCCAGGTGGGCCCGCCCGTCCACGACGCTCAGGGACTGCTCCTCGCGCAGTCCGGTGAGCATCGCGACCAGCAGGCGCGGATTGCCCTCCACCTCGTCCAGCAGCTCGACCAGGGCGGGGGACGGCGGCAGGCCCAGGATGTCGGTGGCCACCTGGAGACAGGCGGAGGGGGGCAGCGGGGACAGCGCGAGGTGCGCGCGACGGCCGGTCGGACTGGCGAGTATGGCGCCCAGCGCCTCGGGCGCCCGTCCGGAGCGGTGGGCCACGACGGAGACGGCGGGGCTGCCGTGCAGGCCGGCCCGGCGGGACAGCAGCGTGTCGGCCGCCCCGCCGCCGAGCCGGTCGGCCTCGTCGAGCAGGAGCAGCAGCGGGGCGTTCGCACCCGGCTGACGCCGCGGTCCGCCGCCCCGCGGGGAGGGCAGCCGCCGGTGCCGGGACCAGCTGACCGCTTCCCGGTGACCCGGCTGCGTGCTGCCCGGTGTGGCGTATCCCATCTCCTCGGCCATGGCCGCGCAGGCACGCAGCAGCCGGGTCTTGCCGAACCCGGGCGGCGCCTCCACGACCAGCAGCGCGCTTCCCTGGGAGCGGCCGAATTCGAGTACGTCGCGGATGTACGACAGCTCGCACTCTCGCCCTCGTAGGGGAAGGTCGAGCGAGGTGACGAACACGGATGACCTCCTTCTGACTCGGTTGTCCGCGGGGGCGCGGGATCCCCGCGGATGTGCCCGCGGCAATACCCACGGAGCCGTGGGGGCCCCTTTCGGAATTCCCTGAGGGGAACAGCGTGCACGCAACAGCGGTCCGCCCGCTCCCACGGCGTCCGTAATGCGCCGTGCCTCCCGCTCGTCACCGCCCGCGGCCGAGCGCGGCTTGTGCCGGACGCGACCCGGGCTGCCCCGGCGTGCCCCGCGTCACCTCTGCCGGCCCGGCCGCCGCGGCGTACCGTGGCGTGCGGCCCGCCGGGCCGCCGCGCGACCGGCCCGCAGCCCCCATCGCGGTCCGGACCGTGTCCGCCGCGCCGCCCGGCATCGCACCCAGGACCGACCCTGGTCGTACGGCGCACGAGGTGGACCGACCGGTGATTCCCGATGTCCGGTTCGTGTCGCAGTTGGGCCGAACGGGTGAGGGAGGCGAGGATAGGTCCATGAGTAGGTACGAGAGGTACGACGTCACCGACGAACAGTGGGAGGGCCTGGCCCAGGTCGTGCCGCTGCGGGGGCGCAACGAGTGGCCGTCCAGGGTCGATCACCACACGCTCCCGAGGGACTACGAGGCCGCCGAACAGCGCCGCATGGTCGTCCTGCGGGTACAGGTCTTCGCGGACGCGCGCGAGGTCGCCGAGTACCTCATCGCGCAGATTCCGGTCCTGCTCGACCTCACGAGCGCGGACAGCGAGGTCGCCAAGCGGATCCTGGACTTCAGCAGCGGCATCGTCTTCGGACTCGGCAGCGCGATGCACCGCGTCGACCGCAATGTCTTCCTGCTGGCACCGGTGGGCACCGAGGTGGAGGGAACGGCCGCGGCCGTCCCTCATTCGTAGGAAGGTTGTTCGGGCAAAACGGTTCAGCATGAATACCGCTCATACCGTCCGACCATGTACGCATCGCGCTCGAACCCCCCGGCCGCACACCCAGCCCGCCCCGCCCGTCCCGTCCTTACCGAGTTGAGGCTCTCCGCGTTCCGGTCGCACCGCGCGGCGGCGTTCCCCCTGGCACCGGTGACGCTCTTCGCGGGAGCGAGCGGCAGCGGCAAGTCGACCGCTCTGGAGGCGTACGAGGCGCTGGCGCGGCTCGGCGCGGGCGCCACGCTCACCGAGGTCTTCGGTGACCCGGCCGGGTGCGTTCCGGAGCGTGCCGAGGCGGACGCACAGGGCCGGCGGGGTTTCCGGATCGGCTGCACCGTGGACGGCCCGGCCGGTCCGGTCCGGCTCGACCTCGCCGTCCAGGCCGAACCCGAGCCGCGGATCGTCGGCGAACGGCTGACCGGTGGCGACGGACGCACCCTGCTGACCACCGCGCTGCGCGATCCGGGACGCCGCACCGTGCAGGCCCAGTGGCACACGGCGGGATCGGTGACGGTCACCCGCGCCCCCCTGCCCGACGACCGGCTCGGCACGGCGCTGCTGCCGCTGCGGGTCGCGGGCAGGACGGAAGCACAGCTACGGGTGCTCGCCGCCGCCGAACAGGTCGTGGTGGCACTGCGGTCGGTCTTCGCCTGCGACCCGCAGCCGCAGAACATGCGGTCCCCCGTACCGGTCGGCGACGGCCGGCTGCGGCGCGGCTGCGACAACCTCGCCGAGGTGCTGCACCGCACCCGCACCGGCTGCCCCCGGCGCCACGCGCGGCTGGCGGCCGTGGCCCGCGCGGGCTGCGCCGCACCCGTGCGTGAGCTCGCCGTCGAGGAACTGGCCGACGGCACGGTACGCGCGGTGCTCGGGCTGGAGGGCCGCGGCGGCACACCGATGGGACGGCTCGGCGAGGGCGAGCTGCGCTACCTGGCGCTCGCCCTGGTCCTGCTCACCGGCCCGGGGGTGCTGGCCATGGACCAGGCCGCGGAGGTGCCCGGCGCCATGCAGACGCTCACCGTCCTCGCCGACGGCTTCGACCGCGGGATGGACGGCCGTCAGATCACCGAACTGGCCGCGCTGGCCGCGCGGATCTGCGCCGAGGGACACATCCGGCTGGTGGGAACGGTCGGCGAGGCGGGCGCGAGGGCCGCGCGGGGAAGGCCGGGAGTATCGGTGGTAGACCTGTCGCCGTGACAGAACCGGATGTTGAAGGACTGCAGCGACGGCTCGCCGAGTTCGCGGCGGCCCGCGCGTGGCAGCCGTACCACACGCCGAAGAACCTGGCGGCGGCCCTGAGCGTGGAGGCCGCCGAACTGCTGGAGATCTTCCAGTGGTTGACGCCGGAGGAAGCCGCGCGGGTGATGGACGAGCCGGACTCGGCCCACCGCGTGGCGGACGAAGTCGCCGACGTGCTCGCGTATCTGCTGCAGTTCTGCGGTGTTCTGGGCGTGGATCCGCTCAGGGCGCTCTCCGAGAAGATCGACCGGAACGAGATCCGCTTCCCCGTGGGGCGCCCGCCCGGCCGTGCCAGGCACCCTGATCGTCACTCTTCGGAGTGATCGAATCATGCACACTGAGCTTCCTGTCCACAGATTTCCGAATTCCCCTGGCTTTTAGGCTCATTCGCCTTCACTCTGGGTAGTGAATGAGTAGACAGATAGTCGTACGAACGGGGGCGGCTTACATGGATGCGGAGCGGCTCATCGCTACCAGTCGGCGTGCCCTGGCGGAGAGCCGGGCCGCTCTGGACATCGTGGCCGAAGCCTGGCAGGCGCAGTCCCTCGCGCAGGCGATCGGCGGTCATCTGGCGCTCGTCGGACCGCCGGAGCTCCGGGGGGACGCGGACGGGCTCAGCGAGATCGGCGGGCGCGGGTTCATCGGGCCCGGCCACCCGGCGCTGCGCGTCGGGGGGATGCGGGCGGCGCAGCTGACCGGAGTGGCCGATCTGCGCGGCGCCCTGCTGGAGCTGGGGGTGCTGCTGGGGGAGGTGGGGATCGCGCTCGTCGGCGTCGCCTGCGCCACCGACGAGGAGGGGCTGTACTGGCAGAGCATCGAGGCGATAGACGCCGCCGACGAGTCGAGCGACCGGGTGCGGGTCATGCTGCGGCGGCTCACGGTGCGCGAGCGGAGCAGACCACCCGGCGCGGACCGTGAGCGGTCGTCCGTCACGGATCCGGCGGACTCGGCGGCGAAGTCGTCGTGACCCGGCGGCCGGCCATCCCTTCAGGAGCGCCCGGACGGGGCCCTCCCGGCACCGGACCGGTCGGCTCCCCGCTCGTCCGCGGTGTTCTGTTCGCCTGCGCGGTCCTGTCCACCCGCCGCGCCTTGTTCACCCTCGGCGCCCGACCGCCCGCGGGACCGGGCCCGCGCCCTGCCGGCGCGGTGGCCGGCACCGCTCTCCGCCGTGATCTCGCGCCCGCCCTCGCCGTCACCGTAGCGCTCGGCCGACGACTGCAGGTCGGCGTCGAGCCGGGACAGGTCGGCGGTGAGCGCCGCCATCATCGCCTCCATCTGCTGCAACAGGCCCTTGGGGGCGCCGGCGCCTTGCTGTCCGGGCAGGCCCTGATCGGGCCTCACCCGGTCGGGCCCGGTCTGTTCGGGCACGGCTTGCTCGGGCACGGCTTCCTGGGACATGACGGCCTCCTCGGCCCGGGCCCTGCCCGTGGGGGAGGGCGACCAGAGAGAACGACGCACCGACGGCTGCCGCCGGCGCGCGGGCCGGGCGGTCCGGCTCCGCCCGAGCCAACGAGGGCCGCGGGCCGGGGGTCACTGGCGGGGGCGGGCGCGGGCCACCGGTTCGACGATGTTCACCCGGGTGGGCCGTTGGCGGCCGGCCGGGGGAGGTGCGGTCGACGGCCGTCCGACGGTGCAGGATGGACGGATGGACCTTCGAATCTTCACGGAGCCCCAGCAGGGGGCGAGCTACGACACCCTGCTCACCGTCGCCAAGGCCACCGAGGACCTCGGCTTCGACGCCTTCTTCCGTTCCGACCACTATCTGAAGATGGGGTCCGTCGACGGGCTGCCCGGTCCGACCGACGCCTGGATCACACTGGCCGGTCTGGCGCGTGAGACCAAGCGGATCCGGCTCGGCACGCTGATGACCGCCGCCACGTTCAGGCTGCCGGGCGTCCTCGCCCTCCAGGTGGCCCAGGTCGACCAGATGTCGGGCGGCCGGATCGAGCTCGGGCTGGGCGCCGGCTGGTTCGAGGAGGAGCACAAGGCGTACGGCATCCCCTTCCCCAAGGAGAAGTTCGGCCGTCTGGAGGAGCAGCTGGCGATCGTCACCGGTCTGTGGGCCACCGAGGTCGGTGACACGTTCTCGTACGAGGGCGACCACTACCGGCTCGAGGACTCGCCCGCGCTGCCCAAGCCCGCCCAGGACAAGGTGCCGGTGCTGATCGGCGGCCACGGGCCGACCCGCACGCCGCGCCTGGCCGCGCGGTACGCGGACGAGTTCAACATGCCGTTCTCTTCGCCGCAGGACAGCGAGCGGCAGTTCGGCAGGGTCCGCGCGGCCGCCGAGGAGGCCGGGCGCAAGGGGGACGACCTGGTGTACTCCAACGCACTGGTCGTCTGTGTGGGCAGGGACGACGCCGAGGTGGCGCGGCGAGCGGCGGCCATCGGACGTGAGGTCGAGGAGCTGAAGGAGAACGGGCTGGCCGGCTCACCGGCCGAGGTCGTCGACAAGATCGGCCGGTACGGTGCCGTCGGTGCCTCCCGGTTCTACCTCCAGGTCCTGGACCTGGACGACCTCGACCACCTGGAGCTGATCTCCTCGCAGGTCCAGTCGCAGCTGAGCTGAGCCGGCCGGGCCCGGCCGGTCCGGTCCGGGCCCGGGTGGAGCCGTGCCGGGCCGGTTCGCGACCTGCCGCAGGCGAGGGAGGGGGCGGGGGCCGGGGGCCTTCCCTCTCGGCGGTCCGGCGGTCCGCCCGGCCGGTTCACCGGTCCCCGGTCGCCGGCGGGCGGTCGGCCCGGCAGCGCGGGCCCCGGCGAAATCCGCTGGTCGCGGTAGTCGGGCCCGGCCATACTCGGACATGTGTTCCTGACGATCAGTACGACCGGTACCCCCGAGCGCCCCGCCACCGACCTCGGCTTCCTGCTGCACAAGCACCCCGACAAGGCGCAGGCGTTCTCCACCTCGCACGGTACGGCACACGTGTTCTACCCCGAGGCGTCCGCCGAGCACTGCACGGTGGCGCTGCTCCTTGAGGTGGACCCCGTGGCGCTGGTCCGGCGCGGTAAGGGCAAGGGCCGGGGCGGCGCCCCGGACGCGGCGCTCGCGCAGTACGTGAACGACCGTCCGTACGCCGCCTCGTCACTGCTCGCGGTCGCCCTGAGCACCGTCTTCAAGAGCGCCCTGCGCGGTGCGTGCCCCGCGCTGCCCGAGCGGGCCGCGGCGGCGCTGCCGCTGCGGATCGAGATCCCGGCGCTGCCCGCGCGCGGTGGCGCCGAGCTGGTCCGCAAGCTCTTCGAACCGCTGGGCTGGGCGTCGGTGCGGGCCGAGCCGGTGGCGCTGGACGAGCGGTTCCCGGAGTGGGGCGACTCCCGCTACGTACGGCTGGTGCTCACCGGTGAGCTGCGCCTCGCCGACGCGCTGCGCCACCTCTACGTCCTGCTGCCGGTCCTCGACGACGCCAAGCACTACTGGGTGGCTCCGGACGAGGTCGACAAGCTGCTGCGGGCCGGCGAGGGCTGGCTGGCCGGGCACCCCGAGCAGAAGCTGATCACCAGCCGCTATCTCTCGCGCCGCTGGGGGCTGACCCGGCAGGCGATGGAGCGGCTGGAGCTGGTGCGGCTCGCCGCGGCCGACGACCTGGAGATCGAGGACGTCGACAACGCCGTCGACGAGACGACCGACACGGAGGACAGGCCCGTGCCGCTCGCCGAGCAGCGTCGGGACGCCATCCTGGAGGCCCTGCGCACGGCGGGGGCGGCCAGGGTGCTCGACCTGGGCTGCGGGCAGGGCCAGTTGGTGCAGGCCCTGCTCAAGGACGTCCGCTTCACGGACATCGTGGGTGTCGACGTGTCGGTGCGGGCGCTGACCGTCGCCGCGCGCCGGCTGCGGCTGGAGCGGATGGGCGAGCGGCAGGCCGGCCGGGTGACGCTGCTCCAGGGTTCGCTGACGTACACCGACAAGCGGCTCCAGGGATACGACGCCGCGGTCCTGAGCGAGGTCATCGAGCACCTCGACCTGCCGCGGCTGCCCGCTCTGGAGTACGCGGTGTTCGGGTCGGCGCGACCGGGCACGGTGATCGTGACGACGCCGAACGTCGAGTACAACGTCCGCTGGGAGACCCTGCCCGCCGGCCATGTGCGCCACGGCGACCACCGCTTCGAATGGACCCGGGGCGAGTTCCGCGCCTGGGCGCGCGGCGCGGCGCGGCGCCACGGGTACGGCGTGGAGTTCCTGCCCGTCGGCCCCGACGACCCGGAGGTCGGGCCGCCCACGCAGATGGCCGTGTTCAGCAGGGACCGGGCACCCGGGCCGGCCCCGGAGGACGGCACGACCGCCGTACCGCGGGGCGACGCCACCGCCACCGCCGCGGCCGCGGCCGCGGAGACCACCCCCACGCACGCGAAGGAGGAGAAGGCGGCATGACCGGCACCCCGACCCGCACGCTTCCCGTCACCGACCTGTCCCTCGTCGTTCTCATCGGGGCCACCGGCTCCGGCAAGTCGACCTTCGCACGCAAGCACTTCAAGCCCACCGAGGTCATCTCCTCGGACTTCTGCCGCGGACTCGTCGCCGACGACGAGAACGACCAGAGCGCGAGCAAGGACGCCTTCGACGTCCTGCACTACATCGCCGGCAAGCGCCTCGCCGCCGGCCGGCTGACCGTGGTCGACGCGACCAGCGTGCAGCAGGAGAGCCGGAAGCAGCTGGTGCGGCTCGCCCGGGAGCACGACGTGCTGCCCATCGCGATCGTCCTGGACCTGCCCGAAGAGGTGTGCGCCGAGCGCAACGCCGCCCGGCCCGACCGGGCCGGCATGCCCCGCCACGTCATCCAGCGCCACCGCCGCGAACTCCGCCGTTCCCTGCGCGGGCTGGAGCGCGAGGGCTTCCGCAAGGTGCACGTACTGCGCGGCGTCGAGGAGGTCGAGGCCGCCGAGGTCGTACTGGAGAAGCGCTACAACGACCTGCGCCACCTCACCGGCCCCTTCGACATCATCGGTGACATCCACGGATGCAGCTCCGAGCTGGAGACCCTGCTCGCCAAGCTCGGCTACGAGGAGGGCAGCCACCCCGAGGGCCGTACCGCCGTCTTCGTCGGTGACCTCGTCGACCGGGGACCCGACAGCCCGGGCGTCCTGCGCCGCGTCATGGGCATGGTCGCGTCGGGCGACGCGCTGTGCGTGCCCGGGAACCACGAGAACAAGCTCGGACGCTGGCTCAAGGGGCGGAAGGTCCAGGAGACCCACGGCCTGGCCGAGACCATCGAGCAGCTCGGGCGCGAGAGCGAGGAGTTCCGCGCGGAGGTGGCGCGCTTCATCGACGGACTCGTCAGCCACTACGTCCTCGACGAGGGCAAGCTGGTCGTCTGTCACGCCGGCCTCCCCGAGAAGTACCACGGACGCACCTCCGGGCGGGTGCGCTCGCACGCGCTGTACGGCGAGACGACCGGCGAGACCGACGAGTTCGGGCTCCCCGTGCGCTACCCCTGGGCGGAGGACTACCGGGGCCGCGCGGCGGTCGTCTACGGCCACACCCCCGTCCCCGGCACCTCGTGGATCAACAACACCATCTGCCTGGACACCGGCGCGGTCTTCGGCGGGAAGATGACCGCGCTGCGCTGGCCCGAGCGCGAGATCGTCGACGTACCGGCCGAGAAGGTCTGGTACGAGCCGGTCAAGCCGCTCGCCACCGACGCGCCCGGCGGGCACCAGGGACGGCCCCTCGACCTGGCCGACGTGCACGGCCGGCGGGTCGTGGAGACCCGTCACCTGGGGAACGTCGGGGTGCGCGAGGAGAACGCCGCCGCGGCGCTGGAGGTCATGAGCCGGTTCGCGGTGGACCCGCGGCTGCTCGCGTACCTCCCCCCGACCATGTCGCCCACCGCGACCTCCCGGGCCGAGGGGTACCTGGAGCACCCGGTGGAGGCGTTCGCGCAGTACCGGGCGGACGGTGTCCGGCAGGTCGTGTGCGAGGAGAAGCACATGGGGTCGCGGGCCGTCGCCCTGGTCTGCCGGGACGCGGCGGTGGCGCACGAGCGGTTCGGCTCCGAGCGGGCGACCGGCGCGCTGCACACCCGGACGGGCCGGCCGTTCTTCGACGACGAGACCGTCACCGAGCAGGTGCTGGAACGGCTGCGCGCGGCGGTCACGGCCGCCGGCCTGTGGGACGAACTCGGCACGGACTGGCTGCTGATCGACGGTGAGCTGATGCCGTGGTCGCTGAAGGCGTCGGGTCTGCTGCGCGCGCAGTACGCGGCGGTGGGCGCCGCCTCCGGCGCGGTGTTCCCCGGCGCGATCGCCGCCCTCCAGGCCGCCGTCGACCGGGGGGTCGGGCTGGAGGACCTGCTCGGCAAGCAGCGCGAACGGGCCCGGGACGCCGAGGCGTTCACCGATGCCTACCGGCGGTACTGCTGGGGCACCCAGGGTCTGGACGGCGTGCGGTTCGCGCCGTTCCAGATCCTGGCCGCCCAGGGACGCTCGCTCGCGGCCGTCCCGCACGACGAGCAGCTGGCCCTTCTCGACCGGCTGGTCGAGCACGACGCCCCCCGCGGCGGACTGCTCCAGGCCACCCGCCGGCTGGTCGTCGACACCGGCGACGAGGAGTCGGTGCGCGCGGGTGTCGACTGGTGGCTGGAGCTGACCGGCGCGGGTGGCGAGGGCATGGTCGTCAAGCCGTTGCAGGCGTTCGCCAGGGACGGGAAGGGGCGGCTCGTCCAGCCCGGCATCAAGGTGCGCGGCCGCGAGTACCTGCGGATCATCTACGGTCCCGAGTACACCCGGCCGGAGAACCTGGACCGGCTGCGCGAGCGCTTCCTGGGCCACAAGCGGTCGCTCGCGCTGCGCGAGTACGCGCTGGGCCTGGAGGCGCTGGACCGGCTGGCCGACGGTGAGCCGCTGTGGCGGATCCACGAGGCGGTCTTCGCGGTCCTGGCCCTGGAATCGGAGCCGGTGGACCCGCGGTTGTGACCACCGCGCCCCGGCGCTTCCCGAGCCGGGAGCCGCACGGGGAGGCACCGCCGGTGCCTCCCCGTGGGGGTGATCGACGCGGTGCCGTGACGGATGCGACTCAAGAGCAGCGGCAGTTCGCCGGGTGAAGAGTGCTCCACGTGGTGAGGATGGAGTCATGGGATTCCATGTCGATTCCGAGACCGGGCGGCTTCGCCGCGTCATCCTGCACCGGCCCGATCTGGAGCTGAAGCGGCTGACCCCCAGCAACAAGGACGCGTTGCTCTTCGACGACGTGCTGTGGGTGCGCCGGGCACGCCATGAACACGACGGATTCGCCGATGTGCTGCGCGACCGGGGGGTGGAGGTGCATCTCTTCGGAGACCTGCTGCGCGAGGCCCTGGAGGTCGGGGCGGCCAGAAAGCTCGTGCTGGACCGGGTCTTCGACGAGAAGGAGTACGGTCCGCTGGCCACGGATCACCTGCGAGCGGCGTTCGACCAGATGGATACGGGGGATCTGGTCGAGGCGCTGGTCGGGGGGATGACCAAGCGGGAGTTCCTGGCCGGTCACCCCGAACCGACCTCCGTCCGCTTCCATGTGATGGACCTGGACGACTTCCTGCTACGGCCGCTGCCCAACCATCTGTTCACCCGGGACACCTCGGCCTGGATCTACGACGGTGTCTCCATCAACGCCATGCGCTGGCCGGCCCGGCAGCGCGAAACCGTCCACTTCGAGGCCATCTACAAGCACCACCCGCTCTTCACGAGCCCCGAGGCCGGCCCCTTCCACCACTGGTCGGAGGGGCAGGACGACTACCCCTCCACCATCGAGGGCGGCGACGTCCTGGTCATCGGCAACGGGGCGGTGCTCATCGGGATGAGCGAGCGCACCACCCCGCAAGCCGTCGAGATGCTGGCACGCGGTCTGTTCGCCGCCGGGTCGGCCCGCACCATCGTGGCGCTCGACATGCCGAAACGCCGGGCGTTCATGCACCTCGACACGGTGATGACGATGGTGTCCGAGGACACCTTCACGCAGTACGCGGGGCTCGGCATGCTCCGCTCCTACACCATCGAACCCGGCGACGGAGGGCAGAGCCTGCGGGTCACGGACCATCCGCCGGAGCACATGCACAGCGCCATCGCGGCGGCGCTGGGACTGAGGGAGATCCGGGTGCTCACGGCGAGGCAGGACGTGCACGCCGCGGAGCGCGAGCAGTGGGACGACGGGTGCAACGTGCTCTCGGTGGAGCCGGGCGTCGTCGTCGCGTACGAGCGCAACGTCACGACCAACACCCATCTGCGCAAGGAGGGCATCGAAGTGATCGAGATCCCCGGCAGTGAGCTGGGCCGGGGCCGGGGCGGCCCCCGCTGCATGAGCTGCCCGGTGGAGCGCGACGCCCCCTGAAGCCGCTCCCCTGGACCAGGCCGCCGATCCGGCCTGGTCCAGGCAGGGGGCTCCGGGGGCGCGGGGGCGGCGCCACACGGGTGAGGGGGGCGGTCGAGCCCAGGGGCGGGGACCGAGGCTCCGTATAAGAATTCTAAGTCTCGTATAGACTTTCATTGTCCTCGTATGCGAACCCTGGAGCGTTCCCCATGGCCCCCGACCTCACCGGCCGCCACTTCCTCAAGGAGCTGGACTTCACCGCGGAGGAGTTCCGCAGCCTTGTCGATCTGGCCGCCGAACTCAAGTCGGCCAAGAAGGCGGGCGTCGAGGTCCAGCGGCTGCGCGGCAGGAACATCGCGCTGATCTTCGAGAAGTCGTCGACCCGTACGCGCTGCTCCTTCGAGATCGCCGCCGCCGACCAGGGGGCCACGACCACGTACCTCGACTCGACCGGCTCCCACATCGGCAAGAAGGAGTCCGCCCGGGACACCGCCCGGGTGCTCGGCCGGCTGTTCGACGCGATCGAGTTCCGGGGGGACGACCAGTCGACCGTCGAGGAGCTCGCCGCTCATGCCGGAGTCCCGGTCTACAACGGCCTGACGGACGACTGGCACCCCACCCAGATGCTCGCCGACGTGCTCACCATGACCGAGCACACGGCCAAGCCCCTGGAGGACGTCGTGTTCGCCTACCTGGGTGACGGCCGCTACAACATGGGCAACTCCTACCTGGTCACAGGCGCGCTGCTGGGCATGGACGTGCGCATCGTGGCGCCCGAGGCGTACTGGCCGGCCGAGGAGATCGTCGACATCGCCCACAAGGCCGCCGCGGCCAGCGGTGCGCGCGTCACCCTCACCGAGGACGTCGCCGAGGGCGTCCGGGGCGCGGACTTCGTCGCCACCGACGTCTGGGTCTCCATGGGGGAGCCCCAGGAGGTCTGGGACGAGCGCATCGCCGCCCTCGCGCCGTACGCGGTGACGATGGACGTCCTGCGGGCCACCGGAAACCCGCAGGTCAAGTTTCTGCACTGTCTGCCGGCCTTCCACGACCTGGGCACCGCCGTGGGCCGCGACATCCACGAGCGCCACGGTCTGCGCGAGCTGGAGGTCACCGACGAGGTCTTCGAGTCGGAACACTCGGTGGTCTTCGACGAGGCCGAGAACCGGATGCACACCATCAAGGCGGTGATGGTCGCCACGTTGGCCGGCGAGCGGTGAGGCGCCCCGCGCCGCTGCGGCGGCTCCCGGTTCCGGTCCGGGGCCGGTGGAGCCCTTCGAGGGCACGCCGCCGGGGGACCCCGGGATAGGCATGCGCCCGATTGGGTGAATATGCGGGGTAGTGGATACAATCAGGGCACATGGTGGGGTTCTGGCTCGCGCAGCCGAACCCCACTTCGCTGTGTGCGAGCGGCGGCAGCCCGTACGGCGCCTGGGCCGGTCATGCTGAGACCCGGGCAGGGCGGCGGTGCCACCGCGCGCCACCCGTAACACCCGCGCCACCCGTAACACTCGCACCCGTTGTACTACCCGTCACACCCGCACGAGCAGTGGCACTGAGCCCCATCAGGCCGACAAGCACGACCGGCACCACCGCACCCACCAGCACCGCCGGCACCCGGCACCGCCCGCACCAGGCACCACCCGCACCGCCGGGCACCACCAGCGCCATCAAGCACGACCAGAGAAGAGAACCACCCCATGCGTCCCACCGGATCGCGCATCAAGACACCCGCCCAGCTGGTCGCCGAATCAGGCGCGGACCTGGAAGGGCACGGCCTCAAGCGCACCATGGGCCTCTTCCAGCTCGTCTGCTTCGGAGTGGGTGCCATCGTCGGCACCGGCATCTTCGTAGGGCTCTCCGACAGCGTCGCGGAGGCCGGCCCCGCGGTCGTCGTCTCCTTCGTCCTGGCCGCGATCACCTGTGTCTTCACCGCCTTCTCGTTCGCCGAGCTGGGCAGCGCGATCCCGGTGTCCGGCAGCTCCTACTCCTTCGCGTACGCCACCCTCGGCGAGCGTCTCGCGTTCCTCGTCGGCTGGTGTCTGCTGCTGGAGTACGGCGTCTCCGTCTCCGCGGTCGCCGTGGGCTGGGGCCAGTACCTCAACGAGCTCCTCGACAGCCTGATCGGCTGGCAGCTGCCGGCCGCCCTCTCCAGCCCGCCGGGCGAGGGGGGAGTCATCAATGTCCCCGCCATCGTGGTGATCGCGCTCGCCGCGCTGCTGCTGGTCCGTGGCATCCGCGAGAGCGCCCGCGCCACGGCGGTGATGGCCGTGGTGAAGATCCTGGTCCTCGTCCTCTTCTGCGCCATCGCCCTCACCGCGTTCGACTCCGGCAACCTGTCGCCCTTCGCCACGCACGGCCTGATGGGCGTGACGTCGGGTGCCTCGGTGGCGTTCTTCTCGTACATCGGCTTCGACGCCATCACCACCGCCGGCGAGGAGGTCAAGAACCCGCGCAGGAACATCCCTCTGGCGATCATGATCTGCATCGGCATCGTCACGCTGCTCTACTGCCTGGTGGCCATCGCCGCGATCGGCGCCATGTCCGCCGACGAGGTCGCCGACCAGCCCGCCGCGCTCTCGATGATCGTCGACGCGGTCACCGAATCGTCCCTGGGCGGCGGGGTCATCGCGTTCGGCGCGGTCGTCGCCATCGCGTCGGTCGTGCTGGCCGTGATGTACGGCCAGACCCGCATCCTGATGTCCATGTCCCGCGACGGGCTGATCCCACGGGTCTTCGAGCGGGTCTCGCCGAAGACCGCGACACCCGTCGCCAACACCTGGATCGTCGCGGCCGTCTTCGCCGTCCCGGCCGCCGTGGTCCCGCTCGACGTGGTGATGAACCTGACCACCATCGGCACCCTCGCCGTCATGGTCGTGGTCAACATCGCGGTGATCGCGCTGCGTCGCCGCTACCCGGGGACGGAGACCGGCTTCCGGGTGCCGCTCTACCCGGTGAGCCCCGTTCTCGGCGTGCTCTTCTGCCTCTACCTGATCTGGGGCACGGGCTGGACGACCTGGGTGCAGTTCGCCGCCTTCCTGGTGGTCGGCGCCCTCGTCTACGCCCTCTACGGACGCCGCCACTCGCGCCTGGGCGCCGCGGCGGTCACGGAGTCCGCAACGCCGGAAGGATGAACCAGACCGCCTTGCCGTGCGGGGTGGGGCGGTGGCCGCAGGCCGAGCTGAGCGCCCGGATCAGCAGCAGACCGCGCCCGTGCTCCTGCCAGGGATCGGGCTCCGGCAGGGGCTCGCCCGGGGCCAGGGCGCGGGGCGGCGCCGGGTCGCGGTCGTGCACCTCGACCTGGCAGCCCGACGGCAGCAGCTCCACGACCAGCTCGATCGGATCCTCGCCCGTCGTGTGCTCCACCGCGTTCGCCACCAGTTCCGCCGTCAGCAGCTCGGCGGTGTCGCTGTCGGCCGACACCTCCAGATCCGCCAGGGCCGTACGTATGAGGGCACGGGCGAGGGGCACCGCCGCCGTGCTGTGCGGCAGTGCGATGCGCCAGAAGGCGGGACCGGAGGCTTCGAGCAAGGTGGGGGGTCCGTTCCGGGTGTCCGTTCCGGGGTTTCCGTCCGGGTGTTCGTTCGTTCGGGTGGTTCGTCCGGCGTGGCCCGTCACCGGAGCATGAGGTCCGAGCGGTCCATGGGCGTCATGAAGGGTCATGCGGGTCACCGGCTGCCCGCGAGGGTGTGAAGCCGGTCATAGCCATGACACCCACGGGCCCACGAGCGGGCTCGCGTGCGTCCCCGGGAGCCCACGTGACTCCTGCGGCACGTGGCGTCTCACCTTCAACCATACGGAGTGCGGGCAGCCGGACCGGAGGCGCCCGTCCCATCCGCCGGGGACCTGTGCCAGAGCTGGTACAGGACCTTCGCCGGTTCCGGACGGATGTGACACGGCGCACCCTTACCGGCGAGTTTATCGCGTACTCGTGACGGAAGTCACGTAGGAGTGATAGCTTCGGCGTGCAGGCATCGCGGGCACCGGCAGCCCGCTCGCCGAGGGAGGCCGCTTCCCATGAGCCCGTTCACCAGCTCCGCGCCCCGCACCCAGGAGTGGCGCCATCTGCGCCTGGCCGTCGACGACGGCGTCGCCACCGTCACGCTGGACCGCCCCGCCAAGCTCAACGCGCTCACCTTCGGCGCCTACGCCGATCTGCGCGACCTGCTCGCCGAGCTGTCCAGGGAGCGCGCCGTGCGCGCCCTCGTCCTCGGCGGCGAGGGCCGGGGCTTCTGCTCGGGCGGCGACGTCGACGACATCATCGGCGCCACCCTCGCCATGGACACCGCGCAGCTCCTCGACTTCAACCGGATGACCGGACAGGTCGTCCGCGCGCTGCGCGAATGCCCCTTCCCCGTCGTCGCCGCGGTCCACGGCGTGGCCGCGGGCGCCGGTGCCGTCCTCGCCCTCGCCGCGGACTTCCGGATCGCGGACCCCACCGCCCGCTTCTCCTTCCTCTTCACCAAGGTCGGCCTCTCCGGAGGCGACATGGGCGCGGCCTATCTGCTGCCCCGCGTCGTCGGCCTCGGCCACGCCACCCGTCTGCTGATGCTCGGCGAACCGGTGCGCGCCCCCGAAGCCGAACGCATCGGCCTGATCAGCCGGCTCACCGAGGAAGGGCAGGCCCCCGCCGAGGCCGCCGCACTCGCCCGCCGCCTCGCCGACGGCCCCGCCCTCGCCCACGCCCAGACGAAGGCGCTGCTCACCGCGGAGCTCGACATGCCGCTGGCAGCCGCCGTCGAGCTCGACGCCGCCACCCAGGCGCTCCTGATGAACGGCGAGGACTACGCGGAGTTCCACGCGGCCTTCACCGAGAAGCGGCCGCCGAAGTGGCGGGGCAGGTGACAGCCATGCGCGTCGCCGTCATCGGTGGCGGACCCGGCGGCCTCTACACCGCCGCCCTCCTCAAACGCCTCGGCCCCGACCGCGACATCACCGTCTGGGAGCGCAACGCCCCGGACGACACCTTCGGCTTCGGCGTCGTCCTCTCCGACGAGACCCTCGGCGGCATCGAGCACGCCGACCCCACCGTCCACCGCGCCCTGCAGAAGGAGTTCGTCCGCTGGGACGACATCGACATCGTCCACCGGGGCCGCACGCTCACCTCCGGCGGCCACGGCTTCGCCGCCCTCGGCAGGCGCAGGCTCCTGGAGATACTGCACCGGCGCTGCGCCGACCTCGGCGTACGGCTCCGCTTCCGCACCGAGGCGCCGGCCGCCGACGAGCTCGCGGACGCCTACGACCTGGTCGTCGCCGCCGACGGCGTGCACAGCCGGACCCGGGAGGCCCACGCCGGCGCGTTCGCCCCGCGGATCACCACCCACCGCTGCCGTTACATCTGGCTCGCCGCCGACTTCGCCTTCGACGCCTTCCGCTTCGAGGTCGCAGAGACCGAGCACGGCGTGGTGCAGCTGCACGGCTACCCCTACACGGCCGGCGACTCCACCGTGATCATCGAGATGCGCGAGGAGGTCTGGCGGGCCTCCGGCTTCGACGAGCTCACCGAGCAGGAGACCATCGAACGCTGCGCCAAGATCTTCACCGAAGCGCTCGGCGGACGCTCCCTGCGCTCCAACAGGTCCTCCTGGAGCGCCTTCCGCACGGTCGTCAACGCCCACTGGTCGCACGGCAACACCGTGCTCATCGGCGACGCCGCCCACACCGCCCACTTCTCCATCGGGTCCGGCACCAAACTCGCCGTCGAGGACGCCCTCGCGCTCGCCGCCAGCATCGAGGAGCAGCCCGGCCTGGACCAGGCCCTCGCCGCCTACGAGGCCGAACGCCGGCCCGTCGTGGAGTCGACCCAGCGCGCGGCGGCCGCCAGTCTGCGCTGGTTCGAGGACCTCGCGGGATACGTCGAACAGCCGCCCCGCCAGTTCGCCTTCAACCTCCTCACCCGCAGCCGCCGCGTCACCCACGACAACCTGAGGCTGCGCGACCCGGCCTTCACCGACGCCGTCGAACACGACTTCGGCTGCCCGCCCGCCACCCCTCCCATGTTCACCCCCTTCCGGCTGCGCGGACTGACCCTGCGCAACCGGGTCGTCGTCTCACCCATGGACATGTACTCGGCGCAGGACGGCGTCCCCGGGGACTTCCACCTCGTCCACCTCGGCGCACGCGCCCTCGGCGGCGCGGGTCTGGTCATGACCGAGATGGTCTGCGTCAGCCCCGAAGGCCGCATCACCCCCGGCTGCGCCGGCCTGTACACCCCCGAGCAGGCCGCCGCCTGGCGTCGCGTCACCGACTTCGTCCACCAGCGCTCGTCCGGTACCGCCATCGGCGTACAGCTGGGCCACTCCGGCCGCAAGGGCTCCACCAAGCGGATGTGGGAGGGCATCGACCAGCCCCTCGACAGCGGCAACTGGCCCCTCGCCGCCGCGTCCCCCCTGCCCTACCGCCCCGGCGTCAACCAGGTCCCCCACGAGCTGCACCGGGCCGCCCTGACCGGTCTGCGGGGACAGTTCACGGCCGCCGCCCGGCGCGCCGAAAGGGCCGGGTTCGACCTGCTCGAACTGCACTGCGCCCACGGATACCTGCTCTCCGGGTTCCTCTCCCCGCTCACCAACCGGCGCACCGACGCCTACGGCGGCTCGCTCGCCAACCGGCTCCGCTTCCCCCTCGAGGTCTTCGACGCGGTACGCGAGGTCTGGCCCGCCGAGCGCCCCATGACCGTCCGCGTCTCCGCCACCGACTGGGCGCCCGGCGGCACCACCGCCGAGGACGCCGTGGAGATCGCCCGCGCCTTCGCCGCGCACGGCGCCGACGCCATCGACGTCTCCACCGGCCAGGTCGTCCCCGACGAGCGCCCCGAGTACGGCCGCTCGTACCAGACCCCGTACGCCGACCGGATCCGCAACGCCCTGTCCGTCCCCGTGATCGCCGTCGGCGCCATCTCCTCCTGGGACGACGTCAACTCCCTGCTGCTGGCCGGCCGCGCCGACCTCTGCGCCCTCGGCCGGCCCCACCTCTACGACCCGCACTGGACCCTGCACGCCGCGGCCGAACAGGGCTACCAGGGTCCGGGCGCGCCCTGGCCGGACCCGTACGGGGCCGGCAGCCGACGGCCGCCCACCGGCCGCACCGACGCGCCCAAGCCGCGCCTCACGCTTCTTCCGGGGACCTGACGAACGCCGCGCCCGCGTCCCGCAGCCGGGCGTGCAGCGCGCCGAAGACCGCCGCCGCCCTGCCTCCCGGCCAGCCCGCCGGGAGCAGCTCGGCGGGCAGACCCGGGTCCGCGTACGGCAGCCTCCGCCAGGAGTCCAGCGCCAGCAGGTAGTCCCGGTAGGCGTCCCGGGCGGAACCGGGCGCCGCGGTCCACGCGCGCAGCACCGGTTCGTGCAGGTCCAGGAACTCCTCGTGCAGCTTGGAGATCGCGGCCAGATCCCACCACCGGCCCACCGCCTCCGCCGTCGCCGCGAAGCCCAGGTGCTCCCCGCGGAACAGGTCGACGTACGGGTCGAGACGCAGCCGCTCCAGTGTGTGCCGGGTCTCCTCGTAGAGGGCGCCGGGCGCGATCCACACGCCGGGCGCCGCCGTCCCGAAGCCCAGCCGCCCCAGCCGGGAGCGCAGCAGATGGCGCTTGTGCCGCTCGGCCTCGGGTACGGAGAAGACCGCCAGGACCCAGCCGTCGGAGAGTTTCGGCTCGGCCGTCGTGTAGATCCTGCGGTCGCCGTCGTCCAGCAGCTGGCAGGCGTCCGCCGACAGCGCGTACCCCGCCGCCCCGTCCCGGGTGCGCCGCGGCTCCAGCAGGCCGCGGCGCTTGAGCCGGGAGACCGAGGAGCGGACGGAGGGCGCGTCCACGCCGAGCACCGCCAGCAGCCGGATGAGCTCGGCCACCGGCAGCGGGGCGTTGTCGGGCGCCCGCCCGTACGCGCCGTACAGGGAGACGATCAGGGAACGGGGAGTGTGCTGCTCGGCCACGTGATCACTCTAAGGCGCCTCGGTGGCCCGCAGCATGAATCGCTGGAGCTTCCCGGTGGGCGTGCGGGGCAGCGCGTCCAGGAAGACGAACTCGCGCGGGCACTTGTACGGGACGAGCCGGGACTTCACGAAGTCCCGCAGGGCCTCCGCCGTCCCCTCGTCACGGACGGCGCCGTCCCGCAGCACCGCGTACGCCACCACGACCTCTCCGCGCAGCTCGTCCGCGCGCCCCACCACCGCGGCCTCCACCACGTCCGGGTGCGCCAGCAGGACGTCCTCCACCTGGGGGCCGGCGATGTTGTACCCGGCCGAAATGATCATGTCGTCCGCGCGGGCCACGTAGCGCAGATAGCCGTCGGGCTCCCGCACGTAGGTGTCACCCGTCAGGTTCCAGCCGTCGCGTACGTACTCCCGCTGGCGCGGATCGGACAGATAGCGGCAACCGACCGGGCCGCGCACGGCGAGCAGCCCCTCCTCGCCGTCGGGCACCTGCCGACCGTCGCCGTCCACCACGCGCGCCTGCCACCCGGGCACCGGCGTCCCCGTCGTCCCCGGCCTGATCGCCCCGTCGGCGGCGGAGACGAAGATGTGCAGCAGCTCGGTCGCGCCTATGCCGTTGATGACACCGATCCCGGTCCGCTCGTGCCACGCCTGCCAGGTGGCGGCGGGCAGGTTCTCACCGGCCGACACACAGCGGCGCAGCGAGCCGGTGTCGTGACCGTCGAGGTGGTCGAGCATCACCCGGTAGGCGGTCGGCGCGGTGAACAGCACCGACACGCGCTCCTCGGCCACCGCCCGCAGCAGCTGCTTGGGGCCGGCCTGTTCCAGCAGCAGCGCCGAGGCTCCCGCCCGCAGGGGAAAGACGACCAGCCCGCCGAGTCCGAAGGTGAAGCCGAGCGGCGGGCTGCCGGCGAACAGGTCGTCCGGTTCGGGCCGCAGCACCCGTGCGGAGAACGTGTCGGCCACGGCCAGCAGGTCCCGGTGGAAATGCATGCAGCCCTTGGGCCGTCCGGTGGTCCCGGAGGTGAAGGCGATCAGCGCCACGTCGTCGGCGGCCGTCGGCACGGCCTCGTACACGTCCGGCCGCCGGGCCGCGAGGCGCAGCAGGTCGTCCGGCCCGTCCCCGCCGAACGCCGTGATCCGCAGACCGGGCACCTCGGCCTTCACCAGGTCGTCCACCGACCGGATGTCGCACAACGCGTGCGTGACGCGGGCCATGTCGCACATGACGGCCAGTTCCGGGGCGCGCTGCTGGGCCAGTACGGTCACCGCCACCGCGCCCGTCTTCATCACCGCCAGCCAGCAGGCCGCCAGCCAGGGCGTGGTCGGCCCCCGCAGCATCACCCGGTTGCCGGGGACCACCCCCAGATCGTGCTCCAGCACGTGTGCGATCCGGTCGACGTGCCGGCGCAGTTCACCGTAGGTCCACACCCCGCCCGCGCCGTCCCGGAAGGCGGTCCGGTCCGGGCCGAGGCGCTCGATCGTGCGGTCCAGCAGCTCCACGCCGCAGTTGAGCCGCTCGGGGTAGCGCAGCTCCGGCAGATCGAAGACGAGTTCGGGCCACTGTTCGCGCGGCGGCAGATGATCCCGGGCAAAGCTGTCCTGGTGGGCCGATGGGCTCAGCTCCATGATTCGCCCCTCTTGTCAGAGTGGGAACGCCCATCGAGCGTATCGTGAAGGTGACGACAGTCAACGGTGCGCGATAAAAGCCCTGAAGAGCCACGCCCGAGCAGTGACGGAAGCGGAAGAAGTGGGGGCACGAATGCCCGTATTCTCGCTCGAACCCGACCAGACCGCCTGGTGTGAGGAGCTGCGCGGCCTCGCCGCCGCCCGGCTGCGCCCCCTCGCGGAGAAGGGCGAACCCGGCCGGATCAACCGCCCGCTCGTCGCCGCCCTCGGCGAGCTCGGCCTCCTCGCGCGGCTGTTCGACGCCGGCGCCCTCGATCTCTGCCTGATGCGCGAGTCCCTCGCCTACGCCTGCACCGAGGCGGAGACGGCGCTCGCCCTCCAGGGCCTCGGGGCGCATCCCCTCGCCGCCTTCGGCACACCGGCGCAGCGCGCCCGCTGGCTGCCGGAGGTCGTCGCGGGCAGGGCCGTGCCCGCCTTCGCGCTCAGCGAGCCGGACGCCGGCTCGGACGCCGCCGCGCTCGCCCTGCGGGCCGAACCCGACGGCGACGGCTGGCGGCTGACCGGTGAGAAACGGTGGATCTCCAACGCGCCCGACGCCGACTTCTGCACCGTCTTCGCCCGGACGACGGCCGGTGCCGGAGCCCGGGGCGTCACCGCCTTCGTGGTCCCCGCGGACCGGCCGGGTCTCACCGGCGGCCCGCTCGACATGCTCTCCCCGCACCCCATCGGCAGCCTGTTCTTCGACGGCGTGCCGGTCTCGCGCGACGACGTGCTCGGCGAGGCGGACCGGGGCTTCCGCGTGGCCATGCACACCCTCAACCTCTTCCGCCCCAGCGTCGGCGCGTTCGCCGTCGGCATGGCCCGGGCCGCCCTCGACGCGGCGGTCGCGCACACCGCCGGCCGGGAGGCGTTCGGCGGCGTACTGAAGGATCTCCAGGCCGTCTCCCACCAGGTCGCCGAGATGGCGACCCGCACGGAGGCGGCCCGCCTGCTCGTGTACGCGGCGGCCGCCGCCTACGACTCCGGCGCGGACGACGTGCCGAAACGCTCGGCCATGGCGAAGCTGCTCGCGACCGAGACCGCGCAGTACGTCGTCGACGCCGCCGTCCAGCTCCACGGTGCCCGCGCGCTGCAACGCGGCCATCTGCTCGAACACCTCTACCGGGAGGTCCGCGCACCCCGTATCTACGAGGGTGCGACGGAGGTCCAGCGAACGATCATCGCGAAGGAGCTGTACGCCTCATGAGCCTGGAGCGGATCAATCCCGCCGAACTGTCCCCGCCGACGGGCTTCTCCCACGCGGTCACGGCCACCGGCTCCCGTCTGGTCTTCCTGGCCGGGCAGACCGCCCTCGACCCGGACGGCAAGGTGGTGGGCGAGACCCTGACCGAGCAGTTCGGGACGGCGCTGGCCAACCTGCTCGCCGCCCTCCGGGCCGCCGGCGGGACACCGGCCGACCTGGCGCGCGTCACCGTGTACGCCACGGATGTCGCCGAGTACCGGGCCCGGGCCGCCGAGATCGGCCGGGTGTGGCGGAGTCTGGCGGGCCGTGACTACCCGGCGATGGCGGTCATCGGCGCGGTCCGGCTCTGGGACGAACAGGCGATGGTCGAACTCGACGGGGTCGCCGTGCTGCCCTGACGCCGATCCGACGCCGCCCCGAGGGGGCCCGGCCGTCGCGGCCCGGCCGTGCCCCGTGCGCCGGCGCCGCTCACGGGGAGGAGCCCCCGCTCACAGGGAGGCGTCCAGCAGGGACCCCATCCACTCCTCGATCCCGCCCACCGTGCGCGGCAGGGCGCCCGACAGCAGCCGGGCGCCCTCGGCCGTGACGACCAGGTCGTCCTCGATGCGGACGCCGATGCCGCGCAGTCCGGCGGGGAGCGTCAGGTCGTCGGGCTGGAGGTAGAGGCCGGGCTCGACCGTGAGGACCTGGCCCTCCGCCAGGACGCCGTCCAGGTACGTCTCGGCCCGCGCCTGCGCGCAGTCGTGGACGTCGAGGCCGAGCATGTGGCCGCTGCCGCACAGGGTGTAGCGGCGGTGCAGATCCCCTTCGGCGTCCTTCAGCACGCCCCAGTCGGCCAGTCCCTCGGCGATGACCCGCATACAGGCCAGGTGGAAGTCCCGGAAGCGCGCGCCGGGACGCAGCGCGGCGATGCCCGCTTCCTGGGCGGCCAGGACCAGTTCGTACACCTGGCGCTGGACGGGGGAGAAGCGGCCGGAGAGGGGGAGGGTGCGGGTGATGTCGGCGGTGTAGAGGGTGTCGGTCTCCACGCCGGCGTCCAGGAGCAGCAGCTCGTCGCGGTCGAGCGGACCGTCGTTGCGTATCCAGTGCAGCACGCAGGCGTGCGCGCCGGACGCCGCGATGGTCTCGTACCCCGTGCCGTTGCCCTCCGCCCGGGCCCGCAGCCCGAAGACGCCTTCGATCCAGCGCTCGCCGCGCGGGTGGGCGAGGGCTTGGGGCAGTGCGCGTACGACATCCTCGAAGCCGGTGGCGGTGTGGTCGACGGCGAGCTGGAGCTGGTCGACCTCCCATGCGTCCTTGACCAGCCGCAACTCGGCCAGCGTCGCCGCCAGTTCCCGGTCGGTGGAGGGTTCGCGGCCGGGGGGCGGCGGGGACGCCTCGTCGAGGTGGACGCACCGGATGCCGGTCAGCCGCTCGGCCTCCGCGAGGTCCGGGCGACGGCCGACCCAGAACTCGCCGTAGCGGCGGTCGCGGTAGAACTCGTCCCCCGAGCCCGGTCCGCGCGGTGAACGAGGTCTGATGTGGAGCACTGCTTCGTGGCCGCGCGGCCCGTACGGTTCCATGACGAGGACGTGCCCGGGCTGGTCCTCGCCGGTGAGGCCGGTCAGCCAGGCGTAGGCGCTGTACGGCCGGAAGCGGTGGTCGCAGTCGTTGGAGCGGATCCTCAACTCCCCGGCGGGGATGACCAGTCGCTCCCCGGGGAAGCGGGCCGACAGCCGGGCGCGGCGGGCGGGGGTGACGGAGTGGGCCGCCACCCGGGAGCCGGGAGGCAGCGGCGTGTCCGCCCATGAGCCGCCCATGAAGCGGGCCAGCTCCGTGGAGACGGACAGATCGTGACTGCCGGTGAAGGGGCGTGCGGGACTGTCGGCCATGGAAGCTCCCGGGGATGACGGGCAGGTGGGCGAGCAGACGAGCAGCTGACGTGTGCACAGGGGTTGTCAGTGCAATTTCACATTACTATGTTACAGCTCACATTGCAGTGGCATGCACTCCTCAAGGAATTCGAACAGGCCACTGGAGCAAGGGTGTTCACACCCGAACGGCACCGCTGAACGGACCACTCCCCACCTCCCACACAGGAGCACTGGTGTCCCAGCCGTCCCAGATAAGAACCGTGTGCAGGACCCTCCTCGTCACGGGCGTCGCCGCCGCCACACTGCTCGGCCCGGCGGGCCCGATCTCATCCGCGACCGCCATGGCCGCCCCGAACGCGATGGCCACCGCCACCGCCGCCACCACCACCCTCGCCGGTGCCGCCACCGCTGGCGGTACCGGCACCGGCACCGCGAAGCCCGCCCCGGCGGGCGCACGCCAGGACGCGCACGATGAGGTGGAACGCCTCGCGTCCGCACCCGCCAGGATTCCGCGACCCGTCGCGGCCCCCGGCGGGCGTACCGACGCCAGGGTGCCCGGCCCGGGGGCCCCGGCCCGGCCGGCCGCGACCGCGTATGCGCCCTGCTCCCTGGACGGCGTCACCCGCCTCGGCCCCGAACCGTTCGCGGACTTCCTCACCGACCGGGCCGTCACCGCAGACGGCTGTCTGCGCGGCCTGATCTGGACCTGGGACGCCCGGCTCGCCCCGGTCATGTCCGACGCCCACGTCCAGGCGGTCTCCCGGCGGGCGTCCGCCCTGGCCGCCGGCCACGACGGCCGCAACGGCGGCCATCTGCTGGAGCTGTTCACCTACCTCCACGCGGTGGCGTACCACGACTTCGCACGCACCGAGATCGACGTCACCGACCCGCCGACCACCGAAGCCATGCGGCGCGCCATCCACGCCTTCGGCACGGCCGCCCGCACCTTCGACATCACCCGCACCAACGCCGAGACCCTGCGCGAGGCGCTCTACGCGGGCAGCGCACCCGGGCTGCGCCACTCCCAGCTGGGCCTGATCCAGAAGGTGCTCGCCACCATGGACCAGTACCACGCCGGCACGCACAGCGATCCGGCCTGGGGCAACGCGGCCCTGGCCGCCCTCTCCGTCAACTACCTCGGCGTGTACCCCGGCAACCGGGACACCGCCTTCCACACGGTGGTCACGCAGAACGCGACGTACCGCGCGGCCTTCAAGAGGTTCGCCGGGCACACCCACCTCAAGGGAACGCCCAACGAATGGGTCGTGCGCGACGCGCTCGCCGAGTACGGCCGCTTCGGCCAGATCGACGCCCTCCGTCCCGGCATCGTGACCGACGTCGGCGCGCTCCTCGATCCCGTCGTACGCGGCTTCGGGCGGGGCAGCGCCCCGTGGGCCCGGCTCGCCACCTGGCTGAACTTCTACGGGGCGTGCGCGCCGTACCGGGTCTGCAAGGAGGACATCGAACGCGAGATCTTCCCGTACGCCCCCGGCTACGACCGCGGCGCCATCAAGGTGCGCACGGGACTCGACGGGGCGACCGTCGACCAGCTCTATTACGCGAGCAAGCAGGTCAAGGCGCAGTTCCAGCGGGTCCTGGGGACCGAGGCGCCGCTCGCCGGCGACACCAACACGGTCCTCACGGTCGTGCTGTACGCCTCCCGGGCCGACTACGAGAACTACCATCCGCTGCTGACCGGCATGGACACCGACAACGGCGGCATCTACATCGAGCGCGGCGCGACCTTCTACACCTACCAGCGGCGCGTACCGCAGGACTCCTCGCTCACCCTGGAGGAGCTCTTCCGGCACGAGTACGTCCACTACCTCAACGGCCGCTTCGCGGTGCCCGGTTACTTCGGTGAGGGCCCCTGGTACGAGGCCGACCGGACCACCGCCATGGACGAGGGGACGGCGGAGTTCTTCGCCGGCGCCACCCGCGACGACGGTGTCGCCGTCCGCAGGTCCCTGGTCAGGAGCGTGATCGCGGACACGGCGGGAGGCGGCCCGCGGATGGGCGTCGACCGGCTGCTGCACTCCACCTACGCAGGGGACGGCTTCCGCTTCTACGGCTACGCGGGCACCTTCTTCGAGTTCCTGTGGACGCGGCGCCCCGCGCTGCTGCGCGAGATGTACGGGCACCTGCGCGCCGACGACCCGGCGGCCTTCGACGCCTGGCGCGGCCGGCTGGGCCGGGACGCGGCGCTGCAGCGGGACTACGACGCCTTCCTCGACCAGCAGATCGCCAAGGTCGACGAGTTGTTCGTGCCGAACACCACCTACACGCCCGGCGACCGGCTGCGCGACACGACGGCCGAGGCCGTCCGTACCTCCTTCGCCGCGGCCACGTCCGCCGATCCGCGCTGCGTGGACAACGGTGACACCGCCGGCCGGCGCCGTTTCGTCTGCACCGGTCTGATCACCGCGAACCTCGCCGACGCGGGAAACCCGGACGCGGTCTTCCGGGACATGTCGGAGACGGTCGACCACTTCCTGCTCGACCGTGCCGGCGCGGCGTCCACCAACCTCGCGGACATGAACTGCTCCTTCGGCGAGGTGGAGATCTGGGCCGACCGGCGAGCCGGAACCTCACCCTTCACCTGCGAGGGCCCGCTGCGCGGCTGAACCGCCAACTCGCGCCCCGCGCAACGACATTGACCGAACACGACACCTGTACAGGCACAGTGGTATGTGAAATATTACTGCCGTGCCCACGAGACACCCGAGATCCGTGCCGGACGTCCTGGACGCCGTGATCATCGGCGCCGGAGTGGTCGGGGCCGCCTGCGCGTACTACGCGGGCCGCTCCGGCCTCTCCGTCGCCGTCGTCGACCGCGGCCCCGTCGCGGGCGGCACCACCGGCGCCGGAGAAGGAAATCTGCTCGTCTCCGACAAGGAGGCGGGCCCCGAGCTCGCCCTCGCGCTGCTCTCCACCAGGCTGTGGCGCGAACTCGCCGCGACCCTCCCGCCGGAGATCGAGTACGAGCCCAAGGGCGGCCTCGTCGTCGCGGCCGACGAGACCGCCCTCACCGCGCTGCGCGCCTTCGCCCAGGGGCAGCGGACGGCGGGGACCGAGGTGCGCGAGATCGCGGCGGACGCCCTGGGCGACCTCGAACCGCACCTCGCACCCGGCCTGGCCGGCGGCTTCCACTACCCGCAGGACGCCCAGGTCCAGCCCGCCGCTGCCGCCGCCCGGCTGCTGCGCGCCTCCGGCGCCCGCGTCCGGCTCGGCGAGGAGGTCACCGCGTTGCTCACCGGCCCGGATGGCGCCATCCGTGGCGTACGCACCACCCAGGGGGAGCTCCACGCGCCCGCCGTGGTCAACGCGACCGGCACCTGGGGCGGTCACCTCGCCGCACTCGCGGGCGCCCCTCTGCCCGTCCTGCCCCGCCGGGGCTTCGTCCTGGTGACCGAGCCCCTGCCGCGTCTCGTGCGCCACAAGGTGTATGCCGCGGACTACATCGCCGACGTGGCCAGCGGTTCGGCCGCCCTCCAGTCGTCCGCCGTGGTGGAGGGCACCCCCGCCGGGCCGGTGCTGATCGGCGCCACCCGTGAGCGTGTCGGCTTCGACCGGACGCTGTCCACCGAGGCGCTGCGGCGGCTTGCCGCCCAGGCCGTCGCGCTGTTCCCGGCACTGGCCGAGGTGCGGGCCATCCGCGCCTACCACGGCTTCCGCCCCTACCTCCCCGACCACCTTCCGGCCATCGGTCCCGACCCGCGCGTGCCCGGCCTGCACCACGCCTGCGGCCACGAGGGCGCGGGCATCGGCCTGGCACCGGCGACCGGCCTGCTCGTCGCCGGGGCGCTGAACGGCGAACGGCCGGCCCTGGACCTCGAACCGTTCCGCCCCGACCGTTTCGAGAAGCCCGCCGGGCCCGACCGCTCGGACCGTTCCGCCGGGCCCGACCACTCCGGACCAGCAGGAGGCGACGCCCGATGAGACCCGCGCCCTTCACCGTCACCTTCGACGGGCGCCCGATCACCGCCCGGCCGGGCCAGACCATCGCGGCCGTCCTCTGGTCCGCGGGCATCCTCGCCTGGCGCACCACCCGGCGCGGCGGCGCACCGCGCGGCGCGTTCTGCGGGATCGGCACCTGCTACGACTGCCTGGCCACCGTCAACGGTCGCCCCAACCAGCGCGCCTGCCAGGTCCCGGCCCGCCCCGGCGACACGATCACCACCCAGGAGGGCACCGGACATGCCGACGACGTCGCCTGAGCCGGTGGACCTCGCCATCGTCGGCGCCGGCCCCGCGGGCCTCGCCGCCGCCGTGGACGCGGCCGGCCTCGGACTGAACGTCACCCTGCTCGACGCGGGGGAGCGGCCGGGCGGACAGATCTACCGCCACCCGGCGCCCGGCCTCGGGCTCGGCGAGGCCCATCCCGTGGCGCGGCGTCTCATGCGCCGCATGGGAGACGTCCGATACCTGCCCGGCCATCATGTCTGGACGGTGGTACGCGAGAGCGACGGCGGCAGCGAGGAGACGGCCGACGGCGGCGGCGAGGAGACGACCGACGGTGGCGGCGAGGAGACGACCGACGGCGGCGGCCGCAGCACGTGCCCTGGCCACGGTCACAGCCCCAGCCACAGTCACGGCCCCAGAAGAGACACCGCAGACCACACCGACAGCGGCAACAGCGAGAACATCCGCCAGGCCGCCGGCACCTGGCTCCTGCACGCCGTCGTCGGCCCCGAGGAGACCCCGGCCACGGTCCGGGCCCGTGCCGTCCTCCTCGCCACCGGGGCATACGAACGGCAACTTCCCTTCCCCGGCTGGACGCTGCCCGGAGTGGTGGGAGCGGGCGGGGCCCAGGCGATGCTCAAGTCCGGTCTCGTGACACCCGGCCGCCGTACCGTCGTCGCGGGCAGCGGCCCCCTGCTCCTCGCCGTCGCCCGGTCGCTGGCCGACGCCGGGGTCCGGGTGCCCGCCGTCGTCGAGGCGGCCGGCTACCCCGCGTACGCCCGTCATCTCCCCGCCCTCGTGCGCAACCCCGGCAAGCTGGCCGAAGGCGTCGTCCACGGCACCGCCCTCCTGCGCCGCACCACCCGGCTGCTGGGCCGGCACGCCGTCACCGCCGCCCACGGCACCGGCCGCGTGGAAGCCGTCACCGTCATGCGGCTGGACCACGACTGGCGCCCCCTGCCCGGGAGCGCACGCCGCATCCCCTGTGACGCGCTCGCCGTCGGACACGGCCTGGTACCGCAGCTGGAGCTGGCCACCGGCCTGGGCTGCGCCACCCGCCGGGCCCCCGACGGAACGCCCGCCCTGGAGCTGGACGACCGGCAGCGTACCTCCGTCCCCGGTGTCTGGGCGGCCGGTGAGACCGGCGGCATCGGCGGCGCCGAACTGGCCCTCACCGAAGGCCGGATCGCCGCCCTCGACATCGCACGCGACCTGCGCGCCGCGCCGCCCCGCCCCCGTACACCCGCCGCCCCGCCCGGCGTCCGCCCCGCCGCGCTCGCCGCCCTGTCCCGTCGGCGCGCCCGGCTGCGGGCGTTCGCCGACGCCATGGCCACCGCCCACCGGCCCGGCCCCGGCTGGACCGACTGGCTCGACGCCACCACCGAGGTGTGCCGCTGCGAGGAGGTCCCGGCCGGCCGGATCCGGCAGGCCGTCTCGGAGCTCGGCGCCCACGACGCCCGCACCGTCAAACTCCTCACCCGCGCCGGGATGGGCTGGTGCCAGGGCCGGATGTGCGGACAGGCCGTCGCCCGCCTCGCCGGCGAGGACCCCGCGCCCGACCGGCGCCCGCTCTCCTGCCCCGTCCCCCTGCGTCATCTGGCACAACCACCAGGAGCTGAATGATGAACGCCGACACCCGCCCCCGCCCCTGGCACGGCATCATGGTCGCCACCGCCCTGCCGCTGCGCGCCGACCTCTCCGTCGACTACGACGCCTACGCCGAGCACGTCGCCCGGCTCATCGCCGCCGGCTGCGACGGTGTCGTCCCCAACGGCTCGCTCGGCGAGTACCAGACACTCACCGACGACGAACGGGCCCGCGTCGTGCGCGTCGCCGTCGAAGCAGCGGGCGACGGGGCCCGCGTCATGCCGGGCGTCTCCGCCTACGGCAGCGCCGAGGCCCGCCGCTGGGCCGACCAGGCCGCCGAGTCGGGTGCCGGCAGCGTCCTGCTGCTGCCGCCCAACGCCTACCGCGCCGACGAGCGCTCCGTACGGGCCCACTACGCCGAGGTCGCCCGGTCGGGCGTGCCGGTCGTCGCGTACAACAACCCCTACGACACCAAGGTCGACCTCACCCCGGACCTGCTCGCGCGGCTGCACGGCGACGGCAGCGTCGTCGCCGTCAAGGAGTTCAGCGGAGACACCCGCCGTGCCTACGAGATCGGCGAACTGGCCCCCGGACTCGACCTGTTGATCGGCGCCGACGACGTACTGCTGGAGCTGGCCATGGCCGGCGCCGTGGGCTGGGTCGCCGGCTACCCCAACGCCCTGCCCACCGCGTGCGTCGCCCTCTACCGCGCCGCCGCAGCCCGTGACCTGGACACCGCGCTGCCCCTGTACCGCTCGCTCCACCCCTTGCTGCGCTGGGACTCCAAGACCGACTTCGTCCAGGCGATCAAACTCTCCATGGACCTCGCCGGCCTCCCCGGCGGCCCCACGCGGCCGCCCCGCACCCCGCTCGACAGCGCCCAGGAGGCCGCCGTAAGGGCGGCGACCGAGAAGGCGCTCGCGGAAGGACTCCACTGACATGCGGACCCGACACGTCTACCACGCCGTCGACTCGCACACCGAGGGCATGCCGACCCGCGTGATCACCGGCGGCGTCGGCGTCGTCCCCGGCGCCACCATGGCCGAACGGCGTGAGCACTTCGCCACGCGCCTCGACCACATCCGCACCCTGCTCATGTACGAACCGCGCGGCCACGCCGCGATGAGCGGCGCCGTCCTCCAGCCGCCCACCCGCCCCGACGCCGATTACGGCGTCCTCTTCATCGAGGTCTCCGGGCTGCTGCCGATGTGCGGTCACGGCACCATCGGCGTCGCCACGGTCCTCGTCGAGACCGGCATGGTGCCGGTCACGGAACCGGTCACCACCGTCCGCCTCGACACCCCGGCCGGGCTCGTCTCCGTGGACGTCCGCGTGGAGGACGGCGAGGCCAGGTCCGTCACCCTCACCAACGTCCCCGCCTTCTGCGCGGCCCTCGACCGCAAGGTGCACGTCCCCGGATTCGGCACCGTCACCTACGACCTGGCGTACGGCGGCAACTTCTACGCCTTCGTCGCGCTCGACGCCCTCGGACTGCCCTTCGACCGGGCCCACAAGGACGACCTGCTCACCGCCGGGCTCGCCATCATGGACGCCATCGAGGCCGCGGACCGCCCCGTCCATCCCGAGGACCCCGGGATCGGCGGCGTCAAGCACGTCTACCTGATCGCACCCGGCTCGGACGCGGTCCGCTCCCGGCACGCCATGGCCATCCACCCGGGCTGGTTCGACCGCTCGCCCTGCGGCACCGGAACCTCCGCGCGAATGGCCCAACTGCACGCCCGCGGCGAACTGCCGCTCGACCGCGACTTCGTCAACGAGTCCTTCATCGGTACGCGGTTCACCGGCCGGCTCCTCGCGGAGACCACCGTCGGCGGCCTGCCCGCCGTCGTGCCCGCGGTCACCGGACGCGCCTGGATCACCGGCACCGCGCAGTACTTCCTGGACCCGTCGGACCCCTTCCCGGCGGGCTTCCTGCTCTGACGTCCGTGAGCCCGTGAGATCGTACGCAGACCTGTCACGCAGTCACGGAGGTAGCGCCATGGGTGGCCACCTGAAGCAGCACAACCTGATCACCACCCAGGAGCGCCTCCGCGACCAGGTCGCCCACGCCCTGCGTGCCGCGCTGATCGCGGGCGAACTGCGCCCCGGGCAGGTGTATTCGGCGCCCGCGCTCGCCGCCGACTTCGGCATCTCCGCGACCCCCGTGCGCGAGGCGATGCTCGACCTGGCCCGGGAGGGCCTCGTCGAGCCCGTACGCAACAAGGGCTTCCGGATCACCGAGGTCAGCGAACGCGACCTCGACCAGTACACCGCGCTGCGCGCGCTCATCGAGGTGCCGACCATCGGTGCCATCACCGGCTCCGCCACGCGCCACCAGCTGGAGGAACTCCGGCCGGTCGCCGAGGAGATCGTGACCAGCGCCCGTGACCACGACCTGATCGGCTATCTCGACGCCGACCGCCGCTTCCACCTCTCCCTGCTGGCCCTCAGCGGCAACGACCGCCTGGTGGAGACCGTGGGCGACCTGCGCAAGCGCTCGCGTCTGTACGGCCTGACGGCTCTCGACGAGCGCGGCATGCTCGTCGCCTCGGCGCAGGAGCACCACGAACTGCTCGACCTCATGCTGTCGGGCGACTCGGCGGCGGCCGAGGAGTGCATGGCCCGCCACCTGGGCCATGTGCGCTCGCTGTGGGCCCAGGACCGCGACCGGGCCCTCGTGCCGGGCCCCGCGCGGCGCCCCGGCCCGGCCCGCTGAGCGCCCCGCCGTCGTGCGCCTCATGGCCGCGCGCCACCGTCGGCACGGGCCTGGCCGGCCGGGCCGGCCGTGGCTCCCCGTGCGGTCAGCCAGTGGACCACCTCGTCGGCTCCGTGGGCGCGGGCGACGCCGAGGGGCGTCATGCCGTCGTAGCCGATCCAGTCGATGTCCGGGCCGTACCGGTGCAGGTACTCGACGGCCGGCAGGTGCCCGCCGTGGCAGGCGCCCCAGAAGGCGCTGGTGATCTCCTCGGGCGTCGGCGGCACAGGGGCGGTGGCATACGCCTCGACCCGGTCGAGGAGGCCGAGGGTCGCGGCGTCCTGGAGGTCGACCCGCGCCCCGTGCTCGACGAGCCGGCGGGCCGCGCGCCACTGACCGAAGCCCCGGGCGTCGGCGAGCGGGGTGCCGCCCCCGATCACCGCGCCGGACGCCTCGATGTCGGCCCCGGCCCGCACGAGGGCGTCGAGGAGGGGGACGTCGTCGTTGCTCGCGGCCCAGTGCAGCGGCGTCTCGCGGTGGTGACCGGCGAAGCGGGCGTCGGGATCGGCGCCCGCGGCGACGAGAACGGCCACGACCTGCGGCCCGCCCGGGAAGTGGCCGGGCCAGTCGGCCGCGATGTGCAGCAGGCTCCGCACGCCCGGACCGCGGTCCTCGCGCGTCTCCCTGATCGTGGCAGCGGCCAGGCCGGGGTGTTCGGCGAGCAGCAGCCGGAGCGCGCCGGGATCACCCGAGCGGATCGCGCCGGTGACGTCGACGGCCAGTTCGTCCGTGGCACTGAGAGTCAGCATGGGACCAGCGTGGCCCATCGGTCTGACAGTGCCGCCTCGTCCGGGGCGCCGGCCGCGCAGTGATCCAGGTAACCGTTCCGCCGCGGCCGGAACCGGACGGGGTGCCCTGGCCGTCTCCGGGGACGACGGCCGGCTCGTGGTGACGCGTCCCCTCACCGGCCTCCTCACCGCCCCCGACCGAAGGCACCTCCAGCCATGCGCAGATCCCGTCCCGTTCCCGGTGAGCGCCCATCGGCAAGGACCGCGATGGCCCTGGCCCTCGCCGTGGCGACGGGCCCGCTCCTGAGCGCCTGCGCCCCGGACGAGTACCTGGCCTACCAGAGCGACTACGCCGGCCATGAGCCGCTGCGCGTGGTGGGCTACCCCTCGCGGGGGAGCCTCGACGTGGTGCAGCAGGCGGTGTGGCGCCTCGCCGACGGTGACGACGAGGCGCTGGCCGACCTCGCCGTGGACGACACGTCCGCGGCGGCCACGGCACGCAACTGGGTCAGTACGTTCGGCGTCGCGGCCCGTGGCGAGGTGACGGCCGACTTCTACGACGAGGGCTCCACACGACAGGTCGTGGTCCTGTACTTCGCGGAGAGCGGCCAGGTGAAGGAGATCGAGGCCCGCGTCGGCGACGACGACACGTGGGGCCTCACGCTGGCCGAACCGGACCCGGCGGAGGCATCGGCGAAACCCTCGTGGGCCCCCGTCGAACCGGGCGGCACCGGCTCCCGCTCCACTCCGGACTGACGCGCGCCCCGACCCCGCACGGAGCCCCACCCCCACCCCGCGCGGGGACCACGCCGCGGTCTTGCCCGCCGCGCGCCGCTCGGCCGGAACACCCCCGCCCGCGCGGGGACCATCCTCCGGAAAGCACCCGTCGCGCCCGCTTGAACGGAACACCCCCGCCTGCGCGGGGACCACGAGGTCTGCCCGTCCGTGATTCCCTCCGGGGTCGGAACACCCCCGCCTGCGCGGGGACCACAGGCGGAGCGTCGGCACCAGCCAGCCGCCGACCGGAACACCCCCGCCTGCGCGGGGACCACGAGGAGACGGACGAGGAGGGCGACGAGTGGGCCGGAACACCCCCGCCTGCGCGGGGACCACACTTCCTGACCTGGGGCGTCACGGGCGCTTTGCCGTTCCTTTGCCTGCCTGGTGGTCGTTCGGCATGCCCTCATAGTGGCAGATGTCCCGGTCGGCGGTCAGGCCGTTCGCGCACACGGCCAGGAACGTCGGTGAGCCGTGAATTCCCGCTGGTCACAGTCTCGTTGGGCCCGTCGGTGGAGGCATTGTCAGTGCTGTGTGGTGGACTTTCGGCAACAGAGTTCGCCGAGGAGGGTGCCGTGGTCGATGCGCGGGTTCAGGGGAAGTCGGAAGGGTTGGACGAGCCGTATCCGGTCGTCCTTCACCTCGTCGACACGGCCTTCGTCTGCGGGGCCGTGTGGGACCTGGTGCTGAGTGGGACCCAACGGCGGCGCATAGCCGCTTCCTTGGGGCTCGGCCTGGAGGACGCCCGCGCCCAGGTGATGTTCTGGGCCGGTCTGCATGACCTGGGCAAGATCACGCCTCAGTTCCAGGACATGATCCTCAAGACCCGTGTCGCTCATCGTGCCTTCCTCGGGGAACCGGAGTACGCACACGATCGCGGCGCGGACAGCGGGACGGCTCGGTTGCGGCATGAGTACGCCACCCATGCGGCGCTGCCCTCGTTGCTGATCGCGCTCGGCTATCCGCAGTCCGGACGCCCCGCCGCGCTGCTCCTCACGCAGATGTCCCAGGTGCTCGGCGGCCACCACGGCCGCTACCCCCGGGACAACGAGCCAGGGGACCTGCGCGACCCGCTGTGGCGGCTGCCCGAGTTGGGGGCGGGGGAGTGGGCCGAGCAGCGGAAGGAGCACGTGCGGGCCTTGTACGACGTGCTCGGCCGCCCGCCGACCCCCACGTCCCGGGCGCTGCCCGTGGCGGAGGCGGTGGTACTCGCCGGCGTGGTGATCGTCTCGGACTGGATCGCCAGTCAGGAGCACGTCATCTCCGATCAGCAAAAGGCTCTCGCGGGCATCGCCGACCTCGGGTCCCCGCAGGTCCTCACCGCCCACGCCGGCCGTATGGAACGACTCGCGCCGGCGCTGCTCGAAGACGCGGGCCTGGGAAGCATCGCGTTCAGGGACGGCGGATTCCGTGACCTGTTCCCCGGCATCGCAACGCCGCACCCCTTGCAGCTGAGCGTCGAGAAGGGACTGACCGGTGCGCGCCTGGGCGGACCCGGCATCCTCCTCGTCACCGCACCCACCGGAGAGGGCAAGACCGAGACCGCGCTGTACGCCGCGTCGGTGATGGGTGCCGCAAGCGGTTCCGGTGGGGTGTTCTTCGCCCTGCCCACCCAGGCCACGGCGAACCAGATGTACGGCCGCCTCGTCGACTTCGCGCGCCGGAACCTGTCGGCGTCCTCCCAGCTCACCCTCCTGCACGGCGCGGCGGATCTCTACGCCCCCTACGCCGGGGGCCAGGCGCCTCGACCCGGGCCCCGGACGGTCGAGCCGCGCGTGCTGTCCGACCACGACCCCGCCGTCCCCGGTGCTGCCACGGTCGCCGGGACGGCCAGGACGGCCGGGACCTCCGGCACCGCCAGAACCTCCGGGGTCTCGGTCGAGGCCGGCCGCTGGCTGCGCAGCCGTGGCCGGGGCATCCTCGCCCCTCTGGCCGTCGGCACGATCGACCAGGCACTGATGGGTGTGCTGCCCCTCAAGAGGAACGCGTTACGCCACCTCGGCCTCTCCGGGAAGACGGTGGTGATCGACGAGGCCCACGCCTACGACGCCTACACCCACGCCCTGATGCTGCGCCTGCTGGAGTGGCTCGGAGCCCTCGGAGTCCCCGTCGTACTGCTGTCCGCGACGCTGACCGGGGACATCGCGCGCGGCGCGCTGCGCGCCTATCTGTCCGGCGCCGACCCGTCGGCCGAGGGGCGCGCACTGCCCACGCCCTCCTACCCCGGATGGGTCTACGCCTCCGCGGACGGCACCGCGATCATCGAACCCGCCGCACCCATCGTCAGCGAACAGCGCCGTGCCCTCGACGTCGAGGTCCGCCGGGTCCGGCACACCTATGATCCGGCCGTTGCGGACGGGCGGATCGCCACGCTGCTGGACACGCTGGAGGACGTCGCCGACGCGGGCGGCTGCGCGGCCGTCATCTGTACGACCGTCGCCGAGGCGCAGCAGACCTTCGACGCCCTCCGCGCCCACTACCGGGAGCGCTACGGCGCCGGCTACCGAGGGTGGGACGACCGTGCGGACGAGGACACGGAGCGTCGCGACGCCTCGGCCGGGCCCCGGCTGCGACTGCTCCACGCCCGGTTTCCCGCCCGTCGGCGCGCGTCGATCACCGCCGAGGCCGAGTCATGGTTCGGCCGTACGGACAAGCCGCAGGTCCGGCGGCCGACCGGTCCCCGTGGGGCGGTGCTCGTGGCCACCCAGGTCATCGAGCAGTCGCTCGACCTGGATTTCGACGTGATCGTCTCGGACCTGGCACCCATGGCGATGCTCCTGCAGCGGGCGGGCCGGATCTGGCGCCACCGGAACCCCGCCCCGCCCCGTCCCGCCTGGGCGCACGGCCCGCGACTCGTCGTTCTCGCCCCGGTGGGGGAGAAGGGCGAGCCGACCGTGCCGAGGGCGTGGGGCGAGGTGTACACGCCGTCCTTGTTGCACCGCACGTTCGAACTGCTCGCGCAGCGCGAGGGCGCGCCCGTCGCCGTACCGGAGGACGTACAGGGACTGGTCGACGGTGTGTACGCGGAGGACTTCCCCACAGCGGCCCCCGAGCGGTTGATGGAGCGGGACTTCGAGCGTCTGGCCGAGGACATGGCGCGCACCTCCCTGGCGGACATGGTGGCTCTGCCGCCTCCCCGCAAGGTCACCTCGCTGCACTCCCTCACCACCAGTGACGCCGACGAGGAACTGGTCCGCACGCGCCTGGGGGCCGAATCCGTGCAGGTCCTGCCCGTGTTCGAGGACGAGGCGGGACGGTGGCTGGACGAGGGACGCACCGAACCCCTGCCCGAGTCCGGCAGCGGGCCGGGCGGGCGGTTCACCGTGCACGAGGTCCGTGAACTGCTCGGCCGTGTCGCCCCCCTGGCCCATGGCGCGTGGCGTGCCTCGTGCGGCCCGGAGCATCGACCACCCGCCTCCTGGAGCACGGAGCCGCGACTGGCCCGCCTGGTGCTCCTGCCGCACCGCTTCACAGGGGAGGGCCGCACGGTGGGAGCGACGGTGGGGGACGTGCGGATCACTTACGACCATGCGCTCGGGCTGGTGACCGAACGCCTCGTGTGATCGTCTTCACCTACGTCAGCGAACACATTGGAGTTTCCCTGCGAAGGGAGATCCACCTGTCGTACTGTCATCTTCATCGGAGCCGACGCATTGCGATCCGGCCCGCATCCAGCGGGTGGGAGCGGCGGCAGACCCCCGCCTGCGCGGGGAGACCATGCCGACCTGGGTTCCGACCTCAGCCAACACCGGTTCACCTCCGCCCTCGCGGAGTCTCTCCGCCGACCGCGGAGGTTCCTCAGGGTACGGCCTGTCCGGTGCCGTTCCCACCCGCTGGTTCCGCCTCCTGCCGATTCGGGGTGCCGTTCTCCATGTCTTCCGCCGCCGTCGATGACGCCCGCTACTCCCTCGACCTGCGCCCCTGGCTGCCCGTGCTGACACGCGACGGTGCGACGGAACGGGTCGGCCTGCGCGAACTCTTCTTACGCGCCCACGAGTTCCAGGGACTGGGAGTGGGGCTGCCCCCCGCGGCGTCGGGACTGATGCGTGTGCTGTGTGCGATGGCGGCACGCATCACGGCTCTCGACCGTGCCGACGACGGTGTGGACGCGTGGCTGGACCGACGGTACGAACTGCTGGCGTCCGAGGGGGCGTTCCCGCCCGGCAGTGTGGAGAAGTACTTCGACGGATGCGCGGACGGGCTGGGGCTGTACGACCCCGCACGCCCCTTCCTTCAGGACCCCCGGCTCGCAGAGCAGTGTGCCTCCACTTCGGGAATCAACAAGCTGGTGCTGGGCCGCCCTTCGGGCAACAACCAGGTCTTCTTCGGGCACTTCACGGACGACCAGCCCTCCCCGATCCCCTCCGGTGAAGCCGTATTGCACCTCCTCGCCCAGCTGTACTACGGGCCGTCGGGACAGTGCCTGCCCCGTACCGTCGACGGTGAGCGGTACGGCAACACGATGGCAGGGCCGCTGCGGCGGGTGCTGTCCTACCACCCCCTGGGCCGAAACCTGTACGAATCGCTGCTCCTGGGCATTCCCGACCCGGGCGCCTGGCCGTCGTCCCGCCCGGCATCGGACGACGTCTGCCCGTGGGAGGACAGCCGCCCCCTGGCGCCCCTCCAGGTGCCGGAGCCTGCGGCCGGCCCGCTGGCGATGCTGACCGGGCAGCACCAGCACGCCGTCCTGCTGAAGCCCTCCCCGGACGGGACGAGGGCCGTGGACGCGATGATCACCTGGGCGCTGCGTCCCAACCGGCCGCCGGTCCGGGACCCGTACCTCATCTGGGACGAGGCCAAGGACGGCACGCCGCACCCCCGCAAGGCGGACGCGGAGCGGGCCTTGTGGCGGGATCTGGACGGGCTGATCCTTCAGGACCGGGGTGGTACGAGCCGAAGGCCGCTGATCTTCGAAGGGCTCACCGGGGGGCAGCTGCCCGAGGACACGTTCCGGCATCTGCGGGTCGTCGCGCACGGATTCGACCAGGACGGTCAGACCCGGGACCGTACCCACTTCAGCGCCGTGACCCCGCCGCTGTTCCCGCTCCTCGCCTCCTCCGGCGCGCAGGCCGACTCGCGACTGGCCCTGGGCGTCAAGGAAGGCCGCCAGGCAGCGGAACAGGCCGCCTGGCGGCTGGAAACCGCGCTGCGGACCGCCTGGCGGGCGTACACACTGCCGTTCACCGGCGACAAGGCGGGTGGACGGGCGAAGCAGGGCAAGGGCAGGGACAAGGGCAGCGGGCCCTGGCCCGAAGCGGCGCTGGCGGCGTACTGGCCGGCGGCCGAAGAGTGCTTCTGGGACTCACTGGACGCCGAGGACTTCTCCAGCGCCCTGCCCTCGTTCGGCCGGATCGCGCTACGGGTCTTCGACGAGACGACGGCACCCGTGGCGGCCCAGCCGCGCGGTGCCAGAGCGCGGGAGGACGCCCGCGGCCTGGTCAGCAGTCTCCTCGCCCCTCGCCCCTGATCCACACCGGCACCCCGCCCGACCCGCACCCGCCTGCCCGCCCGGCCCCCACCGGCACCTGCGGCGGCCTCGCGCACGCGATGCGCGGGCATCGGCTCCTCCCTTCCGGAAGTAGGACCCATGCAGTTCACCATCGACGAAAACGGCACACCGACCCCCGGCAGCACCCGTCGTTCCGACGGCTCGTCATTGATCGTCTGCGCTCAGCCCGACAGCACCCCACCGCCCGTACCGCGCCACGAGACACTCGCTCCGTTCGACACCTTCGTCGCGCGCGTGCGCGAGGTGTGCCGGCGCCCCGGTGCCCAGCAGGCGTTGCGGGCCGGCCTGGCACGCCCCGTGAACGAGGTCCCCGCCCGGACGCACGCCGCCCTCCTGCGCGGCGGGCTCGTCCCCGACCACGCGCCCGCCGCCGAGAAGCGCGCCTACTACGCGGTGGCCGCGCTGATCGCCGCTCGCCCCCGCGCGGAACGCCGCGCCGACGAGGATGCCCGGCGCGCCGCGGACGGCCAGGCCGGAACCGGTGACCGACCGGCCGGAACGGATGTCCGACCGGCCGGAATGGAGGGGGCAACGGAGGGAGCAGCCGTCGAACCGGGGGCCGGCACCGGTTCGCCCCCGGGCCGACCGGCGTCGGCCGCCCCCACCGGCGCCCCGGCGACACAGCCGAAGGTCTCCTGGGGGACGAGCCTGGGGGAGAGCATGGCCCAGCTCACCGCCCGTCGCGTCCGCCACAACACCCCGGCGACCGGCGACACGAAGCAGCGGACGGCGGACACGTCCAAGGCGGACGGCGCCGAGCAACGACTGCACCTGCTCGTACGCCAGGACATCGAGGGGCTGCACCGCATGCTGCCCGCCGTGCTGCGCCGGCTCGGCTCCGCGGACGTCTCCGTCGACTACGGACGCCTCCTGCGGGACCTCGTCCGGTGGCCCGGCCGCCGCGACGACATCGCCACCCGCTGGCTGGAGGACTACTACCGCACCCTTCGCCGCGCCGAGCGGCCCGCCTGACCAGGCCCTTTCCCACCCCGCACACAGAACCAGGAACCGCGACATGACGACGCAGGACACCGCGACGGCCCAGGCCCCGACGACCCCCGCACCCCAGCAGACCCCCGCACACCCGACGACCCACGCACCCGAGCCGGCCCCGCGTTACGTGGATGTGCACATCCTCCAGACGCTGCCGTTCAGCAACGTCAATCGGGACGATCTCGGCTCGCCGAAGACCGTCACGTTCGGCGGCACCACGCGTACCCGCGTCTCCAGCCAGGCATGGAAGAGGCCCACCCGGCTCGCGGTGGAGGCCAGGATCGGTCACAAGGCCCGCCGTACCCGGCGGCTGCCGCTCCAGGTGGCCAAGAACCTCGTCGAGAGGGGCTGGCCCGAGGAGCTGGCCGAGCTGGCCGGCGTCCAGGTCATCACCTCGACCGAGTCCAAACTCGACCTGGAGAACAACGACACCACCGCCTCCTTGCTGTTCCTGCCCGACGAGGCGGCCGGCTCCCTCGCCGACCTCGCGGAGAAGCACCGCGACAAGCTGGAGAAGGTCCTCGGGACCAAGGCGGCGGCCAAGCCCGCGCTCCCCAAGGACGCCATCCACGAGATCCTGCGCTCCCGCAACGGCTCCATCGCCCTCTTCGGCCGGATGCTGGCGGAGATCCCGGGCGCGGGAGTCGACGGCGCGGTGCAGGTCGCCCACGCGTTCACCACGCACAGCACCTCGGTGCAGGCGGACTTCTTCACCGCGGTGGACGACGTCGACCAATGGGCCACCGACGCCGGCAGCGCCCACATGAACACCGGCGAGTACAGCAGCGGCGTCTTCTATCGGTACGCCACGCTCGACCTGCTCGACCTCACCCGCAACGTGGGCGACCCGCGGATGGCGCGCGAACTCGCCGAGGCGTTCCTGACCGAGTTCATCCAGAGCATGCCCTCGGCCAAGAAGAACTCGACCGCCCCCCACAGCATCCCCGACCTGGTGCACGTCGTGGTCCGGTCCGACCGCCCCGTCTCCCTCGCCGCGGCCTTCGAGCAGCCGGTGCAGGCCGGCCGCACCGGCTGGGCGGAGCCGTCCCGCGCCGCTCTCACGACCTACGCGGCCAGGGTCAACACGCTCCTCGGCGACACCGGCGCCGTGTACCGGGCGCACGCCGGGGTGGACGACACCAGCCACGAATCCCTGGGCGGCCGGGTCGCGTCCTATCCCGCGCTGGTGTCCCGTGCCGTGGCGGCGGCCTTGCCCGGGACCGGGGGTGTCGCGGCGTGACCGGCTTCCTCATCCAGCTCGGCGGGCCCCTGCAATCCTGGGGTGAGCACAGCGCGTTCAACGACCGGGACACCGTCGCCCACCCCACCCGCTCGGGCCTCATCGGCATGATCGCCTCGGCCCTCGGCATCTCCCGGGACGAGGCCGTCACCGATCCGGCGGGCGACGGGGAACCGACGCCGTTCAGCCGCCTCGGACAGCTGCGGTTCACCGTGCGTCACGACCGTCCCGGCGTGCGCATGCGTGACTTCCACACCGTCGGAGGGGGCCTGCCCGCCCATCGCACCGTACCCACCGCCAAGGGCGGGCGGCGCGGCGCCGGGCAGACCACCATCGTCTCCGAGCGGCATTACCTGGCCGACGCGGTGTTCACCGTCGCGGTCACCGCGCCCGGCGCCCCGGACGCCGCCGGACTCACCACCGCCTGCGCCCGGGCGCTCGCCGCCCCGCACTGGCCCCTGCACCTCGGCCGCCGCTCCTGTCCGCCCGGCGCGGCACTCGTGCTCGCCGCCCGTGTGCCCGACCCGGTCACCGAACTTCTCGCACGCGTGCCGCTGGCCCGCCCCCGCCCCGGCACCCCGCACCACCCGGCACCGGACGCGGACCCGGAGGAGACCGTCTCCGTACGGTTCACGGCCGACACCCCCTTCCCGCCCGGATTCCCGGCACCGGCGTCCTCCCGGGCGGCCGTCACCACGCTCAACGACGACCCCGTCCGCCTGCGCCCCCGCGACCGCGCGTACCGGAGCCGTCCCTCGTACACGACCAGCTGCCGACTCCCCGCCCATCTGTGCAAGGGGTACGGCCCCGAATACCTCGACGCGCTCCTCGCCTACGCGCAACCGCCCGCAACAGAAGGGACCGACGCATGACCACCACCCCGCACGCCGCCCCTGCCGCACCGACCGACCCGGACGTCGTCGGCCCCGCGACGGCCTGGCTCACCAAGCTGAGCCTCAACCCCGCCAGCCGGGCGGTCCAGCACGACCTCAGGGACGCCGCAGCCCTGCACCGACGGGTCATGACCCTCGTCCCCGACGGACTGGGCGACAGCCCCCGTGCCCGCGCCGGTCTCCTCTTCCGCCTCGACCACGACGGCACCGGAGCCCCCGCACTGCTCGTGCAGACCCGGACGGCCCCCGACACCAGCCGTCTGCCCGG
The DNA here is from genome assembly GCF_036322365.1 of Streptomyces sp. SP18CS02. Taxonomy (NCBI): domain Bacteria; kingdom Bacillati; phylum Actinomycetota; class Actinomycetes; order Kitasatosporales; family Streptomycetaceae; genus Streptomyces; species Streptomyces sp. SP18CS02. Next base: position 106,317 of record NZ_JAQYXC010000297.1, read on the forward strand.
CGCGTACGCGGAGGCCCGCACCAGGGAGCTGACGCCCCTGCTCGACGCCCTGCGCCCCGGGCTCCCCGTCCGCTACCGGCTGCTCGGCAACGCCGTCAAACGCTGCGGACGCAACAGCACGGAGGGCCGCTGGAAGCAGGCCATCGTCCTCCGGGGCCCCGAGGCCGACCAGTGGTGGTCCACCCAGGCGCAGAAGGCCGGACTCACCCTCCACACCCTGCTGTCCGACACCGCGGACGCCCTCACCGCCTGGCACGGTCCCGCCGGCGGTGCCCGCAAGGACAGGGTGGCGGTCCATCACCAGGGCACACGCTTCGACGGCACCGCGACGATCCGCGACGCCGAAGCGCTGCGCCACGCGCTCCTCAACGGCATCGGCCGCAGCAAGTCCTACGGCTGCGGACTGCTCAGCCTCGCCCCCGCCGGTCCGGCCGCCTGAGGCCATCGCCATGACCGACACCGCCATGACCGACACCGCCCTGACCGGCACCGCCTCCGCCCGCGGCAAGAACTCCGCCAGACGCCGCATCGCCGCCCCGACCCTCGCGATGCTCCCCAGGGTCGGCGACTCGCTGTCGTTCCTGTACGCGGACGTCGTCCGCATCGTGCAGGACGACACGGGTGTCTGCGCCGAAACGACCACCGCCGACGGCGACACCACCCGGGTCTACCTGCCCACCGCGGCCCTGAGCTGCGTACTGCTCGGCCCCGGCACCTCCATCACCCAGCCCGCGATGGCCACCTTCGCCCGCCACGGCACCACCGTGGTGTGCACCGGATCGGGCGGCGTCCGCTGCTATTCGGCGACCACGTCCGACGCACTGACCACCCGATGGCTGGAACACCAGGTCCACCAGTGGAGCGACCCGGAGCGACGCCTTGCCGTAGCCCAGCACATGTACCTCAAGCGCTTCAACATCCCCGTTCCGCCAAGCACCCCGCTGAACAAACTGAGAGGTCTGGAAGGCCAACGGGTCAAGGCGCTCTACAAGCTGCTCGCCCAACAGCACCGGGTCGGCCGCTTCCGGCGCAGCTACGACCCCGCCTCATGGGACGAACAGGACCCCGTCAACCTCGCCCTCTCCTCGGCCAACACCTGCCTGTACGGGATCGTCCACGCGGCCATCGTCGCTCTGGGCTGCTCGCCCGCGCTCGGCTTCGTCCACCAGGGGAAGCAGCACGCCCTCGTCTACGACATCGCCGACCTCTACAAGGCCGAACTCACCATCCCGCTCGCCTTCTCCCTGCACGACTCGCCGCACCCCGAGGCGATGGCCCGGCGGGGCTTCCGCGAGCAACTGCGCCTGTACAGGCTGCTGCCGCGGATCGTGGCCGACATCCAGTCCCTCCTGGCACCGGACGAGGCCACCCCCCTGCCCGAAGGCCACGCGGTGGAACTGGTCAACCTGTGGGACCCGGAGGTCGGCTCGGTCCCCGCGGGCGTGAGCCACGCGCCGGGGGCCTCCCCGCAGGACGAACTCGACGCGGCCCACTGAGAGTCAAGGAGAAGGGGACGACCCGTGCCGTCCATGACCGTCCTCACCACCACAGCCGTCCCGGACCATGTCCGCGGCGCACTCACCCGTTGGATGATCGAACCCACACCCGGCATGTACGTCGGCACTCTCTCGGCACGGGTCCGCGACGAGCTCTGGCGCGTGGTCAGCGCCTCCATCGGAGCGGGCGCGGCGGTACTCGTCCATCCGGACGACAACGAACAGGGCTACACCCTGCGCACGGCCGGCGAACGCCGGCGGACACCCGTCGACTTCGACGGTCTCACCCTCGTCGCCTTCCGTCCCGAGGACGGCCCCGACGCGGCATCCCCCGACAAACCCCCGCCCGCGCGGGGAACGATCGGGCACGCCGAAGGCGCCGAGGATCTCGATCGGAACACCCCCGCCTCGCGGGGAGCGGCCCCCGGCGCAGCCGCCGAAGTGCCACCCGATCGGGCCACCCCCGCCTGCGCGGGGAACACCGCCGATGGCGGCGAGCAGGTCGCCCCACTGCGGTCCACCCCCGCCCGCGCGGGGAACGCCCAGTGAGCCGGTGGTGGTGCTCGGTGGACTCCGGAAGACCCCCGCCTGCGCGGGGACAAGCGCCGACTCCCGACATGAGCGCGGCGAGACGCGGTCCACCCCCGCCTGCGCGGGGAACGCTACATCAAGATGACCGCTGCGAAGGGTTCGAGCGGAAGACCCCCGCCCGCGCGGGGAGCACCCTGGCTGTCCGGGCACCTCCCAGGTGCCGTCGGGACCACCCCCGCCTGCGCGGGGACCACGCGGTGGCCGGGCGGCCGAACGCGTCGGTCCTCGGACCACCCCCGCCTGCGCGGGGACCACTTGTCGGTGACCTCGACGGCCTTACCGGCCTCCGATACACCCCCGCCTGCGCGGGGACCACCAGGTCGTCGCCGACGGACGGCGCGACGACTACGGACCACCCCCGCCGGCGCGGGGACCGCACGAGGTGACCTGACCGATGGTGCCCGTTGTCCTTGCCTGGGCCGTTGGGACGCCATCACACCATGGATGAACAGTGCCAGGGTCCGCGCCTTCCGCGCGTCCGTCCAGCGCTTGGCCGACATGCGTGGCTCAGGGCGTTGTGGTCACTATGTACCTGCCGAGGGCCCCGGCCCGACGGGTTCCACAGTCGCGGCCATCAACCCAGTGAGGAGACAGCCATGGCGAGTATCAGTCCGATCGACCTGCAGAAGGCACTCAAGGGCGCCGACTACCCGGCCAGCCGCGACCACCTGGTCACGCTGGCCAAGGACAACGGTGCGGACGATGCCCTTGTGGAGAAGCTCGCCGGCGCCCCCGCAGAGCAGTTCGAGGGCCCGAGCGACGTCCAGAAGGCTGTGTTCCGGAACGAATAGGCGGGGGCGGTGGCGTGAGCGCTGCCGGCGCGTCGGTCGAGGGCTTGGGCGCTCTTCGCCCGCCGGTGGGGCCGGAACAATGCCCCCGGCCCCCGGCTCCGGCCATGGCCCCGCCCCCCGGCCCCGGCCCAGTGCCACCGCGCACGGTCGAACCGGCGCGGCGGCACTCCTCCTCAGGGCGGTGGCCGGAGGTCGCGGGCCGTCAGATGTCGCGGAAGATCTCGATCTGCGCACCCACCGAGTTCAGCCGCTCCGCCAGCTCCTCGTAGCCGCGGTTGATGACGTAGACGTTGCGCAGCACCGACGTACCCTCCGCCGCCATCATCGCCAGCAGCACCACCACCGCGGGCCGGAGGGCCGGCGGGCACATCATCTCGGCGGCGCGCCAGCGGGTCGGGCCCTCGACCAGGACCCGGTGGGGGTCGAGGAGCTGGAGGCGGCCGCCGAGGCGGTTGAGGTCGGTCAGGTAGATCGCGCGGTTGTCGTAGACCCAGTCGTGAATCAGGGTCTGTCCCTGGGCCGTGGCCGCGATCGCCGCGAAGAACGGCACGTTGTCGATGTTCAGGCCCGGGAACGGCATCGGGTGGATCTTGTCGATCGGGGCCTCCAGCTTGGAGGGCCTGACCGTGAGGTCCACGAGCCGCGTCCGGCCGTTGTCCGCCGTGTACTCGCCCGAGCGGTCGTGGTCCAGGCCCATCTCCTCCAGTACCGCGAGCTCGATCTCCAGGAACTCGATCGGTACGCGACGGATGGTCAGCTCGGACTCCGTGACCACCGCGGCGGCCAGCAGGCTCATCGCCTCGACCGGGTCCTCCGAAGGGGAGTAGTCCACGTCCACGTCGATGCAGGGCACGCCGTGCACGGTCAGCGTCGTCGTGCCGATGCCCTCCACCCGTACGCCCAGTGCCTCCAGGAAGAAGCAGAGGTCCTGGACCATGTAGTTGGACGAGGCGTTGCGGATGACGGTCACGCCGTCGTGGCGCGCGGCGGCCAGCAGCGCGTTCTCGGTCACGGTGTCGCCGCGTTCGGTCAGCACGATGGGGCGGTCCGGAGAGACCGCGCGGTCGACCTCCGCGTGGTAGAGCCCCTCCGTCGCGGTGATGTCCAGACCGAACCGGCGCAGCGCGATCATGTGCGGCTCGATGGTGCGCGTGCCGAGGTCGCAGCCGCCCGCGTACGGAAGCTTGAAGGAGCGCAGGCGGTGCAGCAGCGGCCCCAGGAACATGATGATCGAACGGGTGCGGCGGGCCGCGTCGGCGTCGATCGCCTCCATGTCCAGATGCGCGGGCGGGACGATCTCCAGGTCCATCCCGTCGTTGACCCAACGGGTCCGCACGCCGATGGAGTTGAGCACCTCCAGAAGCCGGTAGACCTCTTCGATGCGGGCCACCCGGCGCAGCACGGTGCGGCCCTTGTTGAGCAGCGTGGCGCAGAGCAGCGCCACACACGCGTTCTTGCTCGTCTTGACGTCGATGGAGCCGGAGAGCCGGCGCCCGCCCACCACGCGAAGGTGCATGGGCCCGGAGTAACCGAGAGACACGATCTCGCTGTCGAGCGCCTCGCCGATGCGAGCGATCATCTCAAGGCTGATGTTCTGGTTGCCCCGCTCGATGCGGTTCACGGCGCTCTGGCTGGTGGCCAGCGCCTCGGCGAGCTGCGTCTGTGTCCAGCCCCTATGCTGACGGGCGTCACGGATGAGCTTGCCGATGCGTACGAGGTAGTCGTCTGCCATGGCGGCAGGTTATCTCAGATATGAGATGTTGATCGCGCTGGGGTGGGCTGTCAGGGTGACAGATCGTGTGCGGTGGGGTGCCGGGGCTCGTACAGCGGGAGTTCGGCGCCGCTCGGCAGCCGCACCGCCGCGAGCAGCCCCCACCCCTGGTCACTGACGGGCTGGGCGACCTCGGCCCCACGGACCGTCAGCTTGCGCAGGGAGCTCTCGATGTCGTCGCACATGAGATAGAACTCGTGTCTCGGCGCGCCCGCCGCGGGATGCACGGCGACCTCGGCGGGCGGCAGTCTGAAGATGAGCCAGCCGCGCCCGGCGTCCACGTGGTCGAAGCCGAGCACGTCCTTGAGGAACGCCCGGTCCGCTTCCGCGTCCTCGGTGTAGATGATGACGTGCGCACCACTGAACATGAGGCCGATGCTCGGCCGGGTCCCGCCGCCCGGCAACCCGAGCGCCGCCGTCCGGGTGGCCGGGTGCCGGGCGGGGCGTCCGTCCGGACGGCCGGCAGGGCACCCGGGCCGCTGCTGCCCGGCCGCCCCGCCGTACCGGCCGCCCCGCCGTCGTACCGGTCCCCTCAGCGACGTCCCAGAACCTCGGCGACGCGGATGAAGCCGTCCGTGCCGTGGCCCAGTCCGATGACACGACGGGCCAATCCCTCAGCCGCGCGCATCACCCCCGCATCGATGCCGTGAGCCTCGGAGGTGTGGATGATGTGCGCCATGGACGACGCCGACGAGGTGATCGGGTTGCCCTCGCCGGAGAAGTCGCCGCTGTCCACTCCTTCCGCCAGCTCCCCGAAGAGCGGTGGCATGATCGCACCGATGCCCTGTGCGAACGGCGCCAGCTCACGCGCGGTGATTCCCTCCGCCCGCGCCACGGCCAGGGCGTGCGCGTAGCCCGCCATCGCGGTCCAGAAGATGTCCAGCAGTGCGATGTCGTACGCCGCCGCCCGGCCGATCTCCTCCCCGAGGTGGGTGAGGGTGCCGCCCAGGGCGTCCAGCACCGGCCGGTGCTCCCGGTGGAGCTCCTCCGGGCCGCTGAGGATGAACACCGCGGCCGGAGTCCCGATGGTCGTCGTCGGCGTCATGATGGCGCCGTCCAGGTACCGGACGCCGTGCTCGGCCGCCCAGACGGCGGTGTCCCGGGCCCGGTCCGGAGTGTCGGCGGTCAGGTTCACCACCGTCCGCCCCTTGAGCGCATCCGTGACCGCGTCACGCCGCAGCACGGCGTCCGCCGCGTCGTAGTTCACCACGCAGACCACGGTCAGATCGCTCGCGGCGACCGCTTCCCGGGCCGATCGGGCGCCGATCGCGCCCCGTTCGACCAGCTCCCGGTCCCGGCCGGGCGTACGGTTCCAGACCGTGGTCCGCAGGCCGGCGTCGAGGAACGCGCCGGCCAGCGCCCGGCCCATCGGGCCGAGACCGAGCACGGTGACGGCAGACTGTTCGTCGAGAAGGGACATGCTCAACTCCCGTATGTCAAAGGATAATGAAGGGGGCAAAAATGACGCGCAGTCGTGCCCAGGACGCGGATGTCTGCGGAGTGACCGCCGCGATCGCGGTGATCGACGGCAAGTGGAAGACCGCTCTTCTCTGGCTGCTGGAGTCCGGTCCGCAGCGCCCCGGCGAGCTGCGCCGACGGCTTCCGGGCCTCAGTGAGAAGGTGCTGACTCAGGCGCTCCGCGAGATGGAGGCCCATGAGCTGGTGCACCGGGAGGTGCACGACGGGCTGCCGCTGAAGACGGTGTACTCCCTGACCGCGTTCGGCCGTGAACTCTCGGAAGCGTTGGCTCCCGTCTCCGACTGGGGCCATCGCCGCTTGGAGAAGCTGGCCGAGGCCCAAGACGTCTCTTGACGCACCGCCACCCTCGCCACCCCCGTCACTCGCGGATCCGGCGGCCCCGCGACCGCGCGTCATCAGGTTGTCCCCCCTGCCATCCGCCGACAAGTACCCACAAAAAAGTGGCTACGGCGGCCCCGGTGGGGGAGTGGTCCCCCGGAGGGCCGACGCCTGCCGGGGGCGGAGCCGGCTAGTCCGGTCACGGGCGTTCTCGCCCTGCTGGAACCGCGTCCTTCCGCCCCGGACCCCGCCCCCCCCGGCCCCGGACCCCCCCGGCCCCGGACCCCGCCCCCCGGCCCCGGACCTCGGCCCCAGACCGCCGGACCCGGCCCCCCGAAGCCACCGGCGGCGTGAGAAGAACCGCCGAGCGCGCCCCTCGGCACCGGGAGCCGCCGAGCGCGCCCCTCGGCACCGGGAGCCGCCGAGCGCGCCCGTCGGCACCGGGACCCGCCGGGCGCGTGTCGGCACCGCGGCCCGCCGCGCGCGGTGGCGTGCCCGGGGCGTCGCGGAACGTGAGGAGTCCGGCGCGCGGGCGGGGGCGGGAGCACCCCGCGTGACGAGACTCACGGCGAGGCAGGGGCGAAATGCCTGGGTTCGCCGAGTGAACGTCCCCGCTGCCCGGCTGCGGACGGCCCAACCTGGGCATGACCGGGACGCGGTCATGTACTAGAGTTATCTCGACATCGAGATATCTGCCGAAGGCGTACCGCGTGCCGCCAATCGGTAAGGGCTGCCTAACTTAGCCTTACCTTAGCGGATCGGCGAGGAGCCGTGGCGGCAGCATTGAGGTAGTACGCGCACATTGATGAAGGAGACTGTCGTGTCGGCGAACAGCTTCGACGCCCGCAGCACGCTGCGCGTGGGCGACGAGTCGTACGAGATCTTCAAGCTGGACAAGGTCGAGGGCTCCGCGCGCCTCCCCTACAGCCTGAAGGTTCTCCTGGAGAACCTGCTCCGCACCGAGGACGGCGCGAACATCACCGCCGACCACATCCGGGCCCTCGGCGAGTGGGACTCCCAGGCCCAGCCGAGCCAGGAGATCCAGTTCACCCCGGCCCGCGTGATCATGCAGGACTTCACCGGTGTGCCGTGTGTCGTGGACCTCGCCACCATGCGTGAGGCCGTCAAGGAGCTCGGCGGTGACCCGGCGAAGATCAACCCGCTGGCCCCGGCCGAGCTGGTCATCGACCACTCCGTCATCGCCGACAAGTTCGGCACGAAGGACGCCTTCGGCCAGAACGTCGAGCTGGAGTACGGCCGCAACAAGGAGCGCTACCAGTTCCTGCGCTGGGGCCAGACCGCCTTCGACGAGTTCAAGGTCGTCCCGCCGGGCACCGGCATCGTCCACCAGGTGAACATCGAGCACCTGGCCCGTACGGTCATGGTCCGCAACGGCCAGGCCTACCCTGACACCCTCGTCGGCACCGACTCGCACACCACCATGGTCAACGGCCTCGGTGTGCTGGGCTGGGGCGTCGGTGGCATCGAGGCCGAGGCCGCGATGCTCGGCCAGCCGGTCTCCATGCTCATCCCGCGCGTCGTCGGCTTCAAGCTGACCGGCGAGCTGCCGGCCGGCACCACCGCCACCGACCTGGTCCTCACGATCACCGAGATGCTGCGCAAGCACGGCGTCGTCGGCAAGTTCGTCGAGTTCTACGGTGAGGGCGTCGCCGCGACCTCCCTCGCGAACCGCGCCACCATCGGCAACATGTCGCCGGAGTTCGGCTCCACCGCCGCGATCTTCCCGATCGACGGCGAGACCCTGAAGTACCTGAAGCTGACCGGCCGCTCCGAGCAGCAGGTCGCGCTCGTCGAGGCGTACGCCAAGGAGCAGGGCCTCTGGCTCGACCCGGCCGCCGAGCCCGACTTCTCCGAGAAGCTGGAGCTCGACCTCTCCACGGTCGTCCCGTCCATCGCCGGCCCGAAGCGCCCGCAGGACCGCATCGTCCTCGCGAACGCCGCCGCGCAGTTCGCCCAGGACGTCCGCAACTACGTGGACGATGTGGACGAGGCGGGCAAGGAGTCCTTCCCGGCCTCCGACGCCCCGGCGAACCACCCCAACGGCGCCCCGTCCAACCCGGTCACCGTGACCGCCCCCGACGGCTCGACGTACGAGATCGACCACGGCGCCGTCACCGTCGCCGCGATCACCTCCTGCACCAACACCTCGAACCCGTACGTCATGGTCGCCGCCGCGCTGGTGGCGAAGAAGGCGGTCGAGAAGGGCCTGACCCGCAAGCCGTGGGTCAAGACCACCCTCGCCCCGGGCTCCAAGGTCGTCACCGACTACTTCGACAAGGCAGGCCTGACCCCGTACCTCGACAAGGTCGGCTTCAACCTCGTCGGCTACGGCTGCACCACCTGCATCGGCAACTCCGGCCCGCTGCCGGAGGAGGTCTCCAAGGCCGTCAACGACCACGACCTGGCCGTCACCTCGGTGCTCTCCGGCAACCGCAACTTCGAGGGCCGGATCAACCCCGACGTCAAGATGAACTACCTGGCGTCCCCGCCGCTGGTCGTCGCGTACGCCCTGGCGGGCTCCATGAAGGTGGACATCACCAAGGACGCGCTCGGCATCGACACCGAGGGCAACCCGGTCCACCTGCAGGACATCTGGCCCTCCGAGGCCGAGGTCAACGAGGTCGTGGCCAGCGCCATCGGCGAGGACATGTTCAACAAGTCCTACCAGGACGTCTTCGCGGGCGACGCCCAGTGGCAGGCGCTGCCGATCCCGACCGGCAACACCTTCGAGTGGGACAGCGAGTCCACCTACGTCCGCAAGCCCCCGTACTTCGAGGGCATGACGATGGACCCGGCCCCGGTCGAGGACATCGCCGGCGCCCGCGTCCTGGCCAAGCTGGGCGACTCGGTCACCACCGACCACATCTCCCCGGCCGGCGCCATCAAGGCCGACACCCCGGCCGGTCAGTACCTCACCGAGCACGGTGTGGAGCGCCGTGACTTCAACAGCTACGGCTCGCGCCGTGGCAACCACGAGGTCATGATCCGCGGTACGTTCGCCAACATCCGCCTGCGCAACCAGATCGCGCCGGGCACCGAGGGCGGCTACACCCGCGACTTCACCCAGGCGGACGCCCCGGTGTCGTTCATCTACGACGCCTCGCGCAACTACATCGAGCAGGGCATCCCGCTGGTCGTCCTGGCCGGCAAGGAGTACGGCTCGGGCTCGTCCCGCGACTGGGCCGCCAAGGGCACCGCGCTCCTCGGCGTCAAGGCCGTCATCGCCGAGTCCTACGAGCGCATCCACCGCTCGAACCTCATCGGCATGGGCGTGCTGCCGCTCCAGTTCCCGGAGGGCGCCTCGGCGGCCTCCCTCGGCCTGACCGGTGAGGAGACCTTCTCCTTCACCGGCGTCACCGAGCTGAACAACGGCACCACCCCGCGCACGGTCAAGGTGACCACCGACACCGGTGTCGAGTTCGACGCGGTCGTCCGCATCGACACCCCCGGTGAGGCGGACTACTACCGCAACGGCGGCATCATGCAGTACGTGCTGCGCAACCTGATCCGCAACTGATCGGACCCGCGCCAAGGAGGGCCGCACCCCGTCTCGGACGGGGTGCGGCCCTTGTCGTACCTCGCGGTCGCACGGGACCGGCGCGGGGAACGCGTCGCCCTTGTCGTGCGCGGCGACGCGGCGACGGCGGCCACGGCGGGACCGGGCCGCCGGGGCAGCGGCCCCGGCGGCCCGTCCACCGTGTGGCGGTGTCAGCGCAGCAGCTCCACCTCCGCGAGCGTCGCCACCGCGTTCGGCACCAGCCGGTACCTCTCGTACGGGCCGGGGCGGGCGATCGTGAACGCCCGGGTCTGCCGGTCCCAGGTGAACGTCTCACCCGACCGTTCGTCCAGGTCCGTCCACGCCGTACCGTCCCGCGACCCCTGGAGCACCCAGCCCGAGGGAGCCTTGTCGCGGGTGGACGAGGTCAGCGTGTACTGGACGGCGCGCGTGGCGCCCTGGACGGGCAGCTCCACCGCCTCGACCGACGCCGACGTCGCCGAGGTGTCGTCGAACAGCTCCCCCGCACCCGACAGCGCGTCCCGGCGCGGCGTGGGGATCCCGTCGTCCGTGGTGATGGAGACGGGGGCGGCGTCCTTCCCCGTGCCCCACGCCGAGGGCCTCGGCCCCATGTCGAACTCCAGCGTGCCGCCCCTGGCGAGCAGCGAATGCGGCAGGGCGGTGGAGTTCCACGCCTTGCCGTTCACCCGCAGCCCCTGGACGTAGATGTTCCTCGCGCTGTTGCGCGGCGCCTTGACCACCAGCTTGTTGCCGTTGTCCATCCGCACGGTCGCCTTGGTGAACAGTGGTGAGCCGATCGTGTACTCGCCGCTGCCCATCACCAGCGGGTAGAAGCCGAGCGCGGAGAAGAGGTACCAGGCGGACTGCTCACCGTTGTCCTCGTCGCCGTGGTAGCCCTGGCCGATCTCGCTGCCGGTGTAGAGGCGGGAGAGCACCTCACGGACCTTCTCCTGCGTCTTCCAGGGCTGCGAGGCCGCGTTGTACATGTACGTGACGTGGTGGGCGACCTGGTTGGAGTGGCCGTACATGCCCATCCGCACGTCCCGGGCCTCGGTCATCTCGTGGATGACGCTGCCGTACGAGCCGACGAACTCGGGGCTCGCGGTCTCGGGCGTGCTGAAGTACGTGTCCAGCTTCTGGCCGAGGCCGGCGCGGCCGCCGTACAGATTGGCCAGGCCCCGGCTGTCCTGCGGGGCGGTGAAGGCGTAGCCCCAGCCGTTGGTCTCGGTGTAGTCGTGGCCCCAGACGCGCGGGTCGTACTGCGCGCCGGGCACCCGCCAGTCGCCCTTGAGGTCGCGGCCCTGGAAGAAGCCGGCCTCCGTGTCGAAGAGCGTGACGTAGTTGCGGGCGCGGCCCAGGAAGTACTCCGCCTCCTCCTTGTAGCGGGGCTTCCCGGTCTTCTCGAAGAGGGCGTCGGCCATCCTCGACAGGCCGTAGTCGTTGAGGTAGCCCTCCAGCGACCACGACAGCCCCTCGTGGGTCTCGGTCGAGGCGTAGCCGAGGAAGGGCGAGGTCTCCATGCCCTTGCGGCCCACGCCCTTGCTCGGCGGCACGACCGTCGCGTTCTTCAGCGCCGCCTCGTACGCGGCCTCCGCGTCGAAGTCGACGCCCTTGACGTACGCGTCGGCGAACGCCACGTCGGAGGAGGTGCCGGTCATCAGGTCGGCGTAGCCGGGGGACGACCAGCGCGAGATCCAGCCGCCGTCCTTGAACTGCTGGACGAAGCCGTCCACCAGCTCGCCGGCCTTCCCGGGGGTGAGGAAGGAGTAGGCGGGCCAGGTGGTGCGATAGGTGTCCCAGAAACCGTTGTTGACGTACACCTTGCCGTCGACGATCTTGGCGCCGGTACGGGTCGGGGTGTCCGGGCCGGTCTGCGGCGAGAAGGGGCTCGCGTACCGGTCCTTGCCGTCGACCTTCTCGAAGCCCGAGTTGGGGTACAGGTAGAGCCGGTAGAGGCTGGAGTAGAGCGTGGTCAGCTGGTCGCGGGTGGCGCCCTCGACCTCGACGCGGCCCAGGAGGTCGTCCCAGGCGTCCTGGGCCCGGTCCTCGATCCTCTCGAAGCGGGCCCGCGCGGGGATCTCCGCGGCCAGGTTCCGCTGCGCCTGCTCGACGCTGATCAGCGAGGTCGCCATGCGCAGGGTGACGCTGCGGTCCTTGCCCGCGTCGAAGCGCAGATGGCCCTTGACGCCCGCGGACGCGGAGTCGGTGACCGGCGCGTCGAAGACGCCGTACACGAACATCCGGGTGGCGCCGGTCGACAGTCCGCTCTTCACGTCGGAGAAGCCCGTGAAGGAGGCGCTCGCCGGGTCGAGGGTGAGGCCACCCTCGTCGGTGACGTTGTCGAAGACCACCGACGCGTCGTCGGCCGGGAAGGTGAACCGCATCATCGCTGCGTGGTCGGTCGGGGTGATCTCGGCCTTGAGGCCGTTCTCGAAGGTGACGCCGTAGTAGTGCGGCTTCGCCGTCTCCCTCTCGTGGCGGAAGGGCAGGGCGCGCTCGACCCGGCCGGTGGGCGGGGTGCCGGCCGCGGCCGACGGCATGAGCTGGAAGGTCTGCCGGTCGCCCATCCACGGGCTGGGCTCATGGCTGGCGCTGAACGCCTGGACGGTGGGCAGGTTGTCCGCGTTGTTGCCGCGCGCGTACTCGTACAGCCAGCTCTTGGACGCGGCGTTGGTCACCGGGGTCCAGAAGTTGAAGCCGTGCGGCACGGCGGTCGCGGGGAAGGTGTTGCCGCGCGAGAAGGAGCCGCTGGAGTTGGTGCCGCGCACGGTCGAGACGTGGTCGGAGGGGCGGCCCGGGTGCTTCTCGGGGACCGCCCGCTTCAGGGAGACGTCGTCGATCCAGCCCTGGAACTTCCCCGGCCCCCGGGGGGAGTCGTACGCCACCAGGATCCGGTCCACCGTCCGGCCGGCCGCGACGGTGCCGACGGAGGCGGTGACCTGGTTCCACTGGTTGACGTAGAGCCGCTTGGCGGCGCCCTGGCCCTGCGGGGTCAGCACCCCGCCGTGGCTGTCGACGGCCCGCAGGTCGCTCAGATAGGTGCCGTCCGTGAAGGCCAGGTCCACCGATACATGGGTGGCGGGGTAGTTCAGGTCCGTCTCGGGCATGGACGGGAAGATCCGGTAGGACAGCTCGGTGTCCCGGCCGACGACGGTGTTCACGTCGAAGACCTTGTTGTACGAGTAGGCGCGGCCGTCCGGCTTGTGCGTGCCGGCGTACCTCAGCGCCCGCGTGCCGGTGAAACCGGCGTTGGCCTTGGCGGTGGGGGAGCCGCCCGGCCCCCGGTCGACCTGGCTGCGCATGTCCGCCGGGGCGGGGGCGGAGGTGTCGCCGTTCGAGAACTGGACGTCGGCGAGCTGGAGGGCGTCGGCGCCGTTGTTCCCGGTGATCTCCAGCCGGTAATGCGCGTACTGCGTTGAATTGTTGAAGTCGTAGGACTTGGTTTCGAAGCGCTTCTCGAAGGTCTGGCCCTCGCGCGTGTCGAGAACCGTCCACTCCTTGCCGTCGGCGGAGCCCTTGAGCGTCCAGTCCTTCGGGTCACGGGGGGAGTGGTCGTTGGCCGAAGTCAGCGCGTAGGTGACGACCTTGGCCGGTCCGTCCAGGTCGAACTCGACCCAGCCGGCGGGCGCGAAGGTGAGCCACTTGGTGCCGGGCTGGAGGTCGGCCAGGTTCTCCTTGGTCTCCCCGGCGCCGGTGTTCTCGCCGCTCGCGCGCAGCTCCGCGACCCGGTCGGTGATGTTGCCCGGTATTCCGGTGGCGAAGCCTCCGTCCACCCCGGCCGCCCGCTTCCGGCCGTCGGCGTCCACCTCGACGGTGTCGCGCCAGTCCGGCGGGGTTTCGTCCGCCTCGAAGGAACTGGTGAACTCCCGTGACGTCGGGCCGGGCGGGGCCGGGAGGGCGAGCGCCGCCGACGGCGTGGCCGCCGCGATCAGGGAAACGGCCGCCACGAGGGCGGCCGTACGGAAGTGTCTGTGACGAGGTCGTGGTCTGGGCTGCATCCCGCGTCCTGCCTCCTGCCGAGCGCGTTGGACAACGTTGTCAAATGATCTGCGCAGGAACCAGTAGGGAGGCAAGTGCCGCACGGTGTCAAGGGTGTTGGTGTTGTCGGAAGATCGGATTCAGTCATTTCCCGGATTGCGGTGAAGGGTGAATGCGCACCGGGTCGTCCCGCATTTCCGCGAGGTCTCAACTCGGGAAAGACTGCCGCCCAAAGTTGCTTTCGATCTTGCTCAGTTGACGGGAAGTGGACTATACCTGTCGGCGTCCGAGTGACCGTTCCGGCACCTGCGCCATCAGCTCTCGTGTCACCACCAGGACTCGTGTGACCGGCCCGGGCGGAACCCGTGCCCGCATGACCAGCAGAGCCCGCGTGACCAGCACATCCTGCGAGACCAGTACCTGCACGACCCAGCAAATGACCGCGGTGGCGGGACCCTTCGCCCTCGGGCGAGAGGACGGGTGACCGGTACACCGCCTGAGTCCTGGAGAAGGCGAGGACTTGAGCATGGGATTCATCTCAGGCCGCAACAACGAGGGCCTCGGCCGTCGCGATCTGATCAAGCGGTCCGCCGCGCTCGGCCTGATCAGCGTGCCGACCATGAGCTTCCTGTCCGCCTGCGCGAGCGGTGGCGGCAAGGACGAGGGCAACAAGGCGGCGAAGGGCGAGAAGAGCGAGAAGAACCCGCTCGGCGTCAACGACTCCGCACCGCTGGAGATCGTCATCTTCGACGGCGGCTTCGGCACCAAGTACGCCGAGGACGCCAAGGCCGTCTACGAGAAGACCTACCCCAAGGCGCAGGTCAAGTTCTCCAAGACCCAGAAGATCCAGTCCGTGCTCCAGCCCCGCTTCAACGGCGGCACCCCGCCGGACCTCATCGACAACTCCGGCGCCCAGCAGATGGACATGGGCGTCCTGGTCGGCAAGAAGCAGCTGACCGACCTCACCCCGCTGCTGGACGCCGCCTCCGTCGACGACCCGGCCAAGAAGGTCCGGGACACCCTGCGCCCGGGCATCGTGGAGATGGGTCAGTTCGACGGTGACCCGGTGTGGATCCTGTACTACGCGTACACCGTCTACGGCGTCTGGTACTCCCGGACGGCGCTGGAGAAGCTGGACGCCACGTACCCGGAGACCTGGGACGAGATGCTCGCCCTGTGCGCGAAGGCGAAGAAGCAGGGCATCGCCGGCTGGACGTACCCGGGCAAGCACCCGTACTACATTCCTTTCTCCCTCTACCCCTTCATCGCCAAGATCGGCGGTGTCGAGGTGCTCGACGCGATCGACAACCTGGAGCCGAAGGCCTGGGAGCACCCGGCCGTCAAGGCCGCCTTCGAGGCGTACTACGAGCTCTTCGCCAAGGGCTACATCCTCCAGGGCACACCCGGTCTGGACCACCGCGGCTCGCAGGGCGCCTGGGCGCGCGGCCAGGCGCTCTTCATCCCGAACGGTTCCTGGCTGGAGAACGAGGAGGCGAAGTTCATCCCGAAGGACTTCAAGCTGGCGGTCGGCGCGCCTTCCGGCCTCGACGCCTCCGACAAGCTGCCCTTCGGCACCATCTGGGCGTCGGGCGGTGAGCCCTTCATCGTCCCGGCCAAGGCGAACAACCCCGACGGCGGCATGGAGCAGCTGCGCATCATGCTCAGCGAGGCGTCCTCGAAGAGCTTCACCGCCAGCACCAAGTCGCTCTCCGCGTTCAACGGCGGTACGGACGGCATCGAGCTGTCCGACGGACTCGCGTCCGGTGTCGCCGCGCTGGAGAAGGCGGGCCGGAACGTGGTGAACCCGCGTCTCCAGGACTGGTACGTGAAGCTCCAGAAGGAGCAGATCGGGGTGGCCGGACTGGGCGAGATGATGGCGGGCCGGGCGACTCCGGCCGAGACCATCAAGAAGATCCAGGGCTTCGCCGACGCGGCGGCCAAGGACTCGTCCATCAAGCACTTCAAGCACCAGAAGTGACCCGGTGTCACCGGCGGCGGCGACGCCGCAGGAAGGTCGGAGTCGGTAACGATGCAACACGGTAAGTACCGGTTCATTGCCGGGTTCCTGGCGATCCCCCTGGCGCTGTACGCCATCTTCGTCATCTGGCCGTTCATCCAGTCCATCTACTACTCGTTCACGGACTGGACCGGCCTGAGCCCGGAGTTCACGATGGTGGGCTTCGACAACTACTCGAAGATGCTCGGTGACGACATCTTCTGGAAGTCCCTGTGGCACAGCGTCCTGCTCGCGTTCGTGCTGCCGCTGGTGACGCTCGGGCTCGCGCTGTTCTTCGCCTTCATGATCAATGTGGGCGGGCGGCACCGGAAGGGCGCCGCCGTCACGGGGGTCCGCGGTTCGGGTTTCTACAAGATCGCGTACTTCTTCCCGCAGGTCCTGTCCATCGCGATCGTGGCGATCCTCTTCCAGTTCGCGTACGACCCGGCGCAGGGCATGATCAACGGCGCCTTCGAGGCGGTCGGCCTGGAGGGCTTCCAGCCCAACTGGCTGGGCGACCCCGAGCTCGCCCTGTGGTGCATCATGGCGGTCCTGGTGTGGTGCACGGTCGGCTTCTTCGTGGTGCTGTTCTCCGCCGGCATGGCGTCGATCCCCAAGGACTTCTACGAGGCGGCGCTCCTCGACGGCGCGAGCCGGATCGCCACGTTCTTCAGGATCACGCTGCCACTGCTCTGGGAGACCGTGCAGTCCGGCTGGGTCTACATGGGCATCCTGGCGCTGGGAGCCGAGGCCTTCGCCGTGGTGCACATCATGTCGGTGGGGCCCGGCGGTCCCGACTACGCGACGACCGTCCTGCCGCTGTACGTGTACCAGGCGGCCTTCCGGGACGGCCAGGCGGCCTACGCGACCACGATCGGTGTCGCCCTGCTCCTCGTCACCCTGGCCTTCGCGGCCATCGTGATGCGGGCGGGCCGGCGCGAGCGGCTGGAGTACTGATGAAGACCACTGACACACCGCCCTCCGGCCTCACCGACCCGTCCGTGCCGGGGCAGCGCGCCCCGGGCGGCGCCCCGGCGGCCGCGGCCGTGAGGAAGGACGGCCAGGGCGCCGTCCTCAACGTCTTCTCGCACGGGATGCTGATCCTGTGGGCCGTGATGGTCGTCCTGCCGCTGCTGTGGGCGCTGATGACGTCCTTCAAGACGGACCCGGAGATCTTCGACCGGCCCTGGGGGCTGCCGGACGCGCCGCACTTCGAGAACTGGTCCCGGGCCTGGACCGAAGCGCACATGGGCGAATACTTCCTGAACACGCTGATCGTGGTGGCGGGCTCGCTCGTCGGCACGCTGCTGTTCGGTTCGATGGCCGCCTATGTGCTGGCCCGCTTCGACTTCCCCGGCAACCGCTTCCTGTACTTCCTCTTCGTCGGGGGGATGAGCTTCCCGGTGATGCTGGCGCTGGTGCCGCTCTTCTTCGTCATGGACAACACCGGACTGCTGAACACGATGCACGGGCTGATCCTGGTCTACATCGCGTACTCGCTGCCGTTCACCGTCTTCTTCCTGACGTCGTTCTTCCGGACCCTGCCGTCCTCCATCGCGGAGGCGGCGATGCTCGACGGGGCCTCGCACACCCGGACGTTCTTCCAGGTGATGCTGCCGCTGGCCCGGCCGGGGCTGATCAGCGTCGGCATCTTCAACTTCCTGGGGCAGTGGAACCAGTACATGCTGCCGACCGTGCTCAACACCGATCCCGAGAAGCGGGTGCTGGCGCAGGGGCTGGTGGAGCTCTCCACCAGCCAGACGTACAAGGGCGACTACTCGGGGCTCTTCGCCGGTCTTGTGATCGCGATGCTGCCGGTGCTGGCCGCGTACATCATCTTCCAGCGGCAGGTGGTGGCGGGCCTGACGGCCGGCGCCCTCAAGTGAGCCCGTCCGGGTCACCGGCCCGAGGCGCAGAGTAACGAAGGCGCGGCGAATGCCCCGGCGGAAATCCGCCGGGGCATTCGCCGCGCGACCGCACGTTCACTCGTTCATTACGCATAATTCGGATATTTCCGTACCTTGTGTGCTCATAGGAGCCTCCGGACGCTCAAGGTCTTGACGGGGGCCAACCCGAAAGGCTCAGCTTAGAGTTCACATGTTGGAGAAAACGGCAGGAGTGAGAGAGTCGATGGAGACTCCGGGGTCGCAGACATCTCTGCATCGGGCCAATCTCGAGCGAGTCGTGCGCGCGGTGCGTATGGCCGGCTCGCTCACCCAGGCGGAGATCGCCCGGACCACCGGGCTCTCGGCGGCCACGGTCTCCAACATCGTCCGGGAGCTGAAGGACGGCGGCACCGTCGAGGTGACGCCCACCTCCGCGGGGGGCCGCAGGGCCCGCAGCGTCTCGCTCAGCGGGGACGCGGGCATCGTCATCGGCGTCGACTTCGGCCACACCCACCTGCGGGTCGCCGTGGGCAACCTGGCCCACCAGGTGCTCGCCGAGGAGTCCGAGCCGCTGGATGTCGACGCGTCCTCCGCGCAGGGCTTCGGCCGGGCGGAACAGCTGGTCAAACGGCTGATCGAGACCACCGGGATCGGCCAGGACAAGGTGATCGGCGTCGGCCTCGGCGTCCCCGGCCCCATCGACGTCTCCTCCGGGACGCTGGGCTCCACCTCGATCCTCCCGGGCTGGACCGGCATCAACCCCTCCGAGGAGCTGGCCGGCCGCCTCGGCGTCCCCGTGTACGTCGACAACGACGCCAACCTGGGCGCCCTCGGCGAGCTGGTCTGGGGCGGCGGGCGGGGCGTCAGGGACCTCGCGTACATCAAGGTCGCCAGCGGTGTCGGCGCCGGGCTGGTGATCGACGGGCAGATCTACCGGGGGCCCGGCGGCACCGCCGGCGAGATCGGCCACATCACGCTGGACGAGTCGGGCCCCGTCTGCCGCTGCGGGAACCGCGGCTGTCTGGAGACCTTCACGGCGGCCCGCTACGTCCTGCCGCTGCTCCGGCCGGGGCACGGGCCCGATCTCACCATGGAGCGGGTCGTCCAGCTGGCCCGGGAGGGGGACCCGGGCTGCCGACGGGTCATCGCCGACGTCGGACGTCACATCGGCAGTGGTGTCGCCAACCTCTGCAACCTGCTCAACCCCAGCAGGGTGGTGCTCGGCGGCGCCCTCGCGGAGGCCGGTGAGCTGGTTCTGGGGCCCATCCGGGAGTCCGTCTCCCGCTATGCCATCCCCAGCGCCGCCCGGCAGCTCTCGGTGGCGCCGGGGGCACTGGGAGGCCGCGCCGAGGTGCTGGGCGCACTCGCCCTCGTGCTGAGCGAAATGGGCGATTCGACACTTCTTGAGAGTGCCCTTCCGGCCAACACGCCTGCGTTCACTTAGATAACGGATGGCACCGTTGTCATCTCGTTGTCAATTTACTCCTTGACGACGACGTTGCGGCCGAGTTGACTTCCAGCCACCTCGGCCGCAACGTCGCGGCCTCGTCAGGGAGGCAACCCCACATGAACGCAATGACGCGACGCATCGTCATAGGCACGGCAGCGGTCACCATGGCCGCTTCCCTCGCCGCTTGTGGCAAGGCGGGCGA
This sequence comes from Streptomyces sp. SP18CS02, assembly GCF_036322365.1. Lineage (NCBI taxonomy): Bacteria > Bacillati > Actinomycetota > Actinomycetes > Kitasatosporales > Streptomycetaceae > Streptomyces > Streptomyces sp. SP18CS02. The sequence goes on from NZ_JAQYXC010000297.1 coordinate 125,813, forward strand.
CGGCGACTCGGCCGGCGGCAGCGGCGGCGACAGCAAGACCATCGGTCTGCTGCTTCCGGAGAACAAGACGACGCGTTACGAAACGTTCGACCGCCCGATCATCGAGGCGAAGATCAAGGCCCTGTGCGGCGACTGCGAGGTCAAGTACAACAACGCCGCGCAGGACACCGAGACCCAGAAGAAGCAGTTCGACGCCCTCGTGACGCAGGGCGTGAAGGTCATCATCCTCGACTCGGTCGACTACAAGGCCACCAAGTCCTGGGTGCAGCAGGCCGACAAGAAGGGCGTCAAGGTCGTCGCGTACGACCGGCTGGCCGAGGGCCCGATCTCCGCGTACGTCTCGTACGACAACGAGAAGATCGGCCGCCTCCAGGGCGAGGGCCTGGTCAAGGCGCTCGGCGCCAAGGCCAAGGAGAGCAACGTTGTCATGATCAACGGCTCGCCGACCGACCCCAACGCCCCCCTGTTCAAGAAGGGCGCCCACAGCGTCCTGGACACCCAGGTCAAGAAGGTCGTCTACGAGCAGGACATCCCGGACTGGTCCCCGGACGAGGCCAACAAGAAGATGGGTGCCGCCATCGACTCCCTGGGCAAGGACGGCTTCCAGGGCGTCTACTCCGCCAACGACGGCATGGCCGGCGGCATCATCACGGCCCTCAACAAGCAGGGCGTCAAGGTCCCGGTCGGCGGCCAGGACGCCGAGCTCGCCGGTCTCCAGCGCATCCTGAAGGGCGACCAGTCCTTCACGATCTACAAGCAGATCAAGCCGGAGGCCGAGACCACCGCCGAGATCGCGGTCCGTCTGCTCAAGGGCAACAGCATCGACGACCTGGTCTCCACCAAGGTCACCAGCCTCACCGGTGAGTTCAAGGACATCCCGGCCAAGCTGTACGACGCCGAGGTCGTGACCAAGGAGAACATCGCCTCCACGATCGTCGCCGACAAGGTCTACACGGCCGCGGACATCTGCACGGCCGAGTACAAGGCGGCCTGCGAGGCAGCCGGCATCAAGTAACACCCCCCCACAGGCGAGGCCCCGCGGCCTCCCTGAGCCGGTCCGGCGCCCCGCCCCATCCACGCCCCGCAAGCGAGGGCGGGCGCCGGACTTCTCCTCCCACCTGTCCGCCCGCCGCCGGGCACGCCGCCCGGCCTGCCGGACAGGGACTCGCAGCCCCCGTACTCCCCGTACAACCCATCCCCGCCGGTCAGGCGGCGAAGGAGATGATTCACGTGTCCGCTACGCCCGTGCTGGCGTTGCGCGGAGTCTCCAAGCGGTTCGGCGCCGTCCAGGTGCTCACCGACGTAGACCTGGAGATCCACGCCGGCGAAGTGGTCGCCCTGGTCGGCGACAACGGCGCCGGCAAGTCGACCCTCGTCAAGACGATCTCGGGTGTCCACCCGATCGACGAAGGTTCCATCGAGTGGGAGGGCAGGCCGGTCCGCATCGGCCGGCCGAACGACTCCCAGGACCTCGGGGTCGCCACCGTCTACCAGGACCTGGCGCTCTGCGACAACCTCGACGTCGTCGCCAACCTCTTCCTCGGAAACGAGCTGAAGAGGGCGTCCGTCCTCGACGAGATCGCCATGGAGAAGCGCGCCAAGGAGCTGCTGGACACCCTGTCCATCCGCATCCCCAGCGTCCGCATCCCGGTCGCCGCCCTCTCCGGCGGTCAGCGCCAGGTCGTGGCCATCGCCCGCGCCCTGATCGGCGACCCCAAGATCGTCATCCTGGACGAGCCCACCGCCGCCCTCGGTGTCGAGCAGACCGCGCAGGTGCTCGACCTCGTCGAGCGACTGCGCGAGCGCGGCCACGGCGTCATCCTCATCAGCCACAACATGGCCGATGTGCGCGCCGTCGCCGACAAGGTGGCGGTCCTGCGCCTGGGCCGCAACAACGGCGTCTTCGACGTCCGGTCCACCTCGCACGAAACGATCATCGCCGCCATCACCGGCGCCACGGACAACGCCGTCACGCGTCGCCAGGCACGCACGGCCACGAAGGAGGACGCGAAGTGAGCGACCTCGCCAAGACCCCCGCCCCGGACCGCCAGGACGCCCAGGCCCCTGCCACGTCCGCGGCCCCCATCCCGGCCGTCGACCCCCGCCTGCTCGTGCGCGAGCAGGGCCTCCAGGGCTACTGGACCGAGTTCGTCCGCAAGACGCGCGGCGGTGAACTGGGCTCCCTGCCGGTCTTCATCGGACTGATCGTCATCGCGATCGTCTTCCAGCTGCAGAACTCCAACTTCCTGTCGGCCAGCTCCGTGGCGAACGTCGCGGTCTACAGCTCCGGCCTCGGCATCATGGCCGTCGGTATCGTCTTCGTCCTCATCCTGGGCGAGATCGACCTGTCGGTCGGTTCCGTGGCGGGCGTCGGCGCGGCCGTATGGGCCGGCCTCCAGGTCACCAACGGTGTCAACGAGTGGCTCTCGATCGTCCTGGCCGTCCTGGCCGGCACGGCCATCGGAGCGCTGCACGGGTTCTTCTTCGCCAAGATCGGCGTCCCGGCCTTCGTGGTCACCCTCGCGGGCTTCCTCGCGTGGATGGGCATGCAGGAGTGGCTGATGGGCGGAGAGGGCTCCATCAACACGCCCTCCGGCAGTGTCGTGGAGAACCTGACGAACTACTTCTTCGAGGACAAGGCGGCCGCCTACGGCCTCGCCCTGGTCGCCGTCCTCGCCTACGTCGCCTCGCTGCTGACCGACAGCAAGCGCCGCAAGGCCGCCCTCCTGCCGGCCCGCCCGGTCAGCGAGATCGTGCTGCGCTCCGTCGTCGTCGCCATCCTGGTCTTCGCTGTGGCGTACGTCATGAACGAGCCCGCCGGAGCCCGCGGCCTGCCCCTCGCGCTGGTCCTCTTCGTGGCCGTACTGGTGCTCGCGGACTTCGTCGCCCGCCGCACCACCTTCGGCCGCAAGGTGTTCGCCGTCGGCGGCAACGCCGAAGCCGCCCGCCGGGCCGGTATCAACGTCGACCGCGTGCGGATCGTCGTCTTCGCCCTCTCCGGCACGCTCGGTGCCTTCGGCGGTCTGTTCATCGCCAGCCTCTCCGGCGGCGCCACCAAGAGCCTGGGCGGCGGCAACACGCTGATGCTGGTCATCGCGGCGGCCGTCATCGGCGGTACCAGCCTCTTCGGCGGCCGCGGCAAGGTCTGGTCCGCGCTGCTCGGCATGATCGTGATCCAGTCGATCCAGCAGGGCCTGAACATGATCGGCATGTCCAACGCCATCCAGAACATGATCACCGGAGCGGTGCTCCTGGCCGCCGTCGTGATCGACTCGGTCTCCCGCCGTACGCAGAAGACCGCAGGTCGCGCGTAGCGGAACCGTTCAGTGCCCGGCGCCGTCAACCGGCGCCGGGCATTGCTGCGTCCAAGCCGGTGACAGGACGCAGAACCACCGCCCGTGACCTCGGCCCCGGAGCGGAACATTAGACTCGACGAAATCGGCAGCTCGACCAGCTCAACACGCAAGGAGGCACGGGTGGCTCTGCTGACCCGCATCAGGGGCCCGCGCGATCTCGACCGGCTCTCCCCGGAGCAGCTGGACCAGCTGGCCGCGGAGGTCCGGTCGTTCCTGGTGGACGCGGTCTCCAAGACCGGTGGCCACCTCGGGCCCAACCTCGGCGTGGTCGAGCTGACCATCGCCCTGCACCGTGTCTTCGAGTCCCCCAAGGACAAGATCCTCTGGGACACCGGCCACCAGTCCTATGTGCACAAGCTGCTCACCGGACGCCAGGACTTCTCGAAGCTGAAGATGAAGGGCGGCCTGTCCGGCTACCCGGCGCGCGCGGAGTCGGAGCACGACTTCATCGAGAACTCGCACGCCTCGACCGTCCTCGGCTGGGCCGACGGCCTCGCCAAGGCCAACGAGGTGCTCAAACGGGACGACCACGTCGTCGCCGTCATCGGTGACGGCGCGCTCACCGGCGGTATGGCCTGGGAGGCGCTGAACAACATCGCCGAGGCCAAGGACCGCCCCCTCGTCATCGTGGTCAACGACAACGAGCGCTCCTACGCCCCGACGATCGGCGGCCTCGCCAACCACCTGGCCACGCTCCGTACGACCGACGGCTACGAGCGCTTCCTGGCGCGCACCAAGGACATCCTCGACCGCACGCCGGTCGTGGGCAAGCCGCTCTACGAGACGCTGCACGGAGCCAAGAAGGGCCTGAAGGACTTCATCGCCCCCCAGGGCATGTTCGAGGACCTCGGCCTGAAGTACGTCGGCCCCATCGACGGCCACGACATCGAGGCCCTGGAGTCGGCGCTCACCCGCGCCAAGCGCTTCGGCGGACCGGTCATCGTGCACTGCCTCACCGAGAAGGGCCGCGGCTACCAGCCGGCCCTCCAGGACGAGGCCGACCGCTTCCACGCCGTCGGCAAGATCCACCCGGACACGGGCCTGCCGATCGCCTCCTCCGGTGCCGACTGGACCTCCGTCTTCGCCGAGGAGATGGTCGCCCTCGGCAAGGAGCGCGCGGACATCGTCGCGATCACCGCGGCCATGCTCCAGCCGGTCGGTCTGGACAAGTTCGCCAAGGAGTTCCCGGAGCGCGTGTACGACGTCGGGATCGCCGAGCAGCACGGCGCGGTCTCCGCGGCCGGCCTCGCCACCGGCGGGCTGCACCCGGTCTTCGCGGTCTACGCCACCTTCCTCAACCGCGCCTTCGACCAGGTCCTGATGGACGTGGCCCTGCACAAGTGCGGCGTCACCTTCGTCCTGGACCGGGCCGGTGTGACCGGAACCGACGGCGCCTCCCACAACGGCATGTGGGACATGTCGATCCTCCAGGTCGTCCCCGGCCTGCGGATCGCCGCGCCCCGCGACGCCGACCAGGTCCGCGCCCAGCTGCGCGAGGCCGTCGAGGTCGACGACGCCCCCACCGTGGTGCGCTACTCCAAGGGCGCGGTGGGCCCCGCCGTGGAGGCGGTGGGCAGGATCGGCGGCATGGACGTCCTGCGCGAGGCGGGCGCCGACCGGCCGGACGTGCTGCTGGTGTCCGTCGGCGCGCTCGCCCCGATGTGCCTGGAGATCGCCGGCCTCCTCGACAGGCAGGGCATCTCCACGACGGTCGTGGACCCGCGCTGGGTCAAGCCGGTCGACGAGGCGATGGCACCGCTCGCCGAGCGGCACCGGGTCGTCGTCACGGTCGAGGACAACGGCCGCGTCGGCGGTGTCGGCTCCGCGGTCGCCCAGGCCCTGCGCGACGCGGGCGTCGACGTACCGCTGCGCGACTTCGGCATCCCGCCGCGGTTCCTGGACCACGCCTCCCGCAAGGAGGTCATGGCCGAGATCGGTCTCACCGCCCCGGACATCGCCCGCCAGGTGACGGGGCTGGTCTCCCGCCTGGACGGCCGGTACGACGAGGCCGACGCCGCCGTGGAGCCCGCCCGCGACTGAGGCCCGGACCATCCGGTACGCGCATTGGACCGGTCGGAGCACCCTGAGGGGTCCCGGCCGGTCCTTTCGTGTGAAACGCCCCGGGAGGGCGCGCACGGTCCGGTCGGCCTCTCGATCATGGGTGTACGGCCATGGCTACGGAGGTACGCCGGTGAGCACAGAGCAGCAGCAGCCCCCCCGGAGCGCCGGGGTGTTCCGCACCAAGACGGTGGAGCAGTCCATCCGCGACACCGAGGAGCCCGAGCATGCGCTGAAGAAGTCCCTGTCCGCCTGGGACCTCACGGTCTTCGGCGTCGGCGTCATCATCGGCACGGGCATCTTCGTCCTCACCGGCATCGCCGCCCGGAACAACGCCGGGCCCGCCACCGCCCTCTCCTTCGTCGCCGCGGGCGTCGTCTGCGCGCTGGCCGCACTCTGTTACGCCGAGTTCGCGTCCACCGTGCCGGTGGCCGGGTCGGCGTACACCTTCTCGTACGCCTCGATCGGCGAACTGCCCGCCTGGATCATCGGCTGGGACCTGGTGCTCGAATTCGCCCTCGGCACCGCCGTGGTGGCCGTCGGCTGGTCCGGCTACGTGCGCCACCTCCTGACGACCAACCTCGGCTGGGACATGCCCGTCGCGCTGTCCGGGCCCGACGAGGGAGGCTCCTTCGACCTGCTGGCCTTCCTGCTCGTGCTGCTGCTGACCGCCATCCTGGTCGTCGGGACGAAGCTCTCGGCCCGGATCACCGCGATCGTGGTCGCCATCAAGGTCACCGTCGTGCTGATGGTCATCGTCGCGGGCCTGTTCTTCATCAAGGCCGACAACTACACCCCGTTCATCCCCCCGGCCGAGCCGCAGCCCGCGGGCAGCGGCCTGAAGGCGGCGCTGGTCCAGGTGATCTTCGGCTACGAGCCCACCAACTTCGGCGTCATGGGCATCTTCACCGCGGCCTCCCTCGTCTTCTTCGCCTTCATCGGCTTCGACGTCGTGGCCACCGCCGCCGAGGAGACCAGGAACCCCCAGCGGGACATGCCCCGGGGCATCCTCGGCTCGCTCCTCATCTGCACGATCCTCTACGTGGCCGTGACACTGGTGGTCACCGGCATGCAGTTCTACCGGGAGATGTCGCCCACCGCCCCGCTCGCCGACGCCTTCAAGTCCGTGGACCAGCCCTTCTTCGCGGGCGCCATCAGCCTCGGCGCGGCCGTCGGCCTCATCACCGTCTCCATGATCCTTCTGCTCGGCCAGACCCGGGTGTTCTTCGCGATGAGCCGCGACGGACTGCTGCCGCGCTTCTTCTCCGTCACCCACCCGAAGTACCGCACCCCCTACCGGGCGACCATCCTGCTCGGTGTGGTGATCGCCGTCGTCGCGGGCTTCACCAGCCTGGAGAAGCTCGCGGAACTGGTGAACATCGGAACGCTCTTCGCCTTCGTCGTCGTGGCGCTCGGCGTCATCATCCTTCGCCGCACCCGGCCCGACCTGCACCGCGCCTTCCGCACCCCCTGGGTGCCGGTGGTCCCGATCCTGTCGATCGCGGCGTCGTTCTGGCTCATGCTCAACCTGCCGACCGAGACCTGGCTCCGGTTCGGCGCGTGGATGGCCATCGGCGTCGTCGTCTACTTCCTCTACGGACGCTCCCACAGCCGTCTGGGCCGCGGCATCGAGAAGCCGTAGACCCTCATCGCGGCGGGTCGTCGCGGTCGCGCAGGGCGCCGGGCCCGACCCACTCGGCCCCGTGCTCCGCCACCCGCCGCCTCAGCTCCCGGTCCGCCGTGACGACCACGCACGGCCGGCCGGCCGCCTCGCGGGCCAGCTCGACGATCGTGTCGTCACCGCTGCCGGGCGCCGCCACGACCCGCACCCCCGGCACGGACTCCACGCCCCTCGCCCGTCCCTCGACCACCAGCACCACCTCCACGGGGCCGGGCCACCCCGCGACGCCCTCCCGCGCGGCGGTGACGAGCCGGTCCCGCAGCCGCTCGGCGGCCCCACGCCGGTCCCGCCACCACCCGTCCGGGACCGAACCCACGACGTTCGCCCCGTCGACCACCACACGTACGTCCACGGGACCAGCCTCCCACCTGGACCGGGCGCCGGCGGGCGCGGCCCAAGTGTTATCGTCGGGCGAACTACGGTCAGTCCGTGAGGTGTACCGGACACCGCCGAAATCACTGTCAGGGAAGGGTCTCCCAGAGACATGGCATTGCGGCCCCTGCGCAGGTCCCGGAAGAACCCGACGACCGTTCTCCCGGCCCCCGCGGCCCACCCCGCGCACGCTCCCGCCACCAGCCGCTGGCTGCTCCTCGGCAAGGACGGCAGGCTCAACGCCTACGCCGCCACCGACGGCGGCCTGCTCTGCTGGACGGAACGCCGGCCCGGTGGCCCCGAGTGGTCGCAGCCGCTCTTCTTCGAGATGCCGGACATCGAGCACTTCACCGTCGCCCAGGGCCCCAACGGCTATGTGCACCTGGTGGTGCAGCGCCGCTCGGTCCGGGACGACGGACTGATCGACGTGGGCATGTCCCACACCACCCAGTACCAGTCGGGCCGCCGCACCACCCCCTGGCACCCGCTGGGCTGCCCCTTCGCGGACACCGAGCACGGCGGCAGCCTCGCGCAGCCCGCCGCGACCGTCGACAACAACGGCTCCCTGTACGCCCTGCCGTGCAACCCCCGCGGCCGCGTCTCGCTGCGCGCCGAGAAGCGCGACGGCAAGTGGGGCGGCTGGGTCGAGCTGCCCGGTGACGGTTCCCACGAGTCGCTCACGGCCTTCACCACCAAGTCCGGCAAGGTCCAGGTGGTGGCCGTCGGCGAGGGCACCGTCCAGCACTGGGCCCAGACGGAGCCCGGCGGCGAGGTCGAACCCGCCTCCACCCGCTCGGTCTGCCTGGCGGCCGGATCGGTGACGCCGCTGGAGAGCGCCCCCGACCGGATCAGTCTGTACGGCACCGACGCCAAGACGGGCGAACTCGTCGTCCACCGGCCCGGCGGCGACACGGTGGCGCTGGGCATCTCCCCGGCCGCCGGCTCCATGCCCGCGGCGGTGCGCACGGTGATAGACGGCCACGACTGCACGGTCATCGCCGTGCGCGGCCAGGACGGGCGGCTGTCCGTCGCCGCCTGCCCGACGGGCGCCGAGGAGTCCGGCGCGCACTGGTCCGCCACCGGCGACGCCACGGCCGGCGCGCCCGCGATGGCCCTGGACGACCGCGGCCGTGTGGTCGTGGCCGCCATCGGCACGGACGGCACGCTGCGGGTCACCCGCCAGAAGCCGGAGCCCGGGCTCGCCCTGGAGGCATGGAGCCGCGTGTAACGGCGCCACGACGGTGATGCCACGACCCTGACGGGAGAGGCGGCTGCGCGGGCTGCGCGTCCGCGGCCGCCGCCCGGGTGCCGGTGCCGGCGCGCCGGAGGCTGCCTGGTCCCGTACGCCCGGGCCTCTCGTCGGTGCGTTGCCGCGCCCGGTGGGCCCGCCCCGTGCCGCGTACGCCCGGGCCCTCGTCGGTGCGTTGCCGCGCCCGGGCCGCCGCGCGCGGCCGCCGAGCCCCTCCCGCGCTGACGTGCGCCCAGCGGTTGCGGGGACGGCTCGAAGACCCTGCCTCCCGCCGCACCCCTCCTCGGGTGCTGTCCCGGCCGCCGGTACGCCCGCACAGAAAGCCGCCCCGGTACCGCGTGTGCGGTGCCGGGGCGGCTGTGTACTGGCTCAGGCGTTACGCCGGGACGCTCGCCACGCCCTGCTGCAGGAACGGCTTGCCGTTCACCCGCTGCGAGACGCCCTCACGGTCCAGGTACGGCGTGATGCCGCCCAGGTGGAAGGGCCAGCCCGCACCCGTGATCAGGCAGAGGTCGATGTCCTGCGCCTCGGCGACGACACCCTCGTCGAGCATCAGGCCGATCTCCTGCGCCACCGCGTCCAGGACGCGGTCGCGGACCTGCTTCTCCGTCAGGACGACGTCGCCCTGCTTCAGGAGCGCGGCGACCTCGGGGTCCAGCTCCGGCTTGCCGGAATCGTAGACGTAGAAGCCGCGCTTGCCGGCCTCGACGACCGCCTTGAGGTTCGGGGACACCGTGAAGCGGTCGGGGAAGGACCGGTTGAGGGTCTCCGACACGTGCAGACCGATGGCCGGTCCGACGAGCTCCAGCAGGACCAGCGGCGACATCGGCAGACCGAGCGGCTCGATGGCCTTCTCCGCAGTGGCCACCGGGGTGCCCTCGTCGATGACGTTCTGGATCTCGCCCATGAAGCGGGTGAGGATGCGGTTCACGACGAACGCCGGGGCGTCCTTGGTGAGGACCGCGGTCTTCTTCAGCTTCTTCGCCACGCCGAAGGCGGTGGCGAGCGAGGCGTCGTCCGTCTTCTCGCCGCGCACGATCTCCAGCAGCGGGAGGATCGCGACCGGGTTGAAGAAGTGGAAGCCGACCACGCGCTCCGGGTGCTCGAGCTTCGAGGCCATCTCCGACACGGAGAGCGAGGAGGTGTTGGTGGCGAGGATCGCGTGCGCCGGAGCGACCGCCTCGACCTCCGCGAACACCTTCTGCTTGACCGACATCTCCTCGAACACGGCCTCGATGATGAAGTCCGCGTCGGCGAAGCCCTCGGCCTTGTCCAGAACGCCGCTCACCAGCGCCTTGAGACGGTTGGCCTTGTCCTGGTGGATCCTGCCCTTGCCGAGCAGCTTGTCGATCTCGCCGTGGACGTAGCCCACACCCTTGTCGACGCGCTCCTGGTCGATGTCCGTGAGGACGACCGGGACCTCCAGGCGGCGCAGGAAGAGCAGCGCCAGCTGGGAGGCCATCAGACCGGCGCCGACGACGCCGACCTTGGTGACCGGGCGGGCCAGGCCCTTGTCCGGCGCACCGGCCGGGCGCTTGGCGCGCTTCTGGACCAGGTTGAAGGCGTAGATGCCGGAGCGCAGCTCGCCACCCATGATCAGGTCGGCCAGCGCGGTGTCCTCCGCGTCGAAGCCCTTCTGGAGGTCGCCGTCCTTGGCGGCCTCGATGATCTCCAGGGCGCGGTACGCGGCCGGGGCGGCGCCGTGCACCTTGGAGTCGGCGATGAACCGGCCCCGCGCGACGGCCTGGTCCCAGGCCTCACCGCGGTCGACCGCGGGGCGCTCGATGACGATCTCGCCCTTGAGGACGGACGCCGTCCAGATCAGCGACTGCTCCAGGAAGTCGGCGCCCTCGAAGATCGCGTCGGCGATGCCGAGCTCGAAGACCTGCGCACCCTTGAGCTGCTTGTTCTGGTTGAGCGAGTTCTCGATGATGACCGAGACCGCGCGGTCGGCACCGATCAGGTTCGGCAGGATCGCGCAGCCGCCCCAGCCCGGAACCAGGCCCAGGAAGACCTCCGGCAGCGAGAAGGCGGGCAGCGCCTTCGAGACTGTGCGGTACGAGCAGTGCAGACCGACCTCGACGCCGCCGCCCATGGCCGCGCCGTTGTAGTACGCGAAGGTCGGGACGGCCAGCGCGGACAGCCGCTTGAAGACGTCGTGGCCGCCCTTGCCGATGGCCAGCGCGTCCTTGTGCTGCTTCAGCAGCTCGACGCCCTTGAGGTCGGCGCCGACGGCGAAGATGAACGGCTTGCCGGTGATGCCGACGCCGACGATGGTGCCCTCGGCGGCCTCCTTCTCGACCTGGTCGATGGCGGTGTTCAGGTTCGCCAGCGACTGGGGGCCGAAGGTGGTCGGCTTGGTGTGGTCGAAGCCGTTGTCCAGCGTGATCAGGGCGAACCTGCCCGCGCCGCCCGGCAGGTCGAGGTGGCGTACGTGCGCCGACGTCACTACCTCGTCCGGGAACAGCTCGGCCGCACCCTTCAAAAGCTCAGCGGTGGTGCTCACTTGCTGCCTCCGGCGTCCTTGTGGTGCGGGTTCTCCCAGATGACCGTGGCGCCCATGCCGAAGCCGACGCACATGGTGGTGAGGCCGTAGCGGACCTCCGGCTGTTCCTCGAACTGCCGCGCCAGCTGCGTCATCAGGCGTACGCCGGAGGAGGCGAGCGGGTGACCGTACGCGATGGCGCCGCCGTACTGGTTGACGCGCGCGTCGTCGTCGGCGATGCCGTAGTGGTCCAGGAAGGCCAGGACCTGGACGGCGAACGCCTCGTTGATCTCGAAGAGGTTGATGTCCTCGATCGACAGGCCGGCCTTGGCGAGGGCCTTCTCGGTCGCGGGGATCGGGCCGTAGCCCATCACCTCCGGCTCGACGCCGGCGAAGGCGTACGAGACCAGGCGCATCTTCACCGGCAGGTTGTTCTCGCGGGCGAAGTCCTCGGACGCGATGATCGACGCGGTGGCGCCGTCGTTGAGACCGGCGGCGTTTCCGGCCGTGACGCGACCGTGCACGCGGAACGGCGTCTTCAGGCCCGCGAGGCTCTCCAGGGTCGTGCCCGGGCGCATCGGCTCGTCGGCGGTGACCAGGCCCCAGCCGGTCTCGCCGGCCTCCGGGTTGGTGCGGCGCACCGAGACCGGCACGAGGTCCTGCTGGATCTTGCCGTTGGCGTACGCCTTGGCGGCCTTCTCCTGCGAGCGCACGGCGTACTCGTCGGCGCGCTGCTTGGTGATCTGCGGGTAGCGGTCGTGCAGGTTCTCCGCGGTCATCCCCATGAACAGGGCGGACTCGTCGACCAGCTTCTCCGACACGAACCGGGGGTTCGGGTCGACGCCCTCGCCCATCGGGTGGCGGCCCATGTGCTCGACACCACCGGCGATGACGGCGTCGTACGCGCCGAAGGCGATGGAGCCGGCCACCGACGTCACGGCGGTCAGCGCGCCCGCGCACATGCGGTCGATGGAGTAGCCCGGCACGGACTGCGGCAGACCCGCGAGGATGCCGGCCGTGCGGCCCAGGGTCAGGCCCTGGTCACCGATCTGCGTGGTCGCGGCGATGGCGACCTCGTCGATCTTCGTGGGGTCGAGGTCCGGGTTGCGGCGCAGCAGCTCCCGGATCGCCTTCACGATGAGATCGTCGGCGCGGGTCTCGTGGTAGATGCCCTTCGGGCCCGCCTTGCCGAACGGGGTGCGGACGCCGTCGACGAAGACGACGTCCCTGACGGTACGAGGCACGATGGCTCTCCTCCAGGGTGCGGGGTGGCACTGCTGCGGAGCACGCCCGAGGACGCGCTGCACACGGTCATGCTACTTGCGGGTAACCAGGCTGCACAGTCCCCCCGCCCGGAGCGGCGAAGGTCACACTCCGTTCCCCCCGGACGGCGGCGCCGGGAAGGCGCGCGGGAGCGGGGGGAAGGGGCGTACGGAAGCGTTCCCGCCCGGCGTGATCCGGACACTCCCGGTGGCCGCCCCGCCCCGGGAACCACGCGCTCCTCGCCGGGACGGACGGACGCGGGGAGCCGGGGGCGGTCCGGAAGGCAGGTCCGCCGCGAGCGCGGGCGCGCGCCGGCGGTCGGGTGCGACGGGGGGCAGGCAGGTGGGCCCGGGGGTCGGGTGCGCCGGGGGAGTTGCCGCCCGGGAGCGCCGGCGGCGCGGAAGGACCGGGAGGCCGGGGGGAGGAGCCGGCCCGTGTACGCGGGTGCCCCGGACGCGCCGGAGGCCGGTCGCCGGAAAGCGCGATGCCCCCCGAGGGCGCTCGTGGCGAGGGGGGCGATCGTGCGTCGGGCCGGGCGGCGTCAGCCCCGGGCGGGCGTCAGCGCCGCCACCAGCACCGGGGTGACCTGGTCGATCTGCCAGGGCCGCGCACCGTATCCGGCCAGCGCGTCGGCGATCGCCTCGGCCGTCGGCTCCTTCGGCGGCTCCCAGCACACCCGGCGCACGGTGTCGGGCGTGATCAGGTTCTCCTGCGGCATGTTCAGCGTCTCGGCCAGCGCCGAGACCGCCGCGCGGGCCGCCGAGAGCCGGGCCGCGGCCGCCGGGTCCTTGTCCGCCCAGGCGCGCGGCGGCGGCGGACCCGTCAGCGGCTGTCCGGGCTGGGGCAGCTCGGAGTCGGGCAGCGCCTTCGCGCGGTCGACGGCCGCCTGCCACTGCTCCAGCTGACGGCGTCCCATGCGCGGCCCGAAACCGGCCAGAGCGGTGAGGGCGTGCACATTGGCCGGCAGGGCGAGGGCCGCCTCGACGATCGCGGTGTCGCTCAGCACCTTGCCGGGCGACACGTCACGGCGCTGCGCGATGCGGTCGCGGGCGTTCCACAGCTCGCGGACGACGGCCATCTGGCGGCGCCTGCGGACCTTGTGCATCCCGGACGTACGGCGCCAGGGGTCCTTGCGCGGGGGCGGCGGCGGGGCCGAGGCGATCGCGTCGAACTCCTGGTGGGCCCACTCCAGCTTCCCCTGCCGGTCGAGCTCCTTCTCCAGCGCGTCCCGCAGGTCGACGAGCAGCTCGACGTCCAGCGCGGCGTACCGGAGCCAGGGCTCGGGCAGCGGCCGGGTGGACCAGTCCACCGCGGAGTGGCCCTTCTCCAGGGCGTACCCGAGGACGGACTCGACCATCGCGCCGAGGCCGACACGGGGGAAGCCCGCGAGGCGTCCGGCCAGCTCGGTGTCGAACAGCCGGGTGGGCACCATGCCTATTTCGCGCAGGCACGGCAGGTCCTGGGTGGCGGCGTGCAGGATCCACTCGGCCCCGGCGAGGGCCTCGCCCAGGCCGGACAGGTCGGGGCAGCCGACCGGGTCGATCAGCGCCGTCCCGGCACCCTCCCGGCGCAACTGCACCAGATAGGCGCGCTGGCCGTAGCGGTATCCGGACGCGCGCTCGGCGTCCACGGCGACGGGGCCGCGGCCCGCCGCGAAGGCGGCGACCACCTCGGCCAGGGCATCCTCGTCGGCCACCACGGGGGGCATGCCCTCGCGGGGCTCCAGCAACGGGATCGGCGCCCCGTCGACGTCGACGCCTGCGAAGCCGTCGTCCGGGGGGCCGCCCCCGGAGGTTCGCAGTGCCGTCTCTGCTGCGGTCTCTTGGGCGTCGGTCACCTGTCAAGGGTATCCGTGAACGGAAGGGCGCCCGTCGACGGAACGTTCCGTCGACGGGCGCGGATGTGGAGGGAACCGGTCAGTGGATGATCCCGGTACGCAGTGCGACCGCCACCATCCCGGCCCGGTCGCCCGTGCCGAGCTTGCGTGCGATACGGGCCAAGTGGCTCTTGACGGTCAGCGCGGACAGGCCCATCGAGACACCGATGGCCTTGTTGGACTGGCCTTCGGCGACCAGGCGGAGCACCTCGACCTCACGGCCGGAGAGCTCCCGGTAGCCGCCCGGGTGGCTCGGAGCGCCGGGGGGACGGCGGTGCAGCCGGGCGGCGGCGGCGCCGATGGGGGCGGCGCCGGGTCGGGTCGGGTGTCCGATGTTGGTGCGCGTACCGGTGACGACATAGCCCTTGACGCCGCCCGCGAGGGCATTGCGGACGGCGCCGATATCGTCGGCCGCCGAGAGCGCCAGGCCATTGGGCCAGCCGGCGGCGCGGGTCTCGGACAGCAGGGTCAGCCCGGAACCGTCGGGCAGGTGGACGTCGGCAACGCAGATGTCGCGCGGGTTGCCGACGCGGGGGCGAGCCTCCGCGATGGACGACGCCTCGATGACGTCACGTACTCCGAGCGCCCACAGATGGCGGGTGACGGTGGAGCGGACGCGTGGGTCGGCCACGACGACCATGGCCGTCGGCTTGTTCGGGCGGTAGGCGACCAGGCTTGCGGGCTGCTCGAGGAGAACGGACACCAGGCCTCCTGGGAAGGTGCGGGACACAGCCGGCTCGGGGAAGAAGCCGGGGCGAACCGTGCTTGAAGGGTCACAAACCTCTTCGGCAGCTTGGCCGCCCGCCTTTAGAGGAAGATCACGATTTGGTGAGTAACAATTGGGGCAATTAGGACGGGTGATCGATCATCCTACGAGCGGCCGCCGCGCCGTAGCGGCCGAGACGGTTGGGGCTTTTGGGACTTCTGAGCCTTGGGTGATCACCGGTACCACCCCGCCGGCTCCTTGACGCCGCCCGGCCCGCACGCTCCGGCCGCACTCGTAGCGGGCCACCGGGCCGCCGTACGCCCCCCGGCCGGCCCTCCGGCCCTCCGGCCCTCCGGCCCTCCGGCCCTCCGGCCCGGTGGAGCGGGGGAGTGGTGGAGCGGCCCGTGGTCCGGCCCGGTGGCCCGGCGGAGCGGAGCGGTGCGGCGGCGGAGCGGCGGTCGGTCTCTCGGCACCCCACCGGCCCGGCGGTGGACACGCCGCCACCCGCGCCCCTTCCACCGCTCGTGTACCTACGGGTGCTGGGGGCCCCGACGCTGCGGCAGCGACACCACACCGGCCCCCGCCTCCAGCGGCCCGGGGCCCGACGGCGGCAGGCCCGCGACCTGGCACAGCAGGTCGCACCAGGCCGTCAGGTGCGCCGCCGTGTCCGGCACCCCGCCGTGCCCCTCGCGCGGCGTCCAGGACGCGCGGATCTCGATCTGGGTCGCCGGCCGGCGCTCCGCCAGTCCGCCGAAGTAGTGGGACCCCGCACGGGTGACGGTCCCGCTGGCCTCCCCGTACGACAGGCCCCTCGCCTCCAGCGCCCCGGTCAGCCAGGACCAGCAGACCTCCGGCAGCAGCGGATCGGTGGCCATCTCGGGCTCCAGCTCCGCCCGTACCAGCGTCACCAGCCGGAACGTGCCCTGCCACGCGTCGTGCCCGGCCGGATCGTGCAGCAGGACGAGGCGGCCGTCCGCCAAATCCTCGTCGCCCTCGACGACCGCCGCCTCCAGCGCGTAGGCGTGCGGGGCCAGGCGCTGCGGCGGCCGGGTCGGCTCGACCTCGATCTCCGGCCGCAGCCGGGCCGAGCGCAGGGCTTCGACCGCCATCCTGAAGGCGGGCGGCAGGGCGTTCCCCTTCCCGCTGTCCGTGCCTTCGGCGCCGTCGGATTGATCGGAGAACTGTCCCTGAGCCGCAGCCATGCGGGGAAGAGTAGGCGGAACAGGCGCCTCGCGCAGGGAGAGACACCCTCACCGGGCAACCTCCTTGCCCGCTCATGCGAAGATTCTGGGCGTGAGTGCCAACGACCTTCCCCCGACTCAAGGCTCCGCCCGCACCGGGGACACCCCCTCCCCGGCCCGGCGGACGCAGCCACTCGACTCCGCGGACTCCGCCTTCCTGCGGGCGTGCAGGCGTGAGCCGGTGCCGCACACCCCCGTCTGGTTCATGCGCCAGGCAGGGCGCTCGCTGCCGGAGTACCTGAAGGTCCGCGAGGGCATTCCCATGCTCGAATCGTGCATGCGGCCCGAACTGGTCACCGAGATCACTCTGCAGCCCGTGCGGCGGCACAAGGTCGACGCCGCGATCTACTTCAGCGACATCGTGGTGCCCCTCAAGGCCATCGGCATCGACCTCGACATCAAGCCGGGCGTCGGTCCGGTCGTCGCCGAGCCGATCCGCCGCCGCCAGGGCCTGGAGCGGCTGCGCGACCTCACCCCCGAGGACGTCTGGTACGTCACCGAGGCCATCGGCATGCTCACCGGTGAACTCGGTGCCACCCCGCTCATCGGGTTCGCGGGCGCGCCCTTCACCCTCGCGAGCTACCTCGTCGAGGGCGGCCCGTCCCGCAACCACGAGCACACCAAGGCCCTCATGTACGGGGACCCGCAGCTGTGGGCAGACCTGCTGGACCGGCTCGCCGACATCACCGCCGCCTTCCTCAAGGTCCAGATCGAGGCCGGCGCCTCCGCCGTCCAGCTCTTCGACTCCTGGGTGGGCGCCCTGGCCCCCGCCGACTACCGCCGCTCCGTCATGCCGGCCTCCTCCAAGGTGTTCGACGCGGTCGCCGGGTACGGCGTCCCGCGCATCCACTTCGGCGTCGGCACGGGCGAGCTCCTCGGCCTCATGGGCGAGGCGGGCGCGGACGTCGTCGGTGTCGACTGGCGCGTCCCGATGGCCGAGGCGGCCCGCCGGGTCGGCCCCGGGAAGGCGCTCCAGGGCAACCTCGACCCGGCCGTCCTGTTCTCCACCACGGAAGCGGTCGAGGCCAAGACCCGCGAGGTGCTGGACGCCGCTTCCGGCCTGGAGGGCCACATCTTCAACCTCGGCCACGGCGTGCTGCCCACCACGGATCCGGATGCCCTGACCCGTCTCGTGGAGTACGTGCACACGCACACCGCGCGCTGAACCGGCGCGGGCCTCCCGCCGGGGGCCCGCGTCCCGCCCGGTTGACCTTCAAGCGGGTCGAAGGCCCACACTCGCGGCCATGGACGACACCGAAGCGCTGCTGAGCATCGGCGCCTTCGCCCGCCGGGTCGGGCTGGCGCCGAGTGCCCTGCGGTTCTACGACGACTGCGGCGTACTGCGCCCCGCCCACGTGGACGACACCACGGGCTACCGCTACTACCGGCCCGGCCAGGAGACACGGGCCGTCCGCGTGCGGCGGCTGCGTGAGGCGGGCCTCCCGCTGGTCGAGGCCGCCGTGGTGCTCGACGCGCCGCCCGAGGAGGCCCGCGCCGTACTGGAACGGCACGCGCGGCACACCCGGGAGACGGCGCGCGCCGCGCAGCGAGTCATCGAGGAGGTCCTGCGCGGTCTGCCGGGCGAAGCCGGGAGCGCGGTGGCCCGCGTCGGCGGCGCCGAACTGGCCGGCGCCGTACGCCAGGTCGCTCCGGCCGTGGCCCGCGGCGCGGTCGCCGACCGCTTCCCGGCCCTCGGCCGCGTACTGATCGAACTCGACGGCCAGGAGATCCGCCTGGTCGCCACCGACCGCTACCGGCTGGCCGTGCGGGTGCTGCGGCCCGGCACCCACGGCGGCCCGCCCCGCAGCGTCCTGGCCGACGCGGCCGCCCTGCGGGACGTCGCCGCCTGGGCCCTGACCCGGCCCGAGGTCCGGCTGGAGAGCGACGGGCGCGAGGCCCGTGTCCACGGCGACGGCGAGACCCGCACGCTGCCGTCCCTCGACGCGGAGTACCCCTCCTACCGGATGGTCCTCGACGGCCTCCCGGCCCCCGTCCACCGGCTCATCACCGGGCGGGAGGCGCTGCGTGACGTCGTCGCCGGGGCCACCGGGACCGGCCGGCCCCTCGCCCTGCGCGCCGACGACACGGGCCTCACCGTCCTCTGCCCCGGCACCGACGGCGTCCTGCTGCCCGCCATCCGCACCGGACCGCCCCTGGGGATCACCTTCGACCCGGACGTCCTGCTGCCCGCGCTCGACGCCGGAGTCGGCCCCGATGTGCTGCTGGAGATCTCCGGCGACGGCCTGCCCGTCACCGTCCGCTCCGCCGACCAGGGCAGCTTCACCACCCTCGTCATGCCCGTCCGGAACCCCGCTGGAAGGACCACCCCGTGAACCCCGACAACCCCGTCGTCCGGCTCTGCGCCCGCGGCATGCGCGCCGAGGCCGACGGCCGGGCGGACGACGCCCACGCCCTGTTCCGTCAGGCGTGGGAGGCCGCCGGCGACGACTACGAGGCCTGCGTCGCCGCGCACTACCTCGCCCGCCACCAGCCGACGCCCGAGGAGACGCTGCGCTGGAACCAGGAGTGCCTCGACCGCGCCGACCGGGTGGGCGACGACCGGGTCAAGGGCTTCTATCCGTCCCTGCACCTGAACCTGGGCCGGGCCCACCGGGACCTCGGCCGCCCCGACCGGGCCCGGGAGCACTTCGCGCGGGCCGCCGCACTCGTCGACGCGCTGCCGCCGGGCCCCTACGGCGACTGGACGCGGTTCGCCGTCGGCGAGGGGCTGCGGGCGACCGGAGCGGCCGCCCCGCGCCCGGGCGACGCCGACCTGACCGGCCTGCTGGAGCGGCTCTGCGCCCGCGCCGACCTCAAGGCGCTCGCGCTGATCCTCCCCGCCCACCTCGCGGACCTCGGCACCGACGAGGACCGCACGCGCCTGTCCACGGCGCTCCACATGGTCCACGCGGCCCGCTTCCTGCCCGAGGACGAGCAGGCCACCCTGAGCCGTGTGATCGGCACGCTCACCCCGTAGGGCGGGGCAGGCGGACGTCCACCGATCCGCTCGCCCCAGGAGGTGTGCGGCGGCGTCAGTTGCCGGGGCCGCCCTCGGAGTCGGACTGGCCGACGGTCATGGCCCAGCGCACTGCGCTTGGCGCGTCGACCTTGATGGATGCGGCTTCCTGTTCCCGCTTCAGGTCGATCTGGTTGTAGGTGGTGCTGGTCTCCCCCGTGGTGCAGTTGAGTGGAAAGCTTATCGCCGACGGAGTGTAGGTTACGGTGATCGTGCCTTTTCCTCGGCAGGCCACCAGAATCCCGAGGGCGCCTTCGTCGACTCTGTCCTCGATGGAAACCTCTCTGTTTCCCTGTGCGTTCGCCACCTGTGCCACCACCTTTCCTTCGGGCAGCCTCGGCGGCAATACGGTGAGATCCTTTGAAGGCTGATCGGTAGGGAAACCCGAATGTCCCGGGGGTGAGGACTGTCCCGTCTTCGCGGGGGTCGCTGCGTCCTCCGGCTTGCCGTCGGTGCAGCCAGCTGCGAGGACAAGGAGAAGGGTGCCGATTCCTGTTCCTGTTCCTTTGTATGCGCGGCGCCGGAAAGTTGTCATCGTCAGCGTTCCCATATGTACCACCCGACGTGCCATGGTGTGTGGCTGACCACGGTGTTCTGCGGGGAAGTCCTGCAGTTGCGGTAAATCGTGTAACTCTTGCCGGTGACCTTCAGCCGCCACACGCCGTACTGGGCGTACGTGGTCTTCCTCGGCGGGGTGTCGACCTGCATCTCGTTGCCGATCCTGACGCCCACCTTCGCGGACAGCTCGACCGCGTACTTGCCCTCGATCTCGGCAATCAGCGCGTTGGCCGAGACCTTGAGTTCGCCGGTTACCGCTACGCCGACCTCTCCGGAGGTCTCGGACTTGAACCAGGACCGTGCCGTTCGGCTCGTCCCGTTGTAGTTGGCCTGCTTTGCGCCGACGCGCTGATGGACCTTGCCGTTCTTCTTCGTCGACGTGTAGACATTGCGGCGATCACAGCGGTCCGCATGTGTTCCGCCCGTTGGCTTGTCCGCTTCCGGAGGCAGGGGTGCTTCTTCCTCGGGGGCGGGAGTCGAGCCGTCTTCCAGCTCTTCGGGCGGCTCCGGCTGAACGGTTCCCTCCTCGACGGGAGCGGTGGAAACGGTCGGCTCTGGTTCTTCGGTGGCGGCGAACGCAACGGAATCCATTCCGGCAACCATGAATAACGCAGCGGCGGACGCCGCGAAAACCTTTCTCACGTTCATCCCCCCACGCCTGGTCCTGTGTGGCTGCCTCCAGGACAGCCGGTCGACGAGAACGTATCCCATTTCTCTCGCCTGCGTGTCGACGGGTGAAGATTCTGAGGTCGATCTGAGGGTGGAGCGCCCCCATCCATTTAGACGGTGCCCATGCGCGCCTTTCCGGCTCCTGATGCGCGTCATGAAATGGCCAGTACGGCTTGTTCTGAACAGTCCTGACCGAAAGGTGCGGTGGTCGATAGGTGCGGGTATTCAGTTGAACGTGCATCAAAAGGACGTGAGTTATTCCTCGGGGCGGTTACCGGGCCGCGCATTCCGTCGCCGTGGAGGACCGGGCTTTCCCTGGCTCAGGTCACGGGCCGCGGCCGTCTCGTCCCCGGCCGTGAGGAGGCGGCGGAGCGGACGCGGCAGACGCGACTGTTCCCGACGCGGATCGCGCCTTCGCGGGCGGTTGCGGTCAGCGGCGGATGGCGGAGGCGGGGACCGCAGCCGCCCGGCATACAGCAGCGTTCCCTGATGCCGAGGTGCACCAGGGTGCCGGGGTGCTCACGCCCGGGGTGGAGACCGGCTCGCGGGCCGGGCGGTCCGGCCGGGCCAGGGGCGGGCCCAACCCGTGACGGGTCGTGACGCCATGGACCGTGGAGACCGGCCATCCCCTGGACCCGGCCGGTCCTGGTGCCTTCCGGACCCGACGGGCCCTGTTGACGGGCTCGCTGATCCGACCCGGGATCGGACAAGGGGCCTCAGCCCCCCTCCGCCTCCCGTACCGCCGCGACCGCCTTGCGGGCCGCGACCTGGACCGGGTCCCAGACCGGTGAGAACGGCGGGGCGTATCCCAGGTCCAGGGCGGCGACCTGCTCCACCGTCATGCCGGCCGTCAGCGCCACCGCCGCGATGTCCACCCGCTTCGCCGCGCCCTCGCGGCCCACGATCTGGGTGCCCAGCAGCCGGCCCGTGCGGCGCTCGGCGATCATCTTCACCGTCATCGGCGCCGCGCCCGGGTAGTAACCGGCACGGCTCGTCGACTCGACGGTCACGGTCACGAACCGCAGCCCCACCGCGTGGGCGTCCTTCTCGCGCAGCCCGGTACGGGCGATCTCCAGCGAGCAGACCTTGCTCACGGCCGTACCGACCACCCCGGGGAACGTGCCGTAACCGCCGCCCACGTTGGCGCCGATGACCTGGCCGTGCTTGTTGGCGTGCGTGCCCAGCGGGATGTGGCGCTCACGGCCCGAGACCAGGTCCAGCACCTCGACGCAGTCGCCGCCCGCCCACACGTTCTCCTGGCCGCGCACCCGCATGGCCAGGTCGGTCAGCAGCCCGCCGTACTCGCCGACCGGCAGGCCCGCCTCCCGCGCCAGCGTGGTCTCGGGCTCGACCCCCATGCCCAGGATCACGACGTCCGCCGGGTACTCGGCGTCCTCGGTCGCCACCGCCCGCACCCTGCCGTCCGCACCCGTGAGGACCCCGGTGACGTCGGCGCCGCCGACGGTGGTGATGCCCAGCCCGTCCATCGCCTCGTGCACCAGCCGGCCCATGTCGGGGTCGAGCGTGGACATCGGCTGCTCGCCCCGGTTGAGGACGGTCACCTCGTAGCCCCGGTTCAGCAGCGCCTCCGCCATCTCCACGCCGATGTACCCGGCGCCGACCACGACGGCCCGCCCGCCCTCCGTACCGGACAGCGTGTCGAGCAGCGCCTGGCCGTCGCCCAGGGTCTGCACCCCGTGCACGCCCGGCGCGTCGATGCCCGGCAGCGGCGGCCTTACCGGCCGCGCGCCCGTCGCCACCACCAGCTTGTCGAAACCGGTCCACGACTCGGAGCCCGAACCCAGGTCCCGCGTCCTCACCCGCTGCCCGGCCAGGTCGAGTCCGGTCACCTCGGTCCGCATCCGCAGATCGATGTCCCGCTTGCGGTGCTCCTCGGGGGAGCGGGCGATCAGCTCGTCGCGCTCCTGCACCTCGCCCCCGACCCAGTACGGGATCCCGCACGCCGAGTACGAGCTGAAGTGCCCGCGCTCGAACGCGACGATCTCCAACTCCTCCGGGCCCTTGAGCCTGCGGGCCTGCGACGCGGCGGACATCCCCGCCGCGTCGCCGCCGATGACCACCAGTCGTTGCTGTCCCATGCGGAACAAGCTAACGCCGATCACTCACCTTCGGGGGAGCGGGCCTCCACCGGTCCGGCGGCCGGGCGCCGGGGCAGCCGCGGACGCACCAGCCACCGCCACGCCGCCCAGGCCAGCAGCAGGACGGCCGCCCAGGGAGCCACCGCCGCCAGCACGATCACGGTCCACCTCGCCGCCGTCACCAGCGAGTCCCAGCCGCCGCCCAGCGCGTCCAGCACGCCGGGGTCCTCCTCCCGCTCCTCCCGGTGCTCCTCGGGCTCGCTCAGCCGCAGGGTGATCGTCGCCATGGTCGTACGGTCCTTCAACGACGCCTGCTGCGCCAGCAGGGACTCCAGGTCCGCCTGACGGCTGCTCAACTGTCCTTCCAGCGCGACCACGTCGCTCAGCCCGGTCGCCCGCTCCATCAGCTTGCGCACCCGGTCGACGCTCGCCCGCTGGGTGGCGATCCGGCTCTCCACGTCGACGACCTCTTCGGTGACGTCCTTGGCCTCCGCCTTGCGGGAGAGCAGCTTCCCGGCGCCCGCCAGCTCCTTGAGCACCGCGTCGTACGAGGACTGCGGGACCCTCAGCACGATCTGCGACGTCACATGACTGTCGTCGACCCGCTCGGTGGTCTCGTTCGCGGCGTGTCCGCCGGCGGCCTCGGCGGCGGTGCGGGCCTCTGCCAGCGCCCGGGTGGCGTCCGCGACCTCCACGGAGAGTTCGGCGGTACGGACGACGTGCTGCTGCGGGGCCGCCGTGCGCTGACCCGCCCGACCGGGTGCGGCGGCCCCGGGCTTCGCCCCGCCGGCCTGCCCGTCGGCCGCGTATCCCGGGCCCGCGCCACCGGTGACGGTTTCCGCGGCACTCCCTCCCCGCTCCGCCGCGTCGGGAACGCCCTTCGTGGCCCGGGCGCCGTCGTCGCCCGCGCCGCAACCCGCGAGCGCGAGAGAGGCGGTGAGCAGTACGGCCGCGACCGCGTGTGGTGCGCGCATGGTCCCCCCAAGGGTCCGTCGTCAACAATGCCCTTTCGACGTGCGGGCCCGGGGCGACGGTTGCGCCGTACGGTTCCGAACGGGTCACGGTCAGGACTCGTTACGGGGTTTGAGACAGTGGAGCCATGAACGCGGACACACCCCCGGGCCATGTCGTCGTCATCGGGGGCGGCATCGCCGGTCTCGCCGCCGCCCACCGGCTGCTCGCCGCCGGCCGGCGCGTGACCCTGCTGGAGGCGACCGACCGGCTCGGTGGCAAGCTGCACGCCGGGGAGATCGAGGGTGCCCCCGTCGACCTCGGCGCCGAGTCGATGCTCGCCCGCCGCCCCGAGGCCGTCGACCTCGCCGGGGCGGTCGGTCTCCGCGACCGGCTCCAGGAGCCCGCCACCGCGACCGCCGCCGTCTGGAGCCGCGACGCCCTGCGGCCCATGCCCAAGGGCCATGTCATGGGCGTCCCGGGCGACCCGGCCGCACTGGCCGGTCTGCTCTCCGCCGAGGGCCTCGCCCGCATCGCCCGCGAGGCCGGCCTGCCGCCCGCCGAGATCGGCGACGACATCGCGGTCGGCGCGTACGTCGCCGACCGGCTCGGCCGTGAGGTCGTCGACCGGCTCGTCGAACCGCTGCTCGGCGGGGTGTACGCCGGCGACGCCTACCGGATCTCGATGCGGGCCGCGATGCCCGCCCTCTTCGACGCCGCCCGCGACCACACCTCCCTGCTCGAAGCGGTCCGCGACGTGCAGAGGCGCACGGCGGCGCAGCCCCGGACCGGTCCCGTCTTCCTGGGCGTCGAGGGCGGCGTCGGCCGGCTGCCCCTGGCCGTCGCCGACGCGATCACCGCCCAGGGCGGCGAGATCCTCACCGGGACGCCCGTGCTCGGCCTGACCCGTCGTGCCGGCGAGGACGGCCGCGGCGGCACGGGCGCCGTGGGCTGGCGCGTGCGCACCGACCGGCGGGTGATCGACGCCGACGCGGTGATCCTCGCCACCCCCGCCTGGTCCGCCTCGGCCCTCCTGGCCGCCGAGTGCCCGGCCGCCGCGGCCGAGCTCGCCGCAGTCGAGTACGCCTCCATGGCCCTGGTCACGCTCGCCTTCCGCCGTGCGGACGTCGCGGGGCTGCCCGCCGGCTCCGGCTTCCTCGTCCCGCCCGTCGACGGCCGCACCATCAAGGCGTCCACGTTCTCCTCCCAGAAGTGGCGGTGGGTCGCCGAGGGAGCCCCCGGCCTCTTCGTCCTGCGCACCTCCGTCGGCCGGTACGGCGAGGAGGAGCACCTCCACCGCGAGGACGCCGAACTCGTCTCCATGTCCCTGGCGGACCTGGCGGCGGCCACCGGTCTGGCGGCCCGGCCGGTCGCCACCGAGGTCACCCGGTGGATCGGCGGACTCCCGCAGTACCCCGTCGGCCATGTGGCCCGGGTCGCCCGCATCCGTGACGCCGTCGCCGAGCTGCCCGGACTGCGCGTCTGCGGCGCCGTGTACGACGGCGTGGGCATCCCCGCCTGCATCGCGAGCGCGCGGCGCGCGGCCGACGAGATCCTCGCCACGCCGACCCTGGCGCACGGCACTCCGAGGGACAAGTGAGAATAGCCCTATGAGTGCGCCCGAAAAGATCCCGAACGCCGGTAAGAAGGCGAAGGACCTCAACGAGGTCATCCGCTACACCCTGTGGTCCGTCTTCAAGCTGCGCGACGTCCTCCCCGCCGAGGACGCGACCCGGACCGCGTACGCCGACGAGGTCCAGGAGCTGTTCGACCAGCTCGCCGCCAAGGACGTCACCGTGCGCGGCACGTACGACCTGTCCGGGCTCCGCGCCGACGCCGACCTCATGATCTGGTGGCACGCCGAGACCGCGGACGAGCTCCAGGAGGCGTACAACCTCTTCCGCCGCACCCGGCTGGGCCGCTCGCTGGAGCCGGTCTGGTCGAACATGGCGCTGCACCGCCCCGCCGAGTTCAACAAGTCGCACATCCCGGCGTTCCTGGCCGACGAGACGCCGCGCGACTACGTCAGCGTCTACCCCTTCGTGCGCTCCTACGACTGGTACCTGCTGCCCGACGAGGACCGCCGGCGGATGCTCGCGGACCACGGCAAGATGGCCCGCGGCTACCCCGACGTGCGCGCCAACACGGTCGCCTCCTTCTCGCTCGGCGACTACGAGTGGCTGCTGGCCTTCGAGGCGGACGAGCTGTACCGCATCGTCGACCTGATGCGCCACCTGCGCGCCTCCGAGGCCCGTATGCACGTCCGCGAAGAGGTCCCGTTCTACACGGGCCGCCGGAAGTCCGTCGCCGACCTGGTGGCCGGACTGGCGTAGGGTCTTGCGTTCGGGCCGGATCGGCGAGCGGGGTCCGGCGGCGGGGTTGCGCCGTCGGGGCGCGCGAGCCCGGCGGGACCCGAGCGGCGGCCCCCTGGCCGGCGCCCTCGACGTGACGTCCGCCCGGTGACCCGGGCGGCGACCACGTCGCCGACACGGCCCACGGGCCGGCGAGGAACCTGGTGACGGGTCCGCCCCACAGCGGTCCCGTCGCCCATCGACCCGGAAGATCAGACGTCGGACGCGGGTCCGGGCGGAACGCCCGGCCCATCGGTCGTCCGCCGCTCCAGCGACACCGGGTCCGGCTCCGGGTGCGGCGCGCATGACGCGCGCCGCACCGGAGTCCTTCCCCGGAGGAGATACGCCTCCAGATGACCGTTGACGCAGGCGTTCGGACCGCCCGCCACCCCGTGCGTGCCGGCGTCCCGCTCGGTCACCAGCACCGATCCGGCCAGCCGTCGCCGCAGCTCCAGAGCGCCCTCGTACGGTGTGGCCGCGTCCCGCTCGGCCGCCAGGATCAGCGTCGGGGGCAGCGCGCCCGGTTCCGTACCCACGTCGAGCGGCCGTCGCCGGGGCACGGCCCAGAAGGCGCACGGCAGGTTCAGCCACACATTGGGCCAGGTCTCGAACGGCGCGACCTTCGCCAGCCGCGTGTTGTCCCGGTCCCAGACCCGCCAGTCCGCCGGCCAGGGGGCGTCGTTGCACTCCACCGCCGTGTACACCGCCCTGGCGTTCTCCGCCGCGGCCGCCGCCTCCGCGCCCCCGCGGGGGGACGCCTGCTCGATCAACGGCCGCGGATCGCCCTTGAGATACTCCGAGAGGGCGAGTGCCCGCTTCGGCCACAGCGCGTCGTTGTAGCCCGCCTGGAGGAACGCGGCCTGGAGGCGGCCGGGTCCGACCG
The DNA here is from genome assembly GCF_036322365.1 of Streptomyces sp. SP18CS02. Lineage (NCBI taxonomy): Bacteria > Bacillati > Actinomycetota > Actinomycetes > Kitasatosporales > Streptomycetaceae > Streptomyces > Streptomyces sp. SP18CS02. The sequence continues at coordinate 152,627 of NZ_JAQYXC010000297.1, forward strand.
TGCCGCCGGCCGGCCGTCGGGCCAGCCGTGCGGCCGCCGTGTCGTAACCGCGCCGCACCGCTTGTTCGGTGGTGCCGAGGTGGTACACGGCGTCGTGCCGGGCGGCCCAGACCCGGAAGTCCCGCCAGCGCCGCTCGAAGGCGAGCGACTGCCCGAGGTTGTTGGCGTACCAGATCCGCCCCGGGGAGGGGTCGACCGCCGAGTCGAAGACCATGCGGCGCACCCGGCCCGGGAAGAGCGTGGCGTAGAGCGCTCCGAAGTAGGTGCCGTAGGACGCGCCCATGTACGTGAGCCGGCGCTCGCCCAGCGCGGCCCGCAGCACCTCCAGATCCCGGGCGTTGTTCAGGGAGTTGTAGTGGCGCAGCGCCGGCCCCGCCCGGCGGGCACACCCCCGCGCGTACGCCCGCGCCTCGGCGATCCGCTCCTTCTTGTACGTCCCGGAGGGCTCGGCCGGCGCCTGCGCGGGGCCCTGGGGGGCGTCGGCCGGGTCCCGGCAGCTGAGCGGTGCGGAGCGGCCGACTCCGCGCGGGGCGTAGCCGACCAGGTCGTACGCGCCGGCGATGCGCCGCCACGCGGGAAGCCGGGCGGCCATGGGGAAGTACAGGGACGAGGCACCGGGACCGCCCGGGTTGAACACCAGCGCTCCCTGCCGTGCGGAGGGTGCGCCGAGGGCCCGGACGCGGCTGACGGTGAGCCGGATCCAGGACCCGCCGGGGCGCGCGTAGTCCAGCGGCACCCGGACGGTGCCGCAGCGGACGGACGCCGACAGCTTCTCCACGGCGGCGCACGGCCCGAAGCCGATGCCGCTCACAGCGGCGCGCCGGGCCGCCACTTCGGTGCCGAGGGCCTCGGCGGAGGCGGTGCCGATCCCCCTGGCGGAGGCGGAGGCGGAGGCGGAGGCGGGAGGAGGGGTGCCGAGCGCCGACACGACAAGGGCGCCGAGGGTGACGTACAGGGCGACCGCTCTCATCGCGTTCCCTTCGTGCGGAGGCTCCTCGCGCGGCGCACCGGGGCATGGCCCACGAGGCGCGACGCGGTCGCCGGGTGCCGGAAGGGAGCATCCTCCTCGCGGGGCACGGGTGTGTGAACGACCACGGCGCGGTGTCGGGGCCGATGCCCACGAAGGGGTGACCCGGGGGACGCCGGGACGTCGCTCAGTAGTTCCCGGGGGAGGTCAGGGCCGCCCGCAGGGCCGGGTCGTCGAGGGCGCGGACCCCCTCCACGGCGACGGCGGTGAGCGGGCCGCGCATAGGGATCTCCCGCAGCAGGTGCTGTCCGGCCGGGGATGCCCAGCGGGTGTAGGGGTGGACCTCGACGCGGGCGATCACCAGGCAGCCGAGCGTCAGGACGAGGGGGAGCGCGAACCAGGCCATGCCCGGTCCCGGGGGGATGTGTTCGGCCGGGAGCAGGAGCAGCACGGCGGCGGCGAGGGCGACCGTCAGGGCGGTGGAGCGGCGCACGGCCCGCAGCGCTGACGTGATGCCCGACCGGGCGGCGTCCGGTACGGCCAGGCCCGCCGCGACGAGGCGTTCGGCCAGTGCCCGTACCGGATCGGCGGCCGAGGCGGCGGCGCGTACCGCCGCTATCCGGGACTGGCCCCCCGGGCCGATCGCACCGATCACCGACCGCTCCAGCTCGTCCCGGCCCCGCGGGTCGACCACGGTCGCCCATCCGGTGTGCGCCAGGAGCAGGCCCCGGCGACGGTGCATCGAGACCAGCGTGAGGTCGGTGACCCGGAGCGGGCCGCCCGCCAGGAACGCCGCCTCGTACAGGCTCAGTTCCCGACTTCCCCCGACGGGCTCGGGTGACGGGCGCGCGGCTTCCAGGGCGGCGATGCACAGCCGCGCACAGCTGACGGCGGCCACGGCCCACGCCACCAGTACGAAGGGGACCCAGAGCATGCCGGAGTTCTACGCGAGGCCGTGGGCGCGCGCCACGGGGTTTCCAGTATGTGGACACGGGCGGGGTCGAACTCCCGTGTGGAGCAGGGGTGAACGGAACACTCCGGTCCGTCGCGACGGCGCGGCCGTCGGGTGTGCGCGGTCCCCCGGAAGGACTCGCCGGGCGGTCCTCATGAGCCGCCCCCGCCGCCGCAGCCGGAGCCTCCGCTGCTTCCGCAGCTCGAACCTCCGCCGCCGGACCCGCCACAGCTGGAACCTCCGCTGCCTCCGCAGCCCGAACCCCCGCCGCCGGATGCGCCTCCGCAGCCCTGTCCTCCGCCGCTGCCTCCGCAGCCCGATCCGCCCGGGGCGGTACCCGCGCACCACACCACGGCCGCCGCGCCCGCGGTCGGATACTGCTGGTCGGCCGACGACGTCCCACCGCCCGGCCGGCCCGCGGCCCCGCCCCTCCGGTGCATCCGTGCCGCCGCCCCGAGCTGCTCCCGCAGCACCGGGTCGGGCAGGGCGCGGGGACCGTACAGCGCGACCGGATGGCCGGGCGCGGGCACGGCGGCGTACGCCCTGCGGTACTCCTCCACCGCCCGCCGGCCCGCCCGGGTGATCCGGCCGCTCGCGACGGCGCCGCAGACGCCCGCCACGATCCCGCCGGCGACCAGTGCGGGCGCCACCTTGCCGAGGAACGGGAACGGAAGGTCGCCCGGCTCGGCCGAGCCCAGCTCGATCAGCGTCAGCACCAGTGAGGCGAAGAACAGCAGCAGACAGCCCAGTCCCTGGGCGAGGCTCAGGCGACGCCAGCGCCGGCCGGCCGCGCGCGGCACGAGGAGCCCGCGCGCGGCCAGGTCGTCGCCGACCTCCTGCACGGCCGGGTTGCGCATGGCCGCGAGCCGCAGGACGTGCAGCGCCCCGCTGGGCGCGGCGGCGTGCTCATGGAGCACCGCCCGTTCGACGTGGTCGTGGGCGACGGGCCGCCGGACGACGACGATCCCGGGCCCGCCGACGGCGAGGCGGCCGTCCGAGTGCAGCGCGGCGAGCGCGGCGTCGACGACCCGGGCGGGCCCGCCGATCAGGAACGCGGCCTCCGTCGCATCGTGCACCGGGCCGCCGGATCCGCGCCGGAAGGCCGTCACCCCGTGGATCAGCAGGGCCGACGAGACGGTGAGCGCGGCGTACAGGAGAAGGGCGAGGACGTTCACGGCCGCCTCGCCCCCCGGCCGAGCGCGGCCCGGGCCGCCCGGACGAGCCGGGTGACCCGGCCGGGCGGACGCGCGCCGGCGCGCTCCTGCCACCAGAGCGTGAGCCGCCGACGCGCCACCTCGTCGGAGGGGAGCCCGGCCACGAGCAGATGCTCGGCGAAGTCGAGGGCGTCGCGCCGGTGACCGCCGCGCAGGGGGCGGGCCCCGGCGTACGCGAGGAAGGCCCGCCGGTAGCCGTCCCCGAGGATCTCCGGCAGCTCGGGCGCGATCCTGGCGACCACCCCGGCCCGCTTCCCGGCGAGTGCCCGGGACTGCACCCGCAGCCGCGCGTGGTCGAAGCCCTCGGGCGCCGGCGTCCCGGCGACGAGCGCCGACAGCAGAGCGGCCTGGGCGATCCCCACCCGCTCCCGGGCTCCGCGCCCCGGCCGGTCCGGGCCCGGCGCGGGCGACGCCACGGCGGAACCCGCGGGCATGTGACGGCGACCGCCCGCCGACGCCGACGCCGACGCCGACGCCGGTACCGAGCCCGGTCCGGCTTCCGTACCCGTACTCCCCGCCCCGGTCCCGGCCGTGAGCGCGACCCCGGCCCCGACCCCGACCCCGACCGCGGGCGCGGGCGCCGGAGCGGCCTGTGCCCGGACGGCGGCGGACCGTCGGAGCGCCCCGGTCGCCCCGGTCGCCGCGAGGGCGCGCCCGCGCACCGGCGTACCGGTCCCGGCGAGGGTCAGCGTCTCCCGGATCGTGGTCAGCTCCGCGGCCAGCTCCCGCGCCGCGGGGAAGTCGTCGTCCCGCTCCAGCAGCACGCCCGGCGGCCGCACCCGGGACGCCAGATCGGCCAGCACGTCCAGGACCGGGGCGGTGACGGGGTGGGCGTGGGTGTCGTGCCAGACACCGTCGCGCTCGACGCCGCCCGCCACGTGCACATACGCGATCGCCTCGACCGGCAGCTCGTCCAGCGCCTTCGCCGGGTCCTCGCCGCGGTTCACGTGGTTGGTGTGCAGATTGGCGACGTCGATCAGGAGCCGGACACCGGTACGGGCCACCAGCTCCGCGAGGAACTGCCCCTCCGTCAGCTCCTCGCCGGGCCAGGAGATCAGCGCCGCGATGTTCTCCAGCGCCAGCGGCACCGGCAGGGAGTCCTGCGCGATGCGGACGTTCTCGCACAGCACGTCCAGCGCGTCCCGGGTGCGCGGGACGGGCAGCAGATGACCGGCCTCCAGCGGCGGTGACGCGGTGAGCGGCCCCCCGGCCCGTACGAACGCGATGTGCTCGGTGACCAGCGGCGCGCCCAGTGCCGTGGCCTTGGCGGCCAGCTCCGCCAGCCGTGCCTCGTCCGGGCGGTCCGCGCCCCCCAGCCCCAGCGAGACGCCGTGCGGGACGACCGTGACGCCCCGCTCGCGCAGCCGCAGCAGCGGGTCGGGCAGGTGGCCGACGCAGATGTTCTCGGCGACCACCTCCACCCAGTCCACCCCGGGCAGTTCCTCCACCGCGTCCGCCATCTCCGGACGCCAGCCGATGCCGATACCCAGTTCCGCCATGTCCCCCTCCTTCACCGCTGTGGAGGGGTAATGGCCCAGTGGCGCGTCGGTGAACCCGGGGGAGGGCAGGTTCAGAGCTCGATTTGAGGTTACGGCTGCTGTCCCGCGTCCGGCTGCTGTCCCGCGCCGGGCTGTTGCGGGGCCGGCTGCTGCCCCGGGTCGGGCTGCTGCGGGTCGGGCTGCTTGGCGTTCACGGGCGGACGGTTGGTGTTGATCGCGGTCGGGGCGCCCGGCTGGGTCGACGGCCGCGAGGTGAACGACTGGTCCGACCCCGACGGAACCGCCGGCGACGGCGCGGGCGGAAGGTTCCCGTTGGGCGCGGGCGGACCCGAGGGGCTCGCGGTCTTACGGCCCGCCGCCTCGTTGGCGATGGCGTCGAAGTCCACCATCCCGGTCTGCTCCAGCATCGTGATGTGGTCCAGCACCGTCACGTTGGCGTCACTGGCCAGCTGCCGTATCAGTGTGTTGCGCGTGGTGTGCCGGACCTCGGCGACCAGCGCGAAGACCTTGCCGTGCGCGTTGCGCAGCAGGTTCGCGAACTTGCGGTCGTACTCCTCGCCGCTCGCCGCCGAGAGTTCCCGCAGCCAGCCCTGCTGCTGCTCGTTCGGCTGGTTGGGCAGTTCCACGCCCAGCTTCGCCGCCACGTCCCGGGCCCGCTCGTCCAGGTCGGTGTGGCCGACGACGAGGTGGTCACCCGCGTCCTTGATGGCCTGGCTCGGCGCCCGCTCGATGGCCTGCTGGCCGGCCGGGAGCTCCCACAGGCCCGCCAGGCGCACCTTGACCAGGAAGTCGCGGTCCGTCGCCGACAGCGGGCCCCACTGGGTCGCTACGGTCGAGGCGTTGAGGTTGGCCGCGCCGGTGCCCGACCGGTCGGCGTAGGACCAGATCGGGAACGCCAGGGCCCCGACCGTGGCGACCAGAGCCGCGATGATGAGTGCCGTGCCGTTGATTCGCCGCAACAATGTGCCTCCCGAGCCGATGCGTGCCATCGCGGAACGGACCGGCGTGCAGAGACGCCGATCGACCTACCTGGCAGTATTGGGAGGTACGTATACAGCACCCGTGACGTTCAGCCGAGCCGCTGTGGGAAGTCCGACACCACGGTGCAGGACCCCGGAGCGATCTCCGTGAAACCCGCGTCCCGGACCAACGGAAGCCCGCTCGTGGTCAGTTCGGCCCACCGGTCGGGATGCGGGGCGCGTACCGCCAGCGGGAATCCGGCCTCCCGCCACGTCTTGCGGTCCTCGTCCGTCATCGCCCACCACAGCAGCTGAGCGCCGTGGCCGACCTGGGCCATCTCCTTGCCGGTCGACATCCGCAGCTCCGGGTTGAGCCACAGCAGCGCCTGCTCCGGCGAGACCTCCGGGAGGTCCGCCGGGTCGTCCAGCTCCGTCCCCGACACCTGGAGCTTCACCAGCTCCTTGGGCCAGCCGTCCAGCGGGACGGGCGGGAACACCCGCACCTGCGCGCTGTCACCGGTGACCGTGATGCCCGGCAGTTCGGACGCCCGCCGCCACTCCGCGCCGCGTGCCCGCCGTACCACCTTGCGGATCCTGGCGTCCTGCCAGTCGCGCATGGCCGCCGCCCACTCGCCCCCGCCGAGCGACCTGTCGTCGGAGAGGATCGTCAGCACCGCGCGCGCGGCGGTCTCCAGCGCGTCGGTACGGGAAGGGGGGCCGGTCCGCTCGATCCGTACGACGAGGGGGAGGACGAACTGCGGTGCCTCGTCCCGGGCGTCGGACGCGGTGGACTCATCGGCCCGGGCGGACCCGCCGGATCCGGTGCTTCGACCGGGCTCGGCGGTCTCGGGGGTGTCGTTGCTGCTCACCCGGCCAGTCTGCCACCCGGCGCGGCGCCCGTTCTTGGCGGAACAGATGGTTCCGGGTGAGTATGCCCGCATGAAGAGCGATCTTTTCTCCTCCGAGAACATGGCCCAGCAGGCCACTGTGCCCGGTATGACCCTGCAGAACGCGAAGTCGGTCAAGTACGCCGTCAACGGCGAGATGCACGCGCGGCAGGGATCGATGATCGCCTTCCGCGGCAACCTCCAGTTCGAGCGCAAGGGCCAGGGCCTGGGCGGCATGCTCAAGCGGGCGGTGACCGGTGAGGGGCTGTCGCTCATGGCCGTGCGCGGCCAGGGCGAGGCATGGTTCGCGCACGAGGCGCAGAACTGCTTCATCGTCGACCTCGACCAGGGCGACGCGCTCAGCATCAACGGCCGCAACGTCCTGTGCTTCGACTCCACGCTCTCGTACGAGATACAGACGGTGAAGGGCGCCGGCGTCACCGGCGGCGGCCTCTTCAACAGCGTCTTCACCGGGTACGGCAAGCTCGCCCTGGTCTGCGACGGCAACCCCCTCGTCATCCCCGTCACCACGAACCAGCCCGTCTACGTCGACACCGACGCCGTCGTCGGCTGGAGCGCCCACCTCAGCACCGGGCTGCACCGCTCGCAGTCCGTCGGTTCCATGATCCGCGGCGGCTCGGGGGAGGCCGTGCAGCTGATGCTCCAGGGTGAGGGGTTCGTGATCGTGCGGCCCAGCGAGCTCACCCCGCAGAAGGCGGCACAGAACTGAACCTCCGGAGCGTCGGCCGCCGTTACGGACCGCGGGGCCCCTGGGTGCTGCGCGACGTCCGGCTCGACCTGCCGCCGGGCCGCCTGATCCGCGTCCAGGGCTCCAACGGCAGCGGCAAGTCGACCCTGTTGCGTCTGATCGCCGGCATCGACGCGCCGACCGAGGGCCGGGTCACCGGCCGGCCGGGACGCACGGCGTACGTGCCCGAGCGGTTCCCGGCCGCCATGCCGCTCACCGCCACCGGCTACCTCGTCCACCTCGGCCGGATCCAGGGCCTGCGGCCCGCCGTCGCGGCCGCCCGGGCGGCCGAGTGGCTGGAGCGGTTCGGGGCCGCGGCCCACGCTCGCACCCCGCTGGCGGAGCTGTCCAAGGGCAGCAGTCAGAAGGTCGCGGTGGCCCAGGCACTGCTCGCCGAGCCGGAGCTGCTGGTCCTGGACGAGGCGTGGACCGGGCTGGACACGGCGGCCCGTGCCGAACTGGAGCGGGTGGTGGGCGAGCGCGTCGCGGCGGGCGGGACGGTCGTCTGCGTCGACCACGACCCCGGGCGGCTGGGGGACGCGTGGGACGCCGTGTACGCCGTGCACGGCGGACGCGTCACCCGCGGCCGGGCCGGGCCCGACGCCGAGCCCCGGGCGCAGGCCGAGGCCGTGGGCGCCCCCGTCGGGCTCGTGCGCGTGGTGGCCTCGGGGGCGCCGCTCCCGGGGGCGTGGGCCGACGGGCTTCCCGGCTCGCCGGCGTACGCGACGGGCGCGGACGGCCGGGTGGTGTTCACGGTCGGGGCCGCGCACTCCGACGCGCTGCTGCGGGAACTGCTGACCGCCCGGCCGCCCTGGCACATCCACCGGGTGGGTGCCGCCGGGCCCGCCGCGAACGTCCCGGGAACGAGCCGGTGACCGCCCTCCTGAGGTATCAGACGGCGCTGCTGCTGCGCTCACAGCGCTGGCTGCCGCCCGTCCTGCTGTACGCCGCGTACCTGGGCATCGGCCTCCGGCCCGGCGAGCCGGTCCTGGGGGCCCTCGGCTACGCGGCCGCCGCCCTGCTGCCGCTCGCCGCCTGGCTGGTACGGATCTGTCTGGTCCAGGAGCCTCCGGCCGCGCGGAGCGTCACGGCCGCCGCGGCGGGCCGCGAGCGCGCGCACCTGGCCGCGATACTGGCCGGCACCGGATGCGCGGCGCTGCTCGGGACCGTGACCACGCTCGTCGTCACGTCGCTCTGTGCCCCGGTCGGCGCCGACCGCTCGGCCGCTGTCCCCGTGCCGGCGGCGGCCCTCGCCGGGCTCCTCGCGGCTGCCGTCTGCGTGCTCAGCGGCGCGGCCGTCGGCGCCCTGTGCACGCGGCCGCTGCTGCCGGGCCGCGGCTGGTCGGTCGCGGCGACCACCACGGCGGTCCTGCTGGCCCTGGTCGCCCCCGGGTCCCCGGCCCGGGCCGCGATGACGGCCCTGGTCACCGGCAACATCACCGGCACGGTCCACCTGCCCTGGCTCTCCGCCGCCGCGGCGGCACCGATCGCCGCGGCCGCGATCGCCCTGGCCTGCCGGCTCACCGCCTGGCGCGCATGAGCACACGCGAGTGCGTACGCACGAACCCATGCGCACCGACCAATGCGCACGAAACCAATGCGCACCGGCCAATGCGCACGAACGAATCCGCGCGAGTGGGTACGCACAACGAATGCGCACGAACGAGTACGCTCGAAGGCATGGACGATGCGTACTGCGAGACGCCGACCGGGGTCACCCCCGCGGAGCCGGGCGCCGAGAGCGGGCCCTTCGCCGAGTGCGTCCTGTGCCGCCGCCCGACCGAGTACCCGGAGTCCACCAAGGGCGCCACACTGTGCCCGGTCTGCGAGTGGCAGGAGGCCCAGCGCGGCGCCTGCTCCGGGTAGCGCCCTTTCTTCCCCGGGCGGCCCGTCCGCCGGAGGGCACTGGCGCTACGGCTTGATGTTCTGGTTGAGATGGAACAGGTTCCCCGGGTCGTACGCCTGCTTGACCTCGACGAGCCGGCCGTAGTTGCTCCGGTAGTTGGCCTTGATCCGGGACTGGTCGTCGCCGGCCATGAAGTTGATGTACCCGCCCTCCTCCGAGTGCGGGGCGATGGCCTCGTAGTACTCGCGGACCCAGGCGACATTGGCCTCGTTGTCGGCCGGGTCGGGCCACATCCCGGCGATGACGGTCGCGAACGAGGCGTCGCGGTAGGCGAAGGCCGTCGCCTCCGGCGCGACACGGTGGCACGCGCCGTTGATCGGGTAGATGTGCACCGTCGAGTTGACGGCGGGGACGCGCGGCCCGTACCGCAGGTGCGCCTCGATCGCGGCGTCACTGAGCTCCGTGACGAAGTTGGCCTTCCAGTAGTGCTGCAGACCGGGCGGTACGAGCGCGTCGAACGCGCTGTTGAGCGCGGGGTACGGCATGGGCCCGACGAACTCGGCCACCACCGGCGCGATGTCGCGGAAGGGCCGCAGGGCGCGCTCCCCCTCGTCGAGAGGCCCGGCCCAGCACGCCACGATCAGGACGAAGGTGTCCCCGTGCCGGTCCTCGGGGATGAACGGCAGCGGCGGGGCGATCTGGAAGGCCGGGAACGCGCCGAGCTGCTCCGGCGCGTCGGCGATGATCTCGCTGTACGCGCGCAGGATCGTCCGCGCGTGCTCCAGCTCGAAGAACATCGGTCCGCCGTAGATGGTCTCGACGGGATCGAGCCGGAACTCGAAGGAGGTCACCGCGCCGAAGTTCCCGCCCCCGCCGCGCAGCGCCCAGAAGAGGTCGTCGTTCTCCTCCTCGCTCGCCACGAGCAGTCCGCCGTCCGCCGTCACCACATCGGCCGAGACCAGGTTGTCGCAGCTCAGGCCGAGTCCGCGGGCGAGATACCCGATGCCGCCACCGAGCGTGAGACCGCCCACACCGGTGGTCGAGATGATGCCGCCGGTGGTGGCCAGGCCCAGGGCGTGGGTCGCCGCGTTGAAGTCGCCCCAGGTGGCTCCGCCCTCCGCGCGCGCCGTGCGCCGCACGGGATCGACCCGTACGCCGTGCATCCGCGACAGATCGGCCACCACGCCGTCGTCACAGGTGCCGAAGCCGGGCACGCTGTGCGCACCGCCCCGGACCGCCAGATCGAGCTCGTTCTCCCGCGCGAAGTCGACGCACGCCATCACGTCCCCCGCGTTGGCGCAGCGCGCGACGACCGCCGGTTTGCGGTCGATCATCGCGTTGTGCACCTTGCGCGCCTCGTCGTAGGCGCCGTCGTCCGGGGCGATGACCGCCCCGCGTACCCGTTCGCGCAACTGGTCGATCGAGAGCCTGCCCATGGCCATCGCTCCTCGTGCCCGTGGTCCCGCCGACCCGGCTCGTACGGCTCAGCGCGGACGGCTCCCGTCGCGGGGCTCAGCGCGTACGGCGCGGCGCGTACGGCGCGGCGCGCCCGCGGTGGTGACGGCGCGGCGGGGCGCGCCCTTCCGGGGGCGCGCCCACTCCGCCCGGCCACCGGGCCGGACCGGGTCTGATTCCACGCTACGCCGATGGGGCGAACCCTCAACCCGGGGCTCACGGTCGCCCCTCCGGCGCGCGGACACCTCCTGGTCCTGACGGGACCCGGGACGTCGCCATGAGTTCGGAGACCTTGACGAAGCGGTAGCCGCGCTCCCTGAGCGCGGGGACGATCTTCCGGATCGCCTCCTCGGTGACCGGTGCCGCGCTGCGCGTGCAGTGCATCACCACCAGGGAGCCCGGCCTGACGCCTTCGAGGACCTGCTCGGCGACCGCGTCCGCGTCGGTGGCGAAGGCGTCGCCGCTGACCACGTCCCACTGGACGGCCGTCACCCCGGCCGGTGCCAGGGCGTGCAGCGCGGCGTCGTCGTAGCAGCCGCCGGGGAAGCGGAAGTACGGCACCACGTTGCGGGCGCCCGCCGTGCGGAAGGCGTCGAAGGCCCGGCGGACGTCGGCGGCCATGTCCTGCCTGCCCAGGGCCGGCAGGCCGTAGCAGGGCGTCGAGAAGGAGTGGTGGCTGTACGAGTGGTTGGCGATCTCGAAGCGAGGGTCGGTGCCGATCGCCTTCGCCTGGTCGGGGTACTCCTCGGCCCAGCGGCCGGTCATGAAGATCGTCGAGTCCACCTTCAGGCGCCGCAGCGTGGCGATCAGCGCGGGGTTGTCGAACCGTTCGCCACCGGCCGCCCTGGCTCCCTGATCGGCCGTCATATCGGCGTCGAAGGTCAGCGCGACGGTCTTCGCGGAGGAGGCGGGGCCACGCACGAAGACCGGGGTGAGCCCGCCGGGCCCGGGCGCCATGGTGGGTGGTTGCCGCAGCGGGGAGGGGCCCGCCGGCGCGGGGGAGGCGTTCGTCGGCACCGGGGACGGGCCCCCCGGTGCCGACGGCGGGGACGGCGTCCGTCCCTGGTCGTGCGTGCGGGCGGTGTCGGCGCCACCTCCACTGCAACCGACAAGAACAGCACCTAGAACGACAAGTACCGACAATCTTCGTGCATAGATGGTCACTCGTGAAAATTAGCTGATCATATTGACGCCAGGCGTCAAGGGCGCGGCACGCTCCCCGGCGTGGCCGGGCGCGGCGTCCTCCCCGGCCCTTCCGGGGCCGGCCCGCCGTCGGCGCCCTCCGCCCCCGGCTCACCGGACGCTCCTTGCGGGGCCGGACCGCCGTGCGGCTTCCCGGACTGCCGCGACCCCTCGGCGCCGTTCGCGAGCCCGGTGTGGTGGAAGAGGAGGTTGAGCAGGAACGCGGTGAGCGCCGCGCTGGTGATACCGCTGCCCAGGATGATCCGGGCCCAGGACGGGAAGCCGTCGTAGATGCCGTGGGACACCTCCGGGAGCAGACCCACCCCCAGGGAGACCGCCGCGACGGTCAGGTTGTGCCCCCGGTCCAGATCGACCCGGCGCAGGGTGTTGACGCCGACCATGGTGACGGTGGCGAAGAGGACCAGGCCGGCCGCTCCGACCACCGGCCCCGGCAGCGCCGCCACCAGCTCGCCCAGCCGGGGCACCAGCCCGAGGGCGACCAGCAGACCGCCGGCCACCGCGGTGACGTACCGGCTGACGACCCGGGTCATGCCGATCAGCCCGACGTTCTGCGTGAAGACGGTGTCCATGAACGAGTTCATCGTGCCGCCCAGGACCCCGGAGAGGCCGTCGGCGGCGAGGCCGCGCGCGAGGTCCCCGCCGGTGACCGGACGGCCGGTGGCCTCGCCCACGGCCAGCATCGACGCCGTCGACTCGGTGAAGATCACCAGCATCACCACGCACATCGCGACGACGGCGGTCGGCGGGAACTGCGGCGCGCCGAAGTGGAACGGCGCGGCCAGCCCCAGCCAGTCGGCCCCCGACACCCCGGAGAAGTCGGTCAGGCCCATCGGTATCGCCGCCAGCGTGCCGCCGACGAGCGCCAGCAGAATGCCGATCTGGCCCAGGAAGCCGCGCGTGAACCGGGCGAAGAGCACGATGAGGAGCAGCACTCCGGCGGCCAGCGCCAGCCGGGGTCCGGAGGCGTGGTCCGCGGCGTCGGGGTCATTGCCGGTGATCAGCCCCGCGGCCACCCCGATCAGCGACAGCCCGATCACCGTGATCACCGTGCCGCTCACCAGCGGCGGGAAGAAGCGGACCAGCCGGGCGAACGGCACGGCGACCAGCAGCCCGAAGAACCCGGCCGCCAGCATGGCCCCGTACACGGCCTGCATGCCGTACTGCTCCTCGATCAGGATCATCGGGGTGACGCCCGCGAAGGTGGCACCGGTGACGATCGGCAGCCGGATGCCGAGAATCCCGCCGATCCCCAGGCTCTGCACCAGCGTCACCAGGCCCGCGACGAGCAGGTCAGCGTTGATGAGCAACGCGACGGCGGACGGGTCGAGGCCGGCCGCCGCCCCGAACACGAGCGGCACGGTGACGCAGCCCGTGTACATGATGAGCACGTGCTGGACGCCGAGAGCGGCGAGCCTGCCCAGCGGCGGCCGCCGGTCGACGGGGTGGGGCGAGGGCGGCGCGGCCATGGCGGGTCCTTCGAAGTGGGCGTAGGCGGACCTGCATTGACGCAGACGATCTTTGAGAGCGTGGGGCGGCGGAGTTTCGCGCGGGTAACGCGACCGCCGCCCCACGCCCGGGTCATGAGCGCCCGGGCCGTCGGCGCCCATGACCTCGGCGCCCGGCCCGGGGGCCCCGGCTCCGTGCCACGGGTGCCGACGGCCCGGGCGCCGTGCCGGCGCGCCCCGCGGTCAGCGCCAGGGGCCGGTGACCGCGAACGTCGTGCCCGGGGTGTAGCAGTTGACGTACATGGTCTGCCCGTCCGGGGAGAACGTGACGCCCGCGAACTCGCCCCACTCCGGTTCCTCGGGCGTGCCGATGTTCTGCGCCCCGCGCGCCATCGCGTACACCTCGCCGTGTCTGGTCAGCCCGTACACGTGCTGCGCGCCGTTGCCGTCCTCGGACACCATCAGACCGCCGCCGGGTGCCAGGCAGATGTTGTCGGGGGACTCGCCGGGCAGCTGGATGTCGCTGTTCGGCCCGAACACGACGACCAGCGTCAGCCGGCGCCGGTGCGGCTCGTACTTCCACACCTGGCCGTAGTGGTCGGCCGCCGAGCCCTCCCTGGCGCGGGCGAAGCTGGAGACGAAGTAGACGGACCTGCCGCCCCAGTAGCAGCCCTCCAGCTTCTGGGCGTGCGTGATGCCCTTCGGGCCGAAGTCCTGGAGACGGATGGGGGTCTCACGGGCCTGGGTGTCCGGTACGGGGACCCACTCGACGCCCCCGAAGGTCGCGCCGGTCTCCTGGACGGCCGACAGGTCGGCGACGCCCGGCACCCGCATCGCCTCCAGCGCGCCGCCCGCGCGCAGCGAGCCGGTGCCGCCGAGCGGCTTGTCCGGCAGGAAGCGGTAGAACAGGCCGAAGGGCCTCTGGAAGGCGTCCTCCGTCTCGTACACGATGCCGCTGTGCGGGTCGACCGCGATCGCCTCGTGCTGGAAGCGGCCCATCGCGGTCAGCGGTACGGCGCCGGTGCGGCGGGGGTCGGCCGGATCCACCTCGAAGATGAAGCCGTGGTCCTTGGCGTACCCGTTGGTGCCGGCCCTGTCCTCGGTCTCCTCGCAGGTGAGCCAGGTGCCCCAGGGAGTCGGGCCGCCGGCGCAGTTGACCGCCGTACCGGCGATGGCGACGCGCTCGCCCAGGACGTTGCCCCGGCCGTCGAGTTCGATCGCCGTACAGCCGCCCTTGCCGCCCGGGTCGTAGGTCAGGCCGTCGACGGTGGGCACCCCGATCCGGGCGTCGGCGCGGTTCTCGTGGTTGCGGACCAGATGCACCCGGCCCCGGTGGCCCGCGAAGGCGCCCATGCCGTCGTGGTTGGAGGGCACCAGGCCCTCACCGGAGCGCAGAGGGGTGCCTTCCCGGGACAGGACGCGATAGCGGAAACCTTTCGGCAGATCGAGCAGACCGGCCGGGTCCGGGAGCAGGGGGCCGTAACCGGAGTGGCCGCGGGCGGCGGCGCTGCCCGCGAAGAGTTCGGAGAAGGCTCCCGCGAAGGCGATTCCGGCGACCGACGCGCCGGTGCGGGCCAGGATCTGACGTCGTGTTGCGGACATGAGGCAACTCCCTGCTGGCGGACAGGAGATGTGACGTGACCCGCATGTATGTATCACGCGTATCGGTGACGCGTGAACCATGCGGGTCACGTTGCCTCTGGTGTCTGTGTGACAACCGGCATCGCCATCGGCGCGGCACACCGGTGAGACGAACCGGTGTGCCGGCCTCCGTGCGATGGGTGTGCCGGCCCCCGTGCCGGCCGGCCGGCGGACCGACCGGTGTGCCGGCCTCCGTACTGGCCGGCCGACGGGCCGACGGGTGTCACCGGCGAGGGCGGACGGTCAGGCGAGCTCGGCCGTCAGCGTGATCGTCGTACCGGTGAGCGCCTGGCTCACGGGGCAGTTCTTCTTGGCGTCCTCGGCCGCCGCGACGAAACCGTTCTCGTCCAGGCCGGGGACCTCGCCGCGCACGGTGAGGTGGATGCCGGTGATGCCCTCACCGGGCTGGAAGGTGACGTCGGCCTTGGTCTCCAGGCGGGTCGGCGGGGTGCCGGCGCCGGTCAGTCCGTGCGACAGGGCCATCGAGAAGCAGCTGGAGTGGGCGGCCGCGATGAGCTCCTCCGGGCTGGTCTTGCCGTTGGCCTGCTCGGCGCGCGACGGCCAGGAGACCGGCTGCTCGCCGATGCCGGAGGAGTCGAAGGTGACAACGCCCGAGCCCTTGAGGAGCTCGCCTTCCCAGACGGTGTGGGCGGTACGCGTGGTGGCCATGGTGGGTCCCTTCAGATCGGTTTACGGCCCAAACCTACTGCTCCACCAGGCTCTTGGCGTCGCGGGCCAGCGCGGTCAGCCGCGAGATCGCCCGGAAGTACTTCTTTCGGTACCCGCCGTTCAGCATCTCGTCGCCGAACAGCCCGTCGAACGGCAGACCGGATGCCAGGACGGGGATCTCCCGGTCGTACAGCCGGTCGGCCAGGACGACCAGCCGCAGAGCGGTCGACTGGTCCGGCACCGGACCCACGTCGGTGAGGCAGACCGCGGTCAGGTCGTCGGTCAGCGCGCCGTACCGGCTCGGGTGGACCCGGGCCAGATGGTCCAGGAGATCGGGGAAGGCGTCGAGCGACGCGCCCGGTGTGTCGTGGGCGGCCCTGCGCACCTGCTCGGCTGCGTACGGGGCGGGAGCCTCGGGCAGTCCACGGTGGCGGTAGTCCTCGCCGTCGATCCGCAGCGGCCTGAAGTGGGCGGACAGCCCCTGGATCTCGCGCAGGAAGTCGGCGGCGGCGAACCGGCCCTCGCCGAGCTTGCCCGGGAGGGTGTTCGAGGTGGCCGCGAGCGCCACGCCCGCGTCGACGAGCTTGCCGAGCAGCGACGACACGAGCACGGTGTCGCCCGGGTCGTCCAGCTCGAACTCGTCGATGCACAGCAGCCTGTGTCCGCCGAGCGTCGCGACGGTCTGCTGGAAGCCGAGCGCGCCGACCAGGTTGGTCAGCTCCACGAAGGTGCCGAACGCCTTGAGCGAGGCGTCGGCCGGCGTGGCGTGCCACAGCGAGGCCAGCAGGTGCGTCTTGCCCACGCCGTACCCGCCGTCCAGGTACACGCCTCGGGGCGCGGCGGGCGCCTCGGGCTTCCTGGCGAACCAGCGGCGCTTGCCGGCGCCGCTGGCGTGGGCGCCGCCGAGCCCGGCGGCGAAGGTGCTCAGGACCTTGACCGCGTCGCTCTGGCTGGGCTGCTCGGGGTCCGGGAGATAGTTGTCGAAGCGCACCGTGTCGAAGCGCGGCGGCGGCACCATCTCGGCGACCAGACGGTCGGCCGGGACGTGCGGCTCGCGCGAGCACAGGGACAGCGGGGCCGCTTCGGCTATGGCACTGATCGACACAGTTCCCACTGTACGGGCCGTGCCAGACTGCTCGGATGCGACGCCTGTTCCCTGTGACCGACCAGACAGCCGGCAAGGACGCCAGTGACGTGGATGACGTCATGGGCGTCGGCCACCCCGAGGACCGGGAGTGGTCCCTCGGTGAGCTGGCCGATGCCTACGCGTACCCGGACGGCCCCTGGCTGCGGGCGAACATGGTGTCCTCGCTGGACGGGGCGGCCCAGCACGACGGGCATTCGCAGCCCATCTCCTCCACGACCGACATGCGGATCTTCGGCACCCTGCGCGGTCTGGCCGATGTGGTGATCGTCGGCGCCGAGACGGTACGTGCGGAGCGGTACCGCCCGGCCCGCGCGCGGGAGGTCTTCGCGCGGCGCCGCGCGGCGGCCGGCCAGGCCACGGCGCCCGCGATCGCGGTCGTCAGCGCCTCCCTGGACCTCGACTACTCCGCCCCGCTCTTCACCGAGCCGCCCGTCCCGACCCTGGTGCTGACCGGCGCGGCGGCGCCACCGGAGCGGATCCGCGCCGCCGAGAAGGCCGGTGCCCGGGTGCTCGTCGCCGGTGACGGCCCCGGGGTGGAGCCGGAGCGGGCCCTGCGGGCGCTGGCCGATCAGGGCCTCACCCGTCAGCTCACCGAGGGCGGACCGCGTCTCCTCGGCCAGCTGGTGGCGGCCGGGGTGCTCGACGAGCTGTGCCTGACGGTCTCGCCGATGCTCACGGCCGGTGGCGCCCAGCGCATCGCGGGCGGACCCGCCGTGGCCGTCCCGGCGAGGTTTGCCCTCGCCTCCCTGCTGGAAGAGGACGGTTTTCTCTTCACTCGTTACGTCCGGAGCTGACCAGCCCGCGGAATTTATCGTTCCGGTTAGCCTCCGGTGGGCACACTTACATTCGCAAGACCCCGTGCGGGCACGGGGAAGGATGGTTTCCGCAGAAGGGCTCCTGAGGTGTTCACAAGCGTTTTGATGATCGAGAAGCCCCTGACGCCGGTGGACGTGGAATTCGTCACCGGCCTGCACGGAGACGAAAGGGTCTCCTTCATCGTGCTGATGCAGCCGCGCGGCGATCAGGCCGTCGTACTGCTCCGGGCCCTGGACGACGTCGCCATGGGTGAACTGAAGGAGGCGGCCCGCGAGGGGGAGGAGCCGGAGGGCCGGGCCGCTCGGCTGCCGGCCGAGAGCGCTTTGGAACACTCGCTCCAGGAGTTGCGGGACGCGGGCTCCGAGGCGGTCGGACAGGTCGTCGAGGACCACCCGCTCGACAAGCTGAAGGCCGTGGTGGACGAGGCGGGGGCGGACGAGGTGATCGTGCTGACCGCCCCGCACTACGTGGAGGAGTTCTTCCACCGGGACTGGGCGTCACGCGCCCGCCACAAGGTCGGCGTCCCGGTGCTGAAGCTCTTCGCGCACAACGACTAGGGCGGCGGGAGGCGCGGCCGGAACCGTCCTGCCCTTGCCGTCACGCCCTCCGGCGGCCGGGTCCCGCACCGGCCGCCGGGCCCTGTGCGCCCGCCGCCGTACCGCCCCGTGCCCGCCGGCCACGTCCGGTCGCGCGCCGCCGCGGTCGCCCCGCCGCCGGTCCGGCCGCGCGGCGCACCCCCGCGTACCGCATAGGCTGGGCCCCTCACGTACGTCACACCCCGGGGAGACACACACATGGCACCCGCCATCCCTGCTGCCATGGAGCGGCCGCACTTCATCGGCATCGGCGGCGCCGGAATGTCGGGCATCGCCAGGATCCTCGCCCAGCGCGGGGCGAAGGTGGCCGGCAGTGACGCGCGCGAGTCCGAGACCGCCGCGTCCCTGCGGGCGCTCGGCGCGACCGTCCACATCGGACACTCCGCCGCCCACCTGGCCGACGACGCCACCAGCGTGGTGGTCTCCAGCGCCATCAGGGCCGACAACCCGGAGCTGGCCCGCGCGGCAGAGCTGGGCATCCCGGTCGTCCACCGCTCCGACGCGCTGGCCGCCCTGATGACCGGCCTGCGCTCCATCGCCGTGGCCGGCACGCACGGCAAGACCACCACCACCTCCATGCTGGCCGTCGCCCTCACCGAGCTCGGCCTCTCCCCCTCGTACGCGATCGGCGGCGACCTCGCGGGGCCGGGAACCAACGCGCTGCACGGCGACGGCACGATCTTCGTGGCCGAGGCCGACGAGAGCGACCGCAGCTTCCAGAAGTACGACCCCGAGGTCGCCATCGTCCTCAACGTCGAGCTGGACCACCACGCCAACTACGCGTCCATGGACGAGATCTACGAGTCCTTCGAGGCGTTCGTCGACAAGATCCACCCCGGTGGGACCCTCGTGGTCGGCGAGCACTCCGGCGCCCGTGAGCTGGGCGGTCGCGTCTCGGACCGGCCGGACCTGCGGATCGTGACGGTCGGCGAGTCGGAGACCTCCGACGTCTGGATCCGCCGGATCACTCCCAAGGGCATGACCAGCGAGGTCGCCGTGGTCCTGCCGGACCGGCACGAGGAGATCGTCTTCACGGTCTCCGTGCCCGGCCGCCACTACGCCCACAACGCCGCCGCCGCCCTCGCCGCGGGCGTCCGGCTGGGCATCGACCCCGCCGAGCTGGCCCAGGCCCTGACCGCCTACACCGGCGTCGGACGCCGCCTCCAGCTCAAGGGCGAGGCCGCCGGCGTCCAGGTCATCGACTCCTACGCGCACCACCCCACCGAGATGACCGCCGACCTGGAGGCCATGCGCGGGGCCGCCGGGGCCTCCCGCCTCCTGGTGGTCTTCCAGCCCCACCTCTTCTCGCGCACCCAGGAGCTGGGCACCGAGATGGGCCAGGCGCTCGCCCTCGCCGACGCGTCGGTGGTCCTCGACATCTATCCGGCCCGCGAGGACCCGATCCCGGGCATCACCAGCGCCCTGATCATCGACGCGGCACGCGCGGCCGGCGCCGATGTCACCGCCGAGTCCGACAAGGACGCCGTCGCCGACGTGGTCGCGGGAATGGCGAAGCCCGGTGACCTCGTTCTCACCATGGGCGCGGGCGATGTCACCGACCTCGGTCCCAGGATCCTCGCCCGCCTGTCGAACTGAGGGAGAGCGCATGTCGTACGACGTCGAGAAGCCGGACGAGCAGTGGCGGGCGGAGCTGAGCCCGAGTGAGTACCACGTCCTGCGCGAGGCGGGCACCGAACCCGCCTTCGTCGGTGAGTACACCGACACCAGGACGAAGGGCGTGTACTCCTGCCGGGCGTGCGGCGCCGAACTGTTCACCTCGACGACCAAGTTCGAGTCGCACTGCGGCTGGCCGTCGTTCTACGACCCGAAGGACAGCGACGCCGTCGAGCTGATCGCGGACCGGTCGCACGGCATGGTCCGCACCGAGGTCCGGTGCAGCCGGTGCGGCTCGCACCTGGGCCACGTCTTCGAGGGGGAGGGCTACCCGACCCCCACGGACCAGCGGTACTGCATCAACTCGATCTCGCTGACGCTGACGCCCGACGAGGGCTGAGCACCCGGCGTCCCGGCGCCGGACCGCACCGGAAGGCGGCACCCCGAGCGGGTGCCGCCTTCCGGTGTTCCGTGTCCGTTGTTCCGCCTCCGCACGCGCGTGGCGTACGGCGGGCGGCCGTTCAGACGGCGGGCTGGAGCAGGTCCCAGCGGTTGCCGTACAGGTCCTCGAAGACCGCCACGGTGCCGTACGGCTCGTGCCGCGGTTCCTCCAGGAACCTCACCCCGCCGGCCAGCATCCTGGCGTGGTCCCCGGCGAAGTCCCCGGTGTGGAGGAAGAAGGCGACCCGCCCCCCGGTCTGACCGCCCACGGCCGACTCCTGTCCGCCGCCCTTCGCACGGGCCAGCAGCAGCCCCGTACCGTCCCCGGAGCCGCGCGGCCGGACGACCACCCAGCGCGTGCCGTCCCCCCGGTCGGTATCCTCGACCAGGACGAAGTCCAGCGGGCCGGTGTAGAAGGCGATGGCCTCGTCGTAGTCACGGACGACGAGGGTGGTGAGAGCGATGGAAGGCATGGACTTACGTTATACGTATGACCTGCGGGTGCCAAGCCACCTCGCGGGTCGGCTCCGGTGACCCTTGGCGGGCCCTGGCTGCTCCGGTGACACCGGTGACCCCGGTGGGACAATGCCCTTTATGGACCCGCAGCAGCTCGCCGCGCTCACCGACCGCGCCCGCCGCCTCGCCGTCCCCGGCGCGCGCCGCATCCTGGGCCTCGCCGGAGCCCCCGGCGCGGGCAAGTCCACCCTCGCCGCCCGTCTGGTCGACCGGCTCGACGGCCTCGCCGCCCTGGTCCCCATGGACGGCTTCCATCTGGCCGGCGCCGAGCTGCGCCGCCTGGGCCGCAGCGACCGCAAGGGCGCCCCCGACACCTTCGACGCCGCCGGTTACGCCGCCCTCCTCGCCCGGCTGCGCGCCGCCGAGCCCGGCACCACCGTCTACGCGCCCGCGTTCGACCGCGCCCTGGAGGAACCGGTCGCGGGGAGCATCCCGGTCGCCCCCGACGTCCCGCTCGTCGTCACCGAGGGGAACTACCTGCTCCACGACGCCGGGCCCTGGGCGTCGGTGCGGGCGCTCCTCGACGAGGTCTGGTTCCTCGAACCGGACGAGCACCTCAGGGTCCACCGGCTCATCGAGCGCCATGTGCGGTTCGGCAAGGACCGGCCGCACGCCGAACGCTGGGTCAGGGAGTCCGACGAGGCCAACGCCCGGCTCGTCGCGACCGGCAGGCACCGCGCCGACCTGGTGGTGCCCGTCCCCTGACGGCTTGCGAACGAAGGCCCGCGGACCGGTGGGGCGACGGCGGGGGTCAGCTCCGTCGCCGGTCCGCGTGCGCCGTCGCGGCGGCGGCCAGCGCCCGCAGCATCCGGTGCGGACGGGTCCCGTCCCCGGCCGACTCGGGCTGGAACATGGTGGCGAGGAAGAACGGGTGCCCGGGCAGTTCCGCCACCCGCACCTGCCCGCCGTCGTCCTCGCCCGTGAAGCGCAGCCCGTGGGCGCGCAGCGTTTCCAGGTGCCTGCCCACCGGGCCGTACGAGCACTGGAACCGCTCCACCGGCGAGCCGGTACCGATCACCGACTCGGCCAGCGACCCGGGCGCCAGCAGCACCGGCCCCTCGCGCCCCACCGGCGCACAGGCGAGAGGCACCGCCGGCGACCCGTCGGCGCCGGCGTCCGGGACGGGCCCCCCGGACGCGCGCCACGACACCCCGCAGACACCGCGGGCGTACTCCATCAGCGCGTGCCGGAAGCCGCAGCACGTCCCCAGGAAGGGGATCTCCCGCTCCCGCGCGGTACGGATCGCGGCCAGCGCGCCGTCCTCGCTGCGGTACGGGCCGCCCGGCAGCACCCACACCGCGTCGAAGCCCTCCACCGCGCCCGGTGACACGGCGTCCCCCGTCGGGACCCAGGACGCGTCGAGGACGAGCCCGTCGCGTTCCGCCAGCGCGTCCAGCAGCAGCGGGACGCGGGCATGGGACCGCACCGTGGCGCGGCGGTCGCCGACCAGGGCGATCCGGGCGTTGTACGTCGTCATGCAGAACATGCTGAGCGCGCGGGCCGCTCCGGTCCATCGCTCCCGCGCGCACTCACCATGACGGATGGTTCCGGCGCCTGCGCCGTCCGTCGCCCGGCGGGACGCCGCCCCGCTCCCCCCGCAACGCACCGGCCCGGGGCGGGCGGCGCGCCCCGGTGGGCTCACCGGTCGGTCAGCACCACGCACGCCTGCGGGGGGAGCAGCAACAGGCCGTCGCCGCCCGGCATCGCGACCGGCTCCCAGGCGGCCAGGACCCGTCCCCGGCCGCCCAGCGGGATGGCCGCCGTCTCTTCCCCGAGGTTGACCGCGACCCGCAGGTCACCGCGCCGGAACGCCAGCCAGCGCGCCTCCTCGTCGTACGCCACCCTGACGGCCGCGAGGTCCGGGTCGGTCAGATCGGGCTGGGCGGCCCGCAGGGCGATCAGTTCCCGGTGCCAGGCCAGCAGACGGGAGTGCGGCTCGCGGCCGGGTTCGGACCAGTCGAGACAGGACCGCTCGCGGGTCGCCGGGTCCTGCGGGTCGGGGACGTCGGTCTCCGCCCAGCCGTGTGCCGCGAACTCCCGGCGCCGCCCCCTGCTCACCGCCTCGCCCAGCTCCGCGTCGGTGTGGTCGGTGAAGAACTGCCACGGCGTGCCGGCGCCCCACTCCTCGCCCATGAAGAGCATCGGAGTGAACGGCCCGGTCAGCACCAGGGCCGCCGCACAGGCCAGCAGACCGGGGGAGAGGGTCGCCGAGAGCCGGTCGCCCGTGGCCCGGTTGCCGATCTGGTCATGGGTCTGGGCGTAACCGAGGAAGCGGTGCGCGGCCGTCGTCGTACGGTTCACGGGGCGGCCGTGCGTACGGCCGCGGAAGTCCGAATACGTGCCGTCGTGGAAGAAGACGTGCCTGAGGGTCTTGGCGAGGGCGGCGAGCGGGGCGCGGGCGAAGTCCGCGTAGTAGCCCTGCGACTCGCCGGTCAGGGCCGTGTGCAGGGCGTGGTGGAAGTCGTCGTTCCACTGGGCGTGCAGACCGAGACCGCCCGCCTCGCGGGGTGTCGTCGTGCGCGGGTCGGCCAGATCGGACTCCGCGATCAGGAAGTGCGTACGCCCCTGTTCGGCGGAGAGCTCGTCGACGGCGGCGGACAGCTCCTCCAGGAACGTCAGCGCCCGGGTGTCGGCGAGCGCGTGCACCGCGTCCAGGCGCAGCCCGTCGATCCGGTAGTCGCGAAGCCAGGCGAGCGCGCTGTCCCGCAGATACGCCCGGACCTCGTCCGAGCCGGGCGCGTCCAGGTTCACCGCGGCGCCCCACGGGGTGTGGTGCGTGTCGGTGAAGTACGGGCCGAAGGCGGGGAGGTGATTGCCCGACGGGCCGAGGTGGTTGTGCACCACGTCCAGGACGACGCCCAGGCCGTGACCGTGGGCGGCGTCGACGAAGCGCTTGAGGGCGTCCGGGCCGCCGTACGGCTCGTGGACCGCCCACAGCGACACGCCCTCGTATCCCCAGCCGTGCGTACCGGGGAACGGGCAGAGCGGCATCAGCTCGACGTGGGTGATGCCCAGCCCGGCGAGGTGCTCCAGCCGCGCGGCGGCCGCGTGGAGGGTCCCCTCGGGTGTGAAGGTGCCGACGTGCAGTTCGTACAGCACGGCGCCGCGCAACCCGCGCGCGGGCGGCCGGTGGTGCCAGTCGTACGCGGTGTGGTCGACCACCGCGCTCATCCCGTCGGGTCCGTCCGGCTGGCGGCGCGAGCGCGGATCGGGCAGGACGGGCCCGCCGTCCAGCGCGAAGCCGTACCGTGCTCCGTCGCCCGCCTCCCTATGCGCCGTCCACCAGCCCTCGCGCAGCGGATCGCGCTCCAACGGCTGCTCTTCCCCCTCCAGTTGCAGCGTGACCCGCTCCGTTGCCTTCGGTGCCCACACCTCGAACAGCACTGGCGATCCCCTCGTCGTCGGCCTCTTCGTCGGACCCGGCCCCGGTCCGGTTCCCGTTCGTTCCCGTCACCGCCGCGACGCCGGTCCGCCGCGCGGCCCATCCTGGCAAGATCCAGAACGGGAAGCACGGCACTTGGCCGAGGAGAGGGCCTACGTCACACCAGGTGGCCCCCTTGCCGGGTTGCCCGCCCGGGTGCGATCCCCCGGCACCCCGGCCCGCCGGGGCGGGGGCGGGTGCCCGCGCGGAGGGCGGGGCCGCCCGGTTCCGTCCGGCATCCATGTCAACTGTCGTCTCTCGTCCGGATGTTCGGCGTCACGGAGCGTGCGGGGGCATAGGCAGGCCCGGCCCGTCTGGACACCTCGCCCGTTCCCGACCGACAATCACGTCTGTGACGTCCCCCTTCGAGTTCCACACGTACCCCGCTCGGCTCTCCGACGCCGAACGGGACCGTGCGCTCGGACTGCTCCGGGAGGGCGCGGCCCAGGGCCGGCTGTCGCACGACACCTTCCTGCGCCGCATGGAGCTGGCGCTGGTCGCCCGGCGGCCCGACGAGCTGGCCGCGCTCACCGCCGACCTGCGCAACGAGGGCCGCTTCTCGAAGCGGGTGTTCGGCGCGGTCGAGCGGATGTCCGCCTTCACCGTACGGCTGGGCAGGGCGTGGCAGGCGGAGCGGCTGCCCAAGCTCCTGCTGCCGGAGCCCGGACCGCGCGTCCTGCGCATAGGCCGCGACCCGGCCAACGGCCTGCGGCTCAGTCACGAGACGGTCTCCCGGTGCCATGCCGAGCTGAGCCGGGACGGCGGGCTGTGGATCCTGCGCGACCTCGGCTCGACCAACGGCACCACCGTCAACGGCCGGCGCGTGACCGGCACGGTCGTGGTCCAGCCGGGCGACATGGTCGCCTTCGGCCAGATGGCCTTCCGGCTCTCCGCCCCCTGAGCGAGGCACGACGGCCGCCCCGAAGGTGGGCCCCCGGCCGCGACGGCAGGGGGCACCGATGACCTGGGGACGCCACGAGGACGACGCTGATCCCTCACGCTCCGTCAGGGTCCCAGGGATACGCCCGCGTACCGGGCGGAGATCCGTTCACGGCCCGTACCGCACGACGGTGTGCGGGTGGCCGCTCATTGCGGGCCGTCGCCCGGCACCGGACGGCGGCTCAGCAGAGCGACCGGCCGGCCGGCGAACAGCTCCGTCAACGGCACCGGCTCCCCGCCCGCGAACTCCCGGCCCGGCTCCAGCACGTCGAACCAGCGGCCCTCGGGCAGCGGCAGCCCCGTGTCGCGCCAGCCGCCCGTCTCCGCCAGCCGCAGCGACAGCCGCGTGACCGCCGTGACGGTCTCGCCGGAACGGCTGAAGGCCAGACAGTGCTCGGCGGCCGGGCCGCTCGCGGCCAGCGGCGCGTACGTACCCGAGGCGCCGAACACCTCCGGCCACGCGCGCCGAAGCCGCAGCGCCGCCGTGGTGAGCGCGGTCTTCTCGTCCGGCGGGCCCTGACGGAACGGCGCCCGGTTGTCCGGGTCGACCAGCGCCAGGTACGCGCGCTCCGTCCCCTGGTACAGGTCGGGCACCCCCGGCATGGTCAGCTGGACGAGCGCGGCGCCCAGGACGTTGGCCCGTACGTACGGCTCCAGCTCCCGGGCCAGCAGCCCCACGGTGTACTGCGGCGGTCCGGCCGGTCCCGCGTCCACGAAGGCGGCCACCGCCCGCTCGTACGCCGGGTCCGGTTCCGTCCAGCTGGTGTGCAGACCGGCCTCCCGCACCGATTTCAGCAGCGCAGGCCCCAGCCGCCCGGCGGACGGCGAGCCGAAGCCGAAAGCCGTCTGCCACGCGGTCCACGCCAGCTGCCCGTCGGGGGCGGGCGTCCGGGCGACGTCGTCCAGCAGCTTCGCCCAGCGCTGCGGGCACTCCGAGAGCACGGCGATCCGGGCGCGCACATCGGCGCTGCGTTTGGTGTCGTGGGTGGACAGCACCGTCCCGGTCGTGGGCCGGTCGCGGGCCAGCCGCGCGCAGTACGCGTGGAACTCCGCCGGGCCCACGGCGGGCCTCCCCGGATCGCCGCCCACCTCGTTCGCCGAGATCAGCGGCGTGTACCGGTAGAACGCGGTGTCCTCGACGGACTTGGCGCGCAGCGCCGAGGAGGTCTGGGCGAAGCGCGTACGGAAGGCCGACCGGTCCGGTCCGTCCCCGAGCCGGCCCAGCGCCAGGTCCCGTACGACATCGACGGCCGCGGCCTCCTCCTCGACGGCGAACGTCGCCTTCGCCCGCAGCGCCGCGTCGGGGTGCAGGACCTCCTCCGCGCCGACCCTGTACGGCCGGTACACCGGCACGCGGATCAGCAGCTCGCGGACGGCGGCCCGCAGCGCCCACGGCGCGTGGTCCCGCAGCGAGGGGTCGCCGGCACAGATCCTGCCGGCCGTCCGGGTGAGGAAGGCGACCTCCGCGGCCAGCTCGTGCGTCACCACCTTGTACGCGGCGCGGCGGGCCGTCGCCTCCCAGTAGCCGCCCCGGTCGCCGGCGGGTGCGGCGAACCGGCGGTAGAGCTCGCCCAGTTCCGCCGCGCCCTCCTCGTCGACGAACAGCCCGTCGATCCGGCGGAGGGCGTCGTATCCGGTGGTGCCCGCCACGGGCCACTCCGCGGGCAGCGGCTCGTCCCCGGTGAGGATCTTCTCCACGACGGTCCAGCAGGTACCGCCGGTCGCCCGGTCGAGGTCGCGCAGGTACGCCTCGGGGTCGGCCAGCCCGTCCGGATGATCGATCCGCAGGCCCTCGATCACCCCGTCCCGCACCAGCTCCACGATCTTGCCGTGGGTGGCCGCGAACACCTCCGGGTCCTCGACCCGCACGCCGATCAGGTCGGAGATGGTGAAGAAGCGGCGGTAGTTCAGCTCGGTGCGGGCCAGCCGCCACCAGCCCAGCCGGTACCACTGGGCGTCCAGCAGCTCCGGCAGCGGCAGCCCCTCGGTCCCGGCCCGCAGCGGGAACTCCAGCTCCCCGTGGAGCAGCTTCCCGTCCGCCACGCGCATCCCGTCCAGCTCCTCGCCGATCCGGCCCCCGAGCACCGGCAGCAGGACCTTGCCGCCGCCCGCGGCCCAGTCGATGTCGAACCAGCGGGCGTACGGCGAATCGGGCCCCTCGCGCAGCACCTCCCACAGCGGCCGGTTGTACCGGGGCGCGGCGGCCATGTGGTTGGGCACCAGGTCGACGACCAGGCCGAGGCCGTGCGCGCGGGCGGTGCGGGCCAGCGCCCGCAGGCCCTCCTCGCCGCCCAGCTCCTCGCGCACCCGGCTGTGATCGGTGACGTCGTAGCCGTGCGCCGAGCCGGGGACGGCCTCCAGCACCGGCGACAGATGCAGGTGCGACACTCCGAGGGACGCGAGGTACGGCACCGCTTCCCCGGCGGCCGCGAAGGGGAATTCCGGCTGGATCTGAAGCCGATAGGTGGAGTTGGGCGTCATGCGAACGTACGTACCCGCTCGGAGGCCCTCTCTGTCATTGCTCCATGCGATTTACGCCTCCCGCCATGTTCCGTCCACCCACCACCGCCGGAGCAGCCGGGCCTGCCGGCGGACCGCCGGAACAGGCGGCTCCGACGGCTCCGGCGGTGAGAGGGGCCGCCCGCCCCGCCCCACCGCCGCCCGCCCCGCCTCACCGCCGGCCGGCACCGGCACCGGCACCGGCCGTGCCGCGCCCGCCGGACGCGAGGCGGCGCCCGCGCCCGCCCCCGGCCTACGCCGGGCGGCGCAGGACCGTCATGCTGCGGCCCGGCAGGGTGAGCCGGTCACCCGCCGCGGCCTTCGCGCCCTGCCCGGGCGGCACGCCCTCCGGCAGGGCCGTGTCCACCACCACCTGCCACTGGCGGCCGTGGTTCACCGGGACGACGAAGTCCAGATCCTCCGCGCTCGCGTTGAACATCAGCAGGAAGGAGTCGTCCGCGATCCGTTCCCCGCGCGGTCCCGGTTCGGAGATCGCGCTGCCGTTGAGGAACACCGACATCGCCTTGGCATGCGCGGCCTGCCAGTCCCGGGCCGTCATCGACGCCCCTTCCGGGGTGAACCAGTCGATGTCGGACAGATCGTCGTGCGTGCCCTCCACCGGCCGCCCGTGGAAGAAGCGGCGGCGCCTGAACACGGGGTGGTCGCGCCGCAGCCACACCATCGAGCGGGTGAACTCCAGCAGTGATCCGGCGTCGTCGGAGCCGGGCTCCGGCCAGCGCACCCACGCCACCTCGTTGTCCTGGCAGTACGCGTTGTTGTTGCCGCCCTGGGTGCGCCCGAACTCGTCGCCGTGGCTGAGCATCGGCACCCCTTGCGAGAGCATCAGGGTGGCGATGAAGTTGCGCGTCTGGCGGGCGCGCAGCTCCAGGATCCCCTCGTCCTCCGTCTCGCCCTCGGCGCCGCAGTTCCAGGACCGGTTGTGGCTCTCGCCGTCCCGGTTGTTCTCCCCGTTCGCGTCGTTGTGCTTGTCGTTGTACGAGACGAGGTCGTGCAGCGTGAAGCCGTCGTGGCAGGTCACGAAGTTGACCGACGCCAGCGGCCGCCGGCCGTCGTCCTGGTACAGGTCCGAGGACCCGGTCAGCCGCGAGGCGAACTCGGCCAGCGTCCGGGGCTCACCCCGCCACAGGTCCCTCACGGTGTCGCGGTACATACCGTTCCACTCGGTCCACAGCGGCGGGAAGTTGCCCACCTGGTAGCCGCCCTCGCCGACGTCCCAGGGCTCGGCGATCAGCTTCACCTGGCTCACCACCGGATCCTGCTGCACCAGGTCGAAGAACGACGACAGCCGGTCCACCTCGTGGAACTGACGGGCGAGGGTCGCCGCGAGGTCGAAGCGGAAGCCGTCGACGTGCATCTCGGTCACCCAGTACCGCAGCGAGTCCATGATCAGCTGGAGGACGTGCGGCGAGCGCATCAGCAGCGAGTTCCCGGTGCCGGTGGTGTCCATGTAGTACCGGGGGTTGTCCTCGACGAGCCGGTAGTACGAGGGGTTGTCCAGGCCCCGGAAGGAGAGCGTCGGGCCCAGGTGGTTGCCCTCCGCCGTGTGGTTGTAGACGACGTCCAGGATGACCTCGATGCCGGCCTGGTGCAGGGCCCGCACCGCCGACTTGAACTCCAGCACCTGCTGCCCCCGGTCGCCCCAGGAGGCGTAGGCGTTGTGGGGGGCGAAGAAGCCGATGGTGTTGTAGCCCCAGTAGTTGGCCAGCCCCGAGTCCACCAGCCGGTGGTCGTTGACGAACTGGTGCACCGGCATCAGTTCGAGCGCGGTGACGCCCAGTTCGGTCAGGTGCTCGATGACGGCGGGGTGCGCGAGCCCCGCGTACGTACCGCGCAGTTCCTCCGGCAGGGCCGGATGGAGCATGGTGAGGCCCTTCACATGGGCTTCGTAGATCACCGTCCGGTGGTAGTCGGTGCGCGGGGGACGGTCGTCGCCCCAGTCGAAGTACGGGTTGACCACGACCGAGGTCATCGTGTGCGGCGCCGAGTCGAGGTCGTTGCGGGAATCCGGCTTGCCGAAGTGGTAGCCGTACACCGCCTCGCCCCAGTCGATCGCGCCGGCGACCGCCCGTGCGTAGGGGTCCAGGAGGAGCTTCGCGGAGTTGCAGCGCTGCCCACGCTCCGGCGCGTACGGTCCGTGGACCCTGAACCCGTACCGCTGACCCGGCATCACACCGGGCAGGTACGCGTGCCGCACGAAGGCGTCGGACTCGCGCAGCTCCACCGCGGTCTCGGAGCCGTCGTCATGGAGCAGGCACAGCTCGACTCGGTCGGCGGCCTCGGAGAAGACCGCGAAGTTGGTTCCGGCGCCGTCGTACGTGGCGCCGAGGGGATACGCCTGTCCCGGCCAGACCTGCATAGATAAGACCCTTCCACTTCTGATCCGGCTGCTGGGGGTCACGTGAGCCAGATCCTCCACGAAAGGGGGGCGCCCTCCTAGGACGTCGATCGGTCCTACCGGGTGACCCCAGGGGATAGAGGTGCAAACGTGTACAAGCTAGTCCACCTGCCTCCGGAGAAGGCGATGGTCGGCGGTTCCTGTGGGCTCATGAGGGGTGATTGGCCGGAAATTACCCCCGTCGTGCGGCAATACCGGCCGGATGGCCGTACCCGCCCGGGGAGCGCGGCGGCTCCTGGGTCGCATCTCCTGTGATCAGCACACCGCGGGGGGCGTCCGGTCGCCCGGGTCGACCCCGGGTCGACGGACGTCGCCCGGATCGCCGTGGCCGACGCGCCGCCGGTGCGCCGCTCGGGCCGGCCGGCCGGCGGAGCGGCGCAACCATTATGAATCGGCTCACTCCGGTTGATCCCGGGGCCCGGAACGCCCGGCGGAACGGGACAGGTCGGCGAAGCAGCCTGTGCATCCGGCTGCACCGCCTCCCGCTCCCGGAGTACCCTTCCTTGATCGTTGAAGACGGGCGTCCAGGAGCTGAAGGCGGTGCGCGGGTGAGCTCGGGAGGGCTGGAGCTGCCCCCAGGTGACTCAGGTCATGAGGGGGACTCCACTGACCCCGCTGATGTCCCGCCCGGCGCGGTCTCCCTCGCCCGGCCCATGGAGATCGGTGCGGAACTGGACTGGGGCGCGGAAGCCTGGAGCGAGGTGCGCACACGCGCCCAGCGGGCGGGCCGGGCCTACATCTGGCTGAATCTGGTCGAACAGCGTCTGCGTGCCGTGGTCGCCGCCGTGCTGCGGCCCATCTACGAGCCGGTGCACGGCGACGAGTGGGTGGTGGCCGCGGCCGGTCCCGCGGGGCAGGAGTGGGTCCAGCGGGCGGTCGCCGTCCGCGAGGTCTCCCGCCGCAAGGGCTACCTCCTCGACCCGGCCGACGACAATGTGCTGAGCTTCCTCACGCTGCCGCAGCTGCGCGAGCTGATGGTCCAGCACTGGCCCTGCTTCGAACCGTACTTCGACGACCGTCGCGAGGTCGAGCTCGCCCTGGACGAGCTGGAGGTCACGCGCAACGTGGTCTCCCGCAACCGGGCGCTCTCGCGCACCGTCCTCGACCAGTCCGAGCGGGCCTCCGCCCGGCTGCTGGAGATCCTGGGCAGCGGCGCCGGGGTGCCCTCCGCGCACCGGCTGCCGGTGGACGCCGTCGAGGACCTGGTCGGCGACCGGTACGCCGACGTCGTCTCCGTGCACCCCGACCGGGTCCGGCTCCAGCGGCAGCTGCCTGCCGAGGACCTCTTCGGCGGGGCCCGGCGCCTCGACGCGATCGGCATAGGACTCAACCTCCTCGTGCAGAACTTCTCCGGACGGCGGCTGGTGCGGCTCGCCGAGTCCGGCTGCCGGATACGGCTGCTGTTCCTCAATCCGGCCAGCAGTGCGGTCAAAAGGCGCGAAAGGGAACTCGGTATTAAAAAGGGCGAACTGAGCCGATCGGTGGAGATGAACATCCTCCATATGCGGCGCGTGCGCTCCCGGCTCCGCGACCCCGGCGCCTTCGAGATCCAGGTCTTCGACGAGACCCCCCGCTTCACCGCCTACCTGGTGGACGGGGACGGCCCCGACGGGGTGGGGGTCGTCCAGTCCTATCTGCGGCGGGCCCGCGGCATGGAGGCACCGGTACTGGTGCTCAGGGGAGGCAGGCGCCCCGTGGTCCGCTCCGGTACGGACAGCGACCACGGCCTCTTCGAGATCTACCGCGAGGAGTTCGAATCGGTGTGGGCCGACTCCCGGCCCGTCTCCTGACACCGATCCCTCCCGGCGCCGCCCCCACTCTCCGGGGCGGCGTTGTCAGTGGTGCGTGGCAGGGTGAAGAACCACAGGGTGAGGACCCACAAGGGGGAGAGCACCACAGCACCGCACAGGAGGGGGCAGCATGAGCTGGCACGGGGAGACACTCGTCGGCTTCGATCTGGAGACGACGGGCACGGAGCCGCTCGAAGCGAGGATCGTCACGGCCGCGGTCGTGGAGGTCCGGGCGCGACGGGTGGTGGCGCGCCGCGACTGGCTGGCCGATCCGGGCATCCGGATCCCCGCGCAGGCGTCGGCCATCCACGGCATCAGCAGTGAGCGGGCGGCGGCCGAGGGCAGGCCCGCCCGGGAGGTCGCCGACGAGCTCGCCGACACCCTCGTCGGGTACTGGACGAGGGGAGTGCCGGTCGTCGCGTACAACGCCGCCTTCGACCTGACGCTGCTGACCGCCGAGTTGCGGCGGCACGCCCTGCCCGCCCTGAGCGAGCGGCTGGGCGGCGCCCCGACCGGCCCCGTCGTCGACCCGTACACGATC
This sequence comes from Streptomyces sp. SP18CS02, assembly GCF_036322365.1. Lineage (NCBI taxonomy): Bacteria > Bacillati > Actinomycetota > Actinomycetes > Kitasatosporales > Streptomycetaceae > Streptomyces > Streptomyces sp. SP18CS02. Next base: position 184,848 of record NZ_JAQYXC010000297.1, read on the forward strand.
GACCGGGCGGTCGATCGCTACCGCCGCGGCAAGCGGAACCTGGAGGCGGTCTGCACGGAGTACGGCGTGGTGCTCGACGGCGCCCACCAGGCCGCCGCCGACGCGCTGGCGGCCGTCCAGGTCGCATGCGCGATAGCCGAGCGGCACGGCGCGGTGGCGGCGCTGACCCCGGGGGAGCTGCACGAGCGGCAGGTCGAGTGGTACGCCGCCTGGGCCGAGGACTTCCAGGGGTTCCTGCGCCGCAAGGGCACACCGGACGCCGTCATAGACCCGGCCTGGCCAGTGCGCGATCTCACCCCGGTGGCGGGCTGAGGTTCGCCGTCCCGGACGGCCCGGCCCCGGCCCGGTCGTGCGCGGAGCGCGCCCGGCGGTTCGCGGCTCCCGGTCAGCCGTTCGCGGAGCCCGCGGTGGTCCCGGCCAGGAAGTCGAGCAGCAGGGTGTTGACCCGATCGGGGGCCTCCAGCTGGAGCCAGTGGCCGCCCTCGACCCGCTCGTACCGCCAGGAGCCCGCCACGTGCTTCTCCGTCCCGGTCATCGACCGCTCGGTGAGGAACCGGTCGTCCGTGCTCCACAGGCCGAGCACCGGACCCGGCAGCGACGGAAGGGGCAGCTCCGGACCGAACAGCACCTCGGAGGGCAGGCCCGTCCGGTACAGCGAGAGAGCGGCGGTGAGCGCGCCCGGCTCCCGCATCCGGGAGACCGCCTCCTCCCGGTCGGGATGCTCGGTGAGCATCTCCCGGAGGTTGGCGAAGTCGTCCCTGCTCAGCCACTCCTCGGCGAGCCCCTCCAGCTGGAACAGCTGGATGTACCAGGAGCGCTGACGCTGCTCCCAGCCCGCCGTCATCAGTGCCCCCAGGTGGCCGACCGACAGCAGGGACAGGCTCCTCACCCGGTCCGGCGCCGTCATGGCCAGCGACTGGACGATGCCGGACCCCCAGTCGTGCCCGACCAGATGGACGCGCGCGAGATCCAGTCGGTCGAGGAGCTCCAGCAGATCGGTGACCGAACGGTCCACGCCGTACGCCCCGGTGCCCTCCGGCCGGCCGGAGGCGCCGAAACCGCGGAGATCCGGCGCGATGGTGCGGTATCCCGCGGCGTTCAGCGCGGGCACCTGATGGCGCCAGCAGGCGTGGGTGTCCGGGAAGCCGTGCACCAGCAGTACCGTGCGGTCCTCCCCGCCGGGGCCCCCGCCCGCGCCGGCCGCGCTGTCCGCGACGGCGAGTGTCACGTCGCCGAGTTCCACACGCATCACAAGGCCCCGTTCTACGGAAGGAGTTCGCCGGAAAGCCGATCCATCATCCCAGAACGTGCGGTCAGAACGGGTACCAGCGAACTTCCGGGTCACCCTCGCGCAGCGAGGCCACCCGGCGGCGGAACTCCGCGAGCGCCTTGGGGTTCACCGGCGCGTGCTGGGCCACCCAGGCACAGCTGGCCGTCTCCCGGGCGCCGCGCAGCACCGCGCAGCCGTCCCACGCGCGCACGTCCCAGCCGTACGCCTCGGTGAACGCGTCGTAGGCCGCCGGGTCGAGGCCGTAACGGTCCCGGGAGAGGGCCAGCACCACCAGGTCGTGCTCGCGCAGGTCGGACGAGAACGTCTCCAGGTCGACCAGGACCGGGCCTTCCGGACCGACGTGCACATTGCGCGGCAGCGCGTCGCCGTGGATCGGTCCGGGTGTCAGCCGCGGGGTGAGTGCCGCGGCGGCCTCGGCGAACCCGTCCCTGCGCTCCCGCAGGTACGCCGCGTCCGCCGGGTCGATCGCGTCGCCCGCGAGCCGCAGCCAGCGCTCGACGCCGCCCAGCAGCTCACGGCGCGGCAGGGCGAACGGCGGCTCCCCGAGGGCGTGCACCCGGCGCAGCAGCGGACCGAGGTCCCGGGGCTCCGTCGGGCGTACCGCCTCGGGCAGCCGGTGCCACACGGTCACCGGGTGGCCGTCCACCAGCCGGGGCCCGGGCTCCGCGGCCCGCACGGCCGGGATGTCCGACTCGGCGAGCCAGGAGGCGATGGCCACCTCCCGTCGGGCCCGCTCCAGCAGCTCGGCGTCGCGGCCGACCTTCACCACCAGGTCTCCGGCGGCGAAGACCGCGTTCTCCCCCAGCGCCAGCAGCGCCGCGCCGCCGTCCAGCCCGGCAGCGGCCAGGATCTCCCGAGCCCGCGCCTCGTCCATCGGGTCCTCCACCCTCCAGTACACCTGTCGATCCGGCAAAGTCTCCCATCCGCGCAGGCCGCCTTGACGAACCCACGGGCCGTCAGGACGATGACGCCAGGCTCGTGCACCTTCGCAAAGGGGGCTGTTCCGTGACATCGGCGACCGCAACGGCGCGGGCCGGGGGGAAGGCCGGCCGGCCGGCCCGGCGGCCGGCCGATCACGGTGCCTGGTTCCTGGTGCTGCCCGCGCTGATCCCGATCCTGGTGCTCAGCGCCGGGCCGCTGCTCTACGGAGCCGCCCTGGCCTTCACGGACGCCCAGTCCGGACGCACTCGCTCCACCCAGTGGATCGGCACCCTCAACTTCCAGGACCTGCTGCACGACACGCTCTTCTGGGACTCGTTCGGCATCGGCCTTCTGTGGGCGGTCGGGGTGACCGTCCCGCAGTTCCTCCTCGCGCTCGGCCTGGCCCTGCTCCTCGACCAGAAGCTGCGCTTCCGCTGGCTGGCGCGGGCTCTGGCGATCATTCCGTGGGCGATGCCGGAGGTGGTCGTCGGCATCATGTGGCGGCTCGTCTACAACCCCGACGCGGGCATCCTCAACGAGTCCGTCCGCGACCTGGGCCTGGGGGAGGGGCGGGCCTGGCTGACCGGGCTGTCCACCGCCCTGCCCGCCGTGATCGTCGTCGCCGTCTGGGCGGGCATGCCGCAGACGACGGTCGCCCTGCTGGCGGGGCTCCAGAACACCCCGCGGGAACTGCACGAGGCCGCGGCCCTGGACGGCGCGGGTGCCTGGCGGCGCTTCCGGACCGTCACCTGGCCCGCCCTGCGGCCGGTCGCCCTCGCCATCACCGCCCTCAACCTCATCTGGAACTTCAACTCCTTCGCCCTGGTCTATGTGCTGACCAGCGGCGGACCCGGTGGCCGCACCCGCCTCCCGATGCTCTTCGCCTACGAAGAGGCCTTCCGCTACGGCCAGTTCGGCTACGCCGCGGCCATGGGCTGTGTGATGGTCGCCGTGATCTCCGTACTTCTCGCCCTCTTCCTGGTGGGCCGGCTGAAGGGGGGCGAGGACCGATGAGCGGCCTGCGAGCCGGCGGACCCGCACGGGCCGGCCGGGCCTGCCAGTACACAGCCCTCGTGCTGAATCTGCTCTTCCTCGCGTTCCCCTTCCTCTGGCTGGTCTCCACCGCCTTCAAGCCGGCCCGCGAGCTGGGTTCCCTCCACCCCACCTGGATCCCCCGGGAGCCCACCCTCGCCAACTTCCGCCAGGCGTTCGACGAGCAGCCGCTGCTCCAGGCGGCCGCCAACAGCCTGCTCGCGGCCGTCGGCGCCGCTCTGATCGCCGTCGTCGTCGCGACCCCGCTGGCCTATGTGATGGCCAGGCGGCGCGGCAGGCTCGCCCGGGCCGCCACCGGCTGGGTCGTGGTCAGCCAGGCGTTCCCCTTCGTCCTGGTGATCATTCCGCTCTTCTTGGTCCTGAAGAACCTCCAGCTGGTCGACACCCTGGCCGGCCTGGTCCTGGTGTACGTCGTGTGGTCGCTGCCGTTCGCGCTCTGGATGCTGGCCGGCTACGTCCGCGCCGTACCGGCCGAACTGGAGGAGGCCGCCGCCGTCGACGGCGCGGGCAGGCTCCGCGTCCTCTTCTCGGTCACCGCGCCGCTGCTGGCACCGGGCATCGTGGCCACCGCGCTCTTCGCCTTCATCACCGCGTGGAACGAGTTCTTCTTCGCGCTCGTCCTGCTCAAGACCCCGGAGAAGCAGACCTTGCCGGTCGTCCTCACCCACTTCCTGGGCGCGGAGGGCGCGGCCGACCTCGGCCCGCTCGCCGCCGCCGCGTTCCTCGCCACTCTCCCCTCGCTCGTCGTCTTCGCGCTCATCCAGAAGCGGATCACGGGCGGCATGCTGGCCGGGGCGGTGAAGTCCTGATGCGGGTTGGCCTGCCGGTCGCCCTGGCCGCCGCGCTCGCCCTGATGGCGGCCGGCTGTTCGGCCGGTACCGACGACGAAGCGGACCGCGGCCGCCGCTCCGGCCGGACGATCGAGCTCCGCTTCCAGTCGCCGGCCTGGCAGAAGGAGTCCGTCGACGCGAACAAGGAGCTGGTGGCGGAGTGGAACGCCGCCCACCCGGACGTCCAGGTGCGTTACGTGCAGGTCGGCTGGGACAGCCTCCACGACCAGCTGCTCACCTCCTTCGAGGGCGGTGAGGCGCCGGACGTCATCCACGACGCCTCCGACGACCTGGCCGACTTCGCCTACGGCGGGTACCTCGCCGATCTGCGCGGGCTGCTGCCCGCCCGGCTGAAGAGGGACATCCCCGCGGGGAGCTGGGGGACCACCACCTTCGGCGAGGGCGTGTACGGGGTGCCGTTCCTCCAGGAGCCACGCGTGATCATGGCCAACAGGAAGGTCCTGGAAGCTTCCGGCGTCCGGATCCCCACCCCCGCCCGACCGTGGAGCTGGGCCGAGTTCCGCCAGGTGTCCAAGGAGCTGACGGCGGCCATGGGGAAGGGGAGGTACGCCGTGGCCTGGCCGCTGAAGGAGCCCGTCTCCGTCTCCCTCAACCTGGGGCTGTCGGCGGGTGGACGCCTCTTCCACCGGGACGCCGACGGCAAGGCGCGGATCCGCTTCACCGAGGGGGACGGCGTCGTCCCCGGTACCGTCCGCGCCCAGATCAACGAGGACGGCAGCGCGCCCCGCTCCACGCTCGGGATGGGGGGCTCGGACACCCTGCCCGGCTTCTTCGGCGGCAAGTACGCGATGGTCCCGCTGGGCTTCTCCTACCGTCAGCAGATCGTCCAGCAGGCGCCCGAGGGGTTCGAGTGGATGGTGCTGCCGGCGCCGGCGGGGACGGAGGGCGCCGCGCAGGGGGTGAGCCCGCAGACCCTGTCGATCGCGCAGGACAGCCCGTACAAGCAGGAGGCCGCGCGGTTCATCGACTTCCTCCTCCAGCCCCGCAACATGGTGCGGCTCGCACGGGGCGACTGGATGCTGCCCACGGGCACCGAGGCGCTGAAGGATCCGTCCCTGCGCACGGACGAGGACGGCTGGGCCACCGGTGCGGCGCTCGCCGGCGGCCTGCGGTCCGCTCCCGCGCAGTCCGTGCGCGGCTATCCGGAGTGGAAGGACAAGGTCGCCACCCCGGCCCTCCAGGAGTACTACAGCGGTGCCATCGACGCCGACGAACTGGCCCGGCGGCTGGTGAAGGACGGGAACCTGGTGCTGGCGCGCTATCAGCGCTGAACGCGGCAGAGGTTGCACGAGACGTATCGTCTCGTTAAGGTCGCGGTATGCCGACAGCAGACCGTGCCCACATCGCCATGTTCTCCATCGCCGCCCACGGACACGTGAACCCGAGCCTGGAAGTCATCCGGGAGCTCGTCGCCCGTGGACATCGCGTCAGCTACGCGATTCCCGCCTCCTTTGCGGACAAGGTCGCCGCCACCGGCGCGCGACCGGTCGTCTACCGCTCGACGCTCCCGACGGACGACGACCCGGAGGCCTGGGGGAGTGAACTCATCGACAATCTGGAGCCGTTCCTCGACGACGCCATCCAGGTGCTGCCCCAGCTGGCGGCGGCGTTCGAGGGGGACCGGCCCGACCTCGTCATCCATGACATCACCGCCTACCCGGCCATGGTCCTCGCCCACCGCTGGGGCGTCCCCGCCGTCTCGCTCTCCCCGAACCTGGTCGCCTGGGAGGGGTACGAGGAGGAGGTCTCCGAGCCGATGACGGCCGAGCTGAAGGCGTCCGAGCGCGGCCGGGCGTACTACAGCCGCTTCACCGGCTGGCTCGCCGAGAACGGCATCGAGGTCCATCCCGACCGGTTCGTCGGCAGGCCGCGCCGCAGCGTCGTCCTCATCCCCCGGGCGCTCCAGCCGCATGCCGACCGCGTCGACGAGTCGACGTACACCTTTGTCGGTGCCTGCCAGGCGGAAACCGGCGACCGGGAGGAGTGGCGGCGCCCGGAGGGAGCGGAGCGCGTCCTGCTCGTCTCGCTCGGCTCGACGTTCACCAAGCAGCCGGAGTTCTACCGTGCCTGCGTGCGGGCGTTCGGCGACCTGCCCGGCTGGCACGTCGTCCTCCAGATCGGCCGGTACGTCGATCCGGCCGAGCTCGGGGAGGTGCCCGCCAACATCGAGGTGCACAGCTGGGTGCCGCAGCGGTCGATCCTGCGTCAGGCCGACGCCTTCATCACCCACGCGGGCGCCGGCGGCAGCCAGGAGGGCCTGGCCACCGCCACGCCGATGGTCGCGGTCCCGCAGGCCGTCGACCAGTTCGGCAACGCCGACATGCTGGCCTCCCTCGGCGTGGCCCGTCACCTCCCGATGGCCGAGGTCACGGCGCAGGCGCTGCGGACGGCCGTGCTGGAACTGGCGGACGACCCGGAGGTGGCCCGGCGGGCGGTGGAGATCCAGCTGGCGATGGCCGACGAGGGCGGTACGAAGCGGGCGGCGGACCTCATCGAGGCGGAGCTCCCGAAGGTCTCGTGAGGTCACCGACGGCACGTCGCACCCGCCGCCGGCCCATCGCGCGGGCGGCGGCTCGACGTCGGGCCGGCTGACGCCGCGCCTGTCCGCGCCGCTCGTCCGTACACATCCGATCGGTGCTCGCGCCGGACCCCTCGCCCGGTTCGTCCACCTCGGTGGCGCGATTCGTATCCCGAGGGTCGGTATCAGGACAGTACTGCCCCCGGAATCCGGCTTGTTGGGGTCATTCACGCTCCTTCCGTGCCGTCCGTGGGCACGGGAGGAGGGCACGCTCCCACCCCATCCGCCCCGGCTGCCCCCGCCGTTCGTGCCCCACTCCCGGACGGGTGATGTCCGGCATGCCCGGGCGTGGCCGATTTCTTATTACGAAACCTTGTTGAGTAAGTCACAGGTGCATGTAGCCCTTGATCTGCGCGCGTCAATCGGTCAGGGTTTCGAACCAGCCCCGGAAGATCTTCCGTCCGGTGCGAATCCCCCCACAAATGCTGACGAGGAGATCCCTCTTCATGGCAATTCACGCAACTCGTAAGCGCGCACGCGGCATCAGGCTCGCGGCGGCCACAGCGGCCGTCGCCGGAGTGACCGCACTCGGCACGTCCTATGCCGGCGCCGCCCCCGCTCCCGCGGAGGGCACCGTGTACGGACTCGGCGCCGAGGGCGCCGTGTCGGGAAGCTACATCGTCCTGCTGGACGAGAAGGCCGACAAGAAGGAGCTGGCCGAGGAGTACGGCGGCAAGCTCCAGCGTAACTACACCTCGGCCGTCAACGGCTTCTCCGCCAGCGGACTTTCGCAGACCGAGGCCAAGCGCCTCGCGGCCGACCCGGCCGTGGACAAGGTCGTCCAGAACAAGAAGTTCTCCATCAACGCCACCCAGGAGAACCCGCCGTCCTGGGGCCTCGACCGGATCGACCAGGCCGACACGGCCGGAGACACCGCGTACGCCTACCCGGACGGCGCGGGCGAGGGCGTCACCGCGTACGTCATCGACACCGGCGTCCGGGTCACGCACAAGGACTTCGCGGGCCGGGCCACCTCCGGATTCGACGCCGTCGACAACGACGGCAACGCCGACGACGGCAACGGCCACGGCACGCACGTCGCCGGAACCATCGCCGGCACCGCGCACGGTGTGGCCAAGAAGGCGAAGATCGTCGCGGTGCGCGTCCTCGATGACAACGGTTCGGGCACCACCGAACAGGTCGTGGCCGGAATCGACTGGGTCACCAAGAACCACCAGGGCCCGTCGGTCGCCAACATGAGCCTGGGCGGCGGCGCCGACCCGGCGCTCGACGAGGCGGTGCGCAAGGCCATAGCCTCCGGCGTCACCTTCGGTGTCGCCGCCGGCAACGAGTCCGCCGACGCCGGACAGGGCTCGCCGTCCCGCGTCCAGGAGGCCATCACCGTCGCCTCCTCGACCAAGGACGACCAGCAGTCCGACTTCTCCAACTTCGGCGCCGTCGTGGACATCTACGCCCCGGGCTCCGACATCACCTCGACCTGGAACGACAGCGACGAGGGCACCAAGACCATCTCCGGCACCTCCATGGCGACACCCCATGTCGTCGGCGCCGCCGCGGTCTACCTGGCCGGCCACCAGGACGCCACCCCGGAACAGGTCGCCAAGGCGCTCACCGACGGCGCCACGGCCGACAAGATCTCCAACCCCTCCGCGGGCACGGTGAACAAGCTGCTGAAGGTCGTCGAGTAACACCCTGAAGGCCACCCGGTCCGACGGCCGCCGCGCCCTCCCCCACGGGGCGCGGCGGTCGTCCTATGGTGTGACCATGCCGAAGAGATACGCCGCCCTGCTGCGCGGGATCAATGTCAGCGGTCATCGCAAGGTCCCCATGGCGGAGCTGCGCACGCTGCTGACCGAGCTCGGGCACGGCGACGTACGGACCTGGCTGCAGAGCGGCAACGCGGTCTTCACCAGCGGGTCCGGCGCCGACGAGAACGAGCTGGCCGTGGCACTGGAGGCGGCCCTCGAGAAGCACTTCGGTTTCCGGGTCGACTGCCTGGTCCGCAGCGGCGGCTATCTGCGGGCCGTCGCCGACGCCTGCCCCTTCCCCGCCGCCGAGCTGGAGGGCAGACAGCTCCATGTCACCTTCTTCTCCGCGCCCGTCGACGAGGACCGGTTCGCAGCCCTCGACCGGCCCGCCTTCCTCCCGGAGGAGTTCCGGCTCGGTGACCGGGCGCTGTACCTGTACGCCCCGGACGGCCTGGGCCGCTCCCGGCTCGCCGAGGCACTGGGCCGGCCCGCCCTGGTGAAGGGCCTCGTCGGCACCAGCCGCAACTGGAACACCGTCGTCAAGCTGGTGGAAATGGCCGACGGCTGAGGCCGACGACGCCGTCGCGGACCTCCGGACAGGGCGAACCGCGCCCGGATGACCCGGCGGTCCGCACCGCGCCCGAGCTCTTCGCGGCGCCGCGGCGTGCGGGGCCCCACGAGTCCGGCGCCCCGGGCCGCCGCCGGGCCCGGATCCCGCTGATCGCCGCGATCACCTCACCGACACCCGACACCCCGACACCCCGACGCCCCGGCCGCCCGCCCACCCGGGCACGCGCGGCACGCGGCTCGCCGAGGACGTGGTGCGCCCGGCCTGCGGGACCGGGTCCGACGGGCGCCGCCCCCACCGCAACCCGCCGTGGCGCGGAACCGGGCGTGACCGGCTGCTCTCCTCCTGCCGGGGAACCCCTTCGCGGGCGAGGGCCTCCGCGCAGTCCCTCCCGTCCGACGCGGGCCCGGGGACGGCACCGCGCCGGCGGGGGCCGCGGCCCTACGCGGCCGCGGCGGCGTGCCGGGCCGTGCGCGCCCCGGCGCGCGCCTCGTCGTAGCGCGCCAGCAGCAGACGGGCCAGCTCCGGCGCCGGGCCCAGCACATCGGCCAGCACGTCCGCCTCCTCCGAGCCCCGCACGATGCGGTCCGGCAGACGACCGGGGGCGATCACGTACGGGGCGACCGCCACCCGGCCCACCCCCCGTGACCGCAGGGCCGCCACCGCGTCCTCGGTGCGCCCATAGCCCTCGGCGGATACGGCGGAGGCGAACGCAGGCCGCACGGCGCACCAACCGGCGTGCCGCAGCTCCCGCGCCATTTCAGCGATCACTGCGATCGCCTCCGGGTCCGTGGAGCCCGCCGAGGCCAGGACGACCCCGGTCGAGCGCTTGTCGCCGGGCGTCAGCCCGGCCTCGTACAACCGTCGCTCCACCGCCGCCACCAGCAACGGCGACGGCCCGAGTACCTCCGCCTGCCGGACCCGCAGGGACGGCGGCGCCTGCCGCAGCACGGCCGGGATGTCCGCCTTGGCGTGGAAGGCGCGGGTCAGCAACAGCGGCAGCGCGATCACCTCGCGCACCCCCTCCGCCGCGAGACGCTCCAGGACACCGGGGACGGACGGGACGTCGAAGTCCAGGAACGCCGTCTCCAGCCGCAGGTCCGGGCGCAGCCCGCCCGCCCGCCGCACCAGGGCGTGGACGGTCGCGGCGTGCCGCGGATCGCGGCTGCCGTGGGCGATGACGAGAAGGACGGGCGCGAGGCGCTTCCTCGCCAGGGCGGTGGCGGGCGACGGGAGGGCGGGACGGTTCATGACGGAACGCTCAGCTCTTGACGAGGAGACCGCGACGGCGCAGGACCGTGCGCTCCAGGGGGCTGAAGATCAACAGGTCGATGGCGATGCCGACGAGCAGGATCAGCAGGATCGCCAGGAAGATGCCGGGCATGTCGATGTTGTTGCGGCCGTTCTCCAGCAGTTGCCCGAGCCCCAGGCCCAGTTCGGGAGAGGAGGCGATGATCTCGGCGGCCATCAGCGAACGCCACGAGAACGCCCAGCCCTGCTTCAGCCCCGCGAGGTACCCCGGCAGCGCGGCGGGCATCACGACGTGCCAGGCCCCCCGCAGACCGGTCGCGCCGAGCGTCCGGCCGGCCCGCAGGAACAGCGGCGGGATCTGGTCCACGCCGGACACCAGGCCGTTGGCGATCGACGGCACGGCACCGAGCAGGATCACCGCGTACATCATCGAGTCGTCCAGACCCAGCCACAGGACGGCCGGCGCCACCCAGGCGACCGACGGAAGCGACTGGAGCCCCGACAGGATGGGGCCGATCGCCGCCCGGACGAACTTCACCCGGGCCACCAGCAGCCCCAGCGGCGTACCGATGGCCAGTGCCATCAGGAAACCGAACAGGGCTCGGGACACGCTGGTCCACAGCACGTCCAGGAGCGTGCCCTCCAGCCACATGGTGGAAAGGCTGTCCCACACGGCGGCCGGCGGCGGAAGCTTGTACTCGTCGGTGACCTTCGCCCAGACCAGCAGCTGCCACACGGCCAGCACCAGGGCGACGGCGACCAGCGGTGGCAGGACCTTCTTGACCAGGACCTCCCGCACCGGCGTCCGGCGCAACTGCACCGCGTCCAGCGCGTCCAGCCCCGCCTCCAGGCCGGCCAGGTCGTCCGTCTTCGCGGTGGCCCCGGTCGCCGTCTCGGCGGTGGCCCCGGTCGTCGTCTCAGTGCTGGCCATGGCGGCGGATCTCCCCACGCAGTTCTTCGGTGATCTCAAGGGACAGTTCCGCGACGGCGGCGTCCTCGATGCGGCGCGGCTGCGGGATGCCGATGGTCCACTCCCGGGCGATCCGCCCCGGCCGGGAGGACAGCAGCACCACCCGCTCGGCCAGCCGTACGGCCTCGCGCACGTTGTGCGTGACGAACAGCACCGACACCCGCGTCTCGCTCCAGATGCGCGTCAGCTCGTCGTGCAGCACGTCACGGGTGATCGCGTCCAGCGCCGCGAACGGCTCGTCCATCAGCAGCAGGTCGCTGTCCTGGGCCAGCGCCCGCGCCAGGGCCACGCGCTGGCGCATACCACCGGACAGCTCGTGCACCCGCTTGCCATAGGCGCCGCCGAGCCGTACCAGCTCCAGCAGCCGCTCCGCCTCGCCCCGCCGCTCCTGCTTCGGCACGCCGCGCAGCCGCAGCGCCAGCTCGATGTTCCTTCCGGCGGTCAGCCACGGGAACAGCGCGTGCTCCTGGAACATCAGCGCCGGCCGGCCGCCGGGGGTGTCGATGGACCCCGCGGTCGGCCGGTCGAGCCCCGCCACCAGGTTGAGGAGCGTGGACTTGCCGCACCCCGAGGCCCCCAGGAGGGTGACGAACTCGCCCGGAGCGACATCGAGCGATATGTCGTCCAGTACGAGCTGCTGTGCGGTCGGACCGCCGAAGGACTTCGAGACGTGCTCGATACGGGCCGCGTGGCTCACCGCGACACGGTCCTCGGCCTTGGCGAAGGTCGTGGCCATGGTCGTCACCTCCTGGGAACGGGGATCTGGGCTGCTGCGAGGGTTACTTGACGCCGAGACCGGCGTCGGCGACCTCGGGCTTGCCCTCGGCCTTCAGGACCTTGTTGAGCGGCGCCAGGTCGTAGATGCCCTTCAGGTCGGGCTTCTCCAGGAGGCCGGCGGCCACCGCGTGATCGGCCTGCGCCTGGAGCGTCGCCGCCAGCGGGTCGTCCACGAACCGGATCGACGGCCACGCCGGGTCGATCACCTTGTCGCCCAGCGGCTTGCCGGTGAGCGCCGCCAGCTTGGCGTTGGCCGAGTCCTTCGCCTTCTCCGGGTTGGCGTTGATCCACGCGTTGGTCTTCACCGAACCGCGCAGTACCGCCTCGACGACGTCCGGGTGCTCCTTGAGGAACTTCTGCGACACGATGATGTTCGTGATCACGAACTTCTTGTCCGGCCACAGCGTCGACTCGTCCAGGAGCACCTTGGCACCCTCGCTGACGAGCTTCGACGCGGTCGGCTCGGGGACCCACGCCCCGTCGATGGAACCGGACTTGTAGGCGTCCGGGGCGATCTTGTTCTCGGTGCGGACCACGGAGACATCGCCCTTGCCGCTCTGGGCGTCGACCTTCCAGCCCCGCTCCTTGATCCAGTTGAGGAACGCGACGTCCTGGGTGTTGCCGTGCTGCGGGGTGGCGATCTTCTTGCCCTTGAGGTCGTCCAGGGTCTTGATCCTGTCCGGGTTCACGACCAGCTTCACGCCACCGGACGCGGATCCGCCGACGATCCGCAGGTTCTTGCCCTTGGACTTGACGTAGCCGTTGATCGCGGGGGACGGGCCGATGAAGCCGATGTCGATCGAGTCGGCGTTGAGCGCCTCGATCTCGGACGGGCCGGCGTTGAAGGTGGACACCTTCAGAGCGGTGCCGCCCAGTTCCTTCTGGATGATGCCTTCCTGGTCACCCACCAGGGCGGTGGCGTGGGTGAGGTTGGGGAAGTACCCGAGCCTCACCTGGTCGGCGGAGAGCTTCTCACCCTCGGCCGCCACCTTCTTCTCGTCGTTCGCGGACTTGGAGCCGTAGCCGCACGAGGCGAGGGCGCCGATCAACAGCGGCAGGGCGGCGGCGGCGGCGAGGCCGCGGCGCGCGGTGGTCGTGCGGAAGGAGGCAGGCACGGGAGGGGGTCCTCTCGTCGGCCCGGTACTCACGGCCCCCTGAGTGTCAGGGGCGTGGCCGGGAAGTCGGCAGATGTGTGTCTTCGGCGGTGCGGAAGCGGGCGGACGCGGTTCAGCGGGCACATCGCGCGACCCCCCCGGTCCCCGCGCCGAGGGCGCCGCTGCCGACCCGGCCGCCCTCCTTCGCGAACGTGGCGTAGGCGTCGATCATCAGAAGTCCCAGCCTTCGTCGTCCTGCGCCGTCACGGCCTTCGCCGAGGCGAAGGAGTCACCCGCCATGCCCGCGGCCAGCGTGGTGCCGTCCGCCGGGTCGATGAGCAGGAACGAGCCGGTCCGGCGGGAGTCCGCGTAGGCGTCCAGCGCCAGCGGCTCGGCGGTACGCACCACGACCCGGCCGATGTCGTTCGCCACCAGCTGCCCGGGCGCCGGGTGCTGGGACAGGTCGTCCAGGGTGAGCCGGGACGGAATGTCCTTGACGATCGCCTTGACCGTACGGGTGGTGTGCTTGAGCAGCACCCGCTGCCCGACGGCGAGCGGCTGGTCCGCCACGTGGCAGACGGTCGCCTCGACGTCCTGCGTGGTCCGCGGAGCCGACGCGCTCGGCGCGATCAGGTCACCGCGGGAGATGTCCACGTCGTCCGCCAGCCGGACGGTGACCGACTGCGGCGCCCAGGCGATGTCCACCGAGTTCCCCAGCGCGTCGATGCCGGCGATGGTCGACGTACGGCCCGAGGGCAGCACGGTCACGGCCTCGCCGACGCGCAGCGCGCCCGAGGCGATCTGGCCGGCGTAGCCCCGGTAGTCGGGGTGCTCGGCGGTCTGCGGGCGGATCACGTACTGGACCGGGAAGCGGGCCGGGCAGTCGGTGAGGTCGTGGCTGACCGGAACGGTCTCCAGGTGCTCCAGCACGGTGGGGCCGCCGTACCAGTCCATGTGCGCGGACGGTTCCACGACGTTGTCGCCGGCCAGCGCGGAGATCGGGATCGCGGTGATCTCCGGGACGCCGAGCTCGGAGGCGTACGTCGTGAACTCCTCGGCGATCCGGGCGAAGACCGGCTCCGCGTACTCGACGAGGTCCATCTTGTTCACGGCCAGCACCACGTGCGGCACGCGCAGCAGGGCGGCGACCGCGGCGTGCCGGCGGGTCTGCTCGACGACTCCGTTGCGGGCGTCGACCAGGACCACGGCCAGCTCGGCCGTCGAGGCGCCCGTGACCATGTTGCGGGTGTACTGCACGTGCCCGGGGGTGTCCGCCAGGATGAACCGGCGCCGGGGAGTGGCGAAGTAGCGGTAGGCGACGTCGATGGTGATGCCCTGCTCCCGCTCGGCGCGGAGGCCGTCGGTGAGCAGCGCCAGGTCGGGGGCCTCCTGGCCGCGGGAGCGGGAGGCGTGCTCGACGGCCTCCAGCTGGTCGGTCAGCACCGACTTGGAGTCGTGCAGCAGCCGGCCCACCAGTGTGGACTTGCCGTCGTCGACGGACCCGGCGGTGGCGAAGCGCAGCAGGGTGGTGGCCGAGAGCCCGGAGAGTTGCTCGGTGGTGGTGGACATCTCTAGAAGTACCCCTCGCGCTTGCGGTCTTCCATGGCGGCCTCGGACATCTTGTCGTCGGCGCGGGTGGCCCCCCGCTCGGTGAGCCTGGAGGCGGCGATCTCGGTGATCACGGCGTCGAGCGTGGTGGCGTCGGAGTCGACGGCGCCGGTGCAGGACATGTCGCCGACCGTGCGGTAGCGGATGAGACGGGTCTCGACCGTCTCGGTGTCCTTGGGGCCGCCCCAGTCGCCGGCCGTCAGCCACATGCCGTTGCGGGAGAACACCTCACGCTCGTGCGCGAAGTAGATGTCCGGCAGCTCGATCTTCTCGCGCTCGATGTACTGCCAGACGTCCAGTTCGGTCCAGTTGGACAGCGGGAAGACCCGGACGTGCTCGCCCGGGGCGTGCCGGCCGTTGTACAGCTGCCACAGCTCGGGGCGCTGACGGCGCGGGTCCCACTGGGAGAACTCGTCGCGCAGGGAGAACACCCGTTCCTTGGCCCGGGCCTTCTCCTCGTCGCGCCGCCCGCCGCCGAACACGGCGTCGAAGCGGTGGTGCTGGATCGCCTCGGTGAGCGGAACGGTCTGGAGCGGGTTGCGGGTGCCGTCGGGGCGCTCGCGCAGCTTCCCCGCGTCGATGTACTCCTGCACGGAGGCGACGTGCAGCCGCAGACCGTACTTCTCCACCGTGCGGTCCCGGTACTCGATGACCTCGGGGAAGTTGTGCCCGGTGTCGACGTGCAGCAGCGAGAACGGGACCGCGGCGGGCGCGAACGCCTTCAGCGCCAGGTGCAGCATGACGATCGAGTCCTTGCCGCCGGAGAACAGGATCACCGGACGCTCGAACTCACCCGCCACCTCGCGGAAGATGTGCACGGCCTCGGACTCCAGGGAGTCCAGGTGCGACAGCGCGAACGGGCTGTCGGTACCGCCGTTCACGACGTTGACGCTCCTGGTCATGACAGGCCCCTCTCGGTGAGCAGCGCGTGGACCGCCGCGGCGGACTCCTGCACGGTCTGGTGCTGGGACTCGATCCGCAGGTCCGGGGATTCCGGCTCCTCGTACGGGTCGTCGACGCCCGTCAGCCCGCTGATCTCGCCCGCGGCCTGCTTGGCGTACAGCCCCTTCACATCCCGTACGGAGCACACCTCCACCGGAGTGGCGACGTGCACCTCGACGTACGGCGTTCCCTCCCGCTGGTGGCGCTTGCGCACGGCCTCGCGGCTGTCGGCGTACGGGGCGATGACCGGTACCAGGACCTTCACCCCGTTCGACGCGAGCAGCTCGGCGACGAAGCCGATCCGCTGCACGTTGGTGTGGCGGTCCTCGCGGCTGAAACCGAGACCCGCCGAGAGGAACTCGCGGATCTCGTCGCCGTCGAGCAGCTCGACCCGGTGGCCCTCGTCGCGCAGCCGGTCCGCCAGCTCGTACGCGATCGTGGTCTTGCCGGCGCTCGGCAGCCCGGTGAGCCAGATGGTGGCCCCAGTCACGTTCTTGCCCCTGTGCTTGTCGTCGTGGTTCATCAGTGCAGCCCGCACTCGGTCTTGGAGCGCCCGGCCCAGCGCCCGGCCCGGGCGTCCTCGCCCTCCGCCACGCGGCGGGTGCAGGGGGCGCAGCCCACGGAGGCGTAGCCGTCCATGAGCAGCGGGTTGGTGAGGACGCCGTGCTCGCTGACGTAGGCGTCCACGTCGTCCTGGGTCCAGCGGGCGATCGGAGAGATCTTGACCTTCTGCCGCTTCTCGTCCCAGCCGACGACCGGGGTGCCGGCCCGGGTGGGGGACTCGTCGCGGCGCAGCCCCGTCGCCCACGCGTCGTACGCCGTCAGGCCCTCTTCGAGCGGCTTGACCTTGCGCAGCGCGCAGCACAGGTCGGGGTCGCGGTCGTGCAGCCGGGGCCCGTGCTCGGCGTCCTGCTCGGCGACCGTCAGGCGCGGGGTCAGCGTGATGACGTTGACGTCCATGACGGCGTCGACCGCGTCACGGGTGCCGATGGTCTCCTCGAAGTGGTAGCCGGTGTCGAGGAAGACGACGTCGACGCCGGGGAAGACCCGGGAGGCGAGGTGGGCGACGACCGCGTCCTCCATGGAGGAGGTCACGCAGAAGCGTCCGCCGAAGGTGTCTGCCGCCCACTTCAGGATCTCCAGGGCGGAGGCGTCCTCCAGCTCCCGGCCCGCCCGCTCGGCGAGCGTCCGCAGCTCTTCCTTCGTCTGCGTCGTCGTCATATCTCGTCCCCTCCGCCGTCGTTGTGCCGGAGCCCGCGGGTCAGCAGCCCGAGGAACTTCAGCTGGAAGGCCCGGTTGCACGCCGCGCACTCCCATGCGCCGTGTCCGGTCTCGTTGGGCCGCAGGTCCTCGTCCCCGCAGTACGGGCAGTAGAAGGGGGCCGCTCGCTCGCTCACCGCGCCTCCCTGTCCGCTTCTCCGCCCGCGTGGCGCGGGGGTGCGGCTTTCGCGGTCGTCCGCGGCCCGCCGGCCGCGCGTGCGGCGCTCACGAGAGGGCCTCCTCGGAGGCGCGCGCCGCCCAGACCGCGAAGCGCTCGCCCTCCTCGCGCTCCGCCTGGAAGCGGGTGAGCACGCGCTCGACGTAGTCGGGCAGCTCGTCGGCGGTGACCTTCAGCCCGCGCACCTTGCGGCCGAAACCGGGCTCCAGGCCCAGGGCGCCGCCCAGGTGCACCTGGTAGCCCTCGACCTGGTTGCCCTCGTCGTCCAGGACCAGCTGCCCCTTGAGACCGATGTCCGCCACCTGGATACGGGCGCAGGCGTTGGGGCAGCCGTTGAGGTTGATGGTGATCGGCTGGTCGAAGTCCGGGATGCGGCGCTCCAGCTCGTCGATGAGGGAGGAGCCGCGCGCCTTGGTCTCGACGATCGCCAGCTTGCAGAACTCGATGCCGGTGCAGGCCATGGTGCCGCGCCGGAACGGTGACGGGTTGACCCGCAGATCCAGCGCCTCCAGGGCGGCGACCAGCGACTCGACCTGGTCCTCGACCACATCGAGGACGATCATCTTCTGCTCGACGGTGGTGCGCAGCCGGCCGGACCCGTGCTCCTCGGCGACCGCGGCGATCTTCGTCAGGGTGGTTCCGTCGACCCGGCCGACGCGCGGGGCGAACCCGACGTAGTACCGGCCGTCCTGCTGGCGGTGCACGC
Organism: Streptomyces sp. SP18CS02; assembly: GCF_036322365.1. Classification (NCBI taxonomy): domain Bacteria; kingdom Bacillati; phylum Actinomycetota; class Actinomycetes; order Kitasatosporales; family Streptomycetaceae; genus Streptomyces; species Streptomyces sp. SP18CS02. The sequence goes on from NZ_JAQYXC010000297.1 coordinate 202,605, forward strand.
CCACGTGGTCGCGCCACTGCTCCACCGGCACCGCCGGGGCCGGGCCGTCGACCAGCTCGCGCTCCAGGTACTCGTCCTCCAGCACCCGGCGGAACTTCTCCGGGCCCCAGTCGGCGACCAGGAACTTCAGACGGGCCCGGTTGCGCAGCCGGCGGTAGCCGTAGTCGCGGAAGATCGAGATGACACCGGTGTAGACGTCGGGGACCTCGTCCAGCGGCACCCAGGCGCCCAGCCGCACGCCGATCTTGGGGTTGGTGGACAGCCCGCCGCCGACCCACAGGTCGAAGCCCGGACCGTGCTCGGGGTGGTCCACCCCGACGAAGGCGATGTCGTTGATCTCGTGCGCCACGTCCAGCAGGGGCGAGCCGGAGACCGCCGACTTGAACTTGCGGGGCAGGTTGGAGAAGTCCTTGTTGCCGATGATGCGGCGGTGGATCTCCTCGATCGCGGGCGTGCCGTCGATGATCTCGTCCTCGGCGATGCCGGCGACCGGCGAGCCGAGGATGACGCGCGGGGTGTCGCCGCACGCCTCGGTGGTGGACAGGCCCACCGCTTCGAGGCGGTTCCAGATCTCGGGCACGTCCTCGATCCGGATCCAGTGGTACTGCACGTTCTGCCGGTCGGTGATGTCGGCGGTGCCCCGCGCGAACTCCTCCGAGATCTCACCGATGACCCGCAGCTGCTCGGTGGTCAGCCGTCCGCCGTCGATTCGGACGCGCAGCATGAAGTACTCGTCGTCCAGCTCCTCCGGCTCCAGGATCGCCGTCTTGCCGCCGTCGATCCCGGGCTTGCGCTGGGTGTACAGGCCCCACCAGCGCATGCGTCCGCGCAGGTCGTTGGGGTCGATCGAGTCGAAGCCGCGCTTGGAGTAGATCGTCTCAATGCGTGTCCGCACATTGAGACCGTCGTCGTCCTTCTTGAACTGCTCGTTGCCGTTGAGGGGCGTGAAGTGGCCCACGGCCCACTGACCCTCGCCGCGGTGGCGTCCGGCCTTGCGGCGGGGCGTGGCGGGGGCGGGCGTTTCGGGGGTGGCGGCCATGACGATACGTCCTTCGAGACTGCAGGAGGGCGGCTCTGACCTGCACACTCGCGCGCAGGGCAGAGAGCGGCGCGGCGATGCGCAGAGAGTTCGGGTGATCGGGGGAGCGCGGGGGTGCTGCTGTGCTCAGCTCGCCCGACAGATGGCGCTGGACATGCGGCCGAGGTCGACGTGCCGCCGACTCACCAAGGCAATTCCAGCTCGAGACATGACGGAAGCGTGCCATGGGACTTTGGACCCAGTCCAGGTTCGTCCATGATGTGGACGACTATGTCCCACATCATGGACGAGTGTGGTGCGGGTCACGTCGGTGCCCCCCGGCTCCGGCCTGCGACGGGACCGCTCCTGTGCGACGCCGGGCGCCGGACGCCTGACTCGGGCCGGAGAAAGGGGGACGGAGAAAGGGGAGGGGGAGGAGGGGGTGAAAGAAGGGGCCTGCCGCCCTCCGGGGGGCGGGGGTCAGGCGAAGGCGCCCGGCCACGGACCGGGAGTGGGGGTGTCCGGTTCCTCGGTCACCTTCGTGTCGAAGAGCCGGAAGCCGCGGCGCTGGTAGTTGTCCATCGCGTGCGGACCGTCCAGGGAGCAGGTGTGCAGCCATACGCGCTTCGTCGGGGGCCTCTCGGGCCAGCGGTCGGCCAGGTCCCACGCGCGTGCCGTGCCGTACGCCAGCAGATGGCCGCCGATGCGCCGCCCCCGGAAGGCCGGCGCGAGGCCGAAGTAGGCGATCTCGACCACGCCGTCGTCCTGGGCGTCGAGCTCCACGTACCCGGCCGGCGTCCCCCTGTCGTACGCCACCCAGGTCTCCGCTCCCGGCCGCTCCACTATCTCGCGCCACTGGGCGTGGGTGAGGTTCAGCCGGTCGTTCCAGTGGATGTCGCCGCCGACCGCGCTGTAGAGGAAGCGGCTGAACTCGGGCGAGGGCACCTCGGCCCGGACGATCCGGATGTCCCCGACGGGCTCGGCGGCCGGCCGCAGGTCCTGCGGAGAGGTCTGTTCCAGGGACCAGATGGTCACAGCGATGCTCATGCGTCTCAGCGAATCATGCCGTCGGCCCTCGCCCAAGCGCGAGGTCGCGTACCGGCAGGTGGAGGGGTGTTCGGTCCGGCGGAGGTGCCCGCGGTACGGCCCCTGCGGGGCGGCCCGTCGCCTCGTGTGGGCGGAGAGGGGGCCGGACGGCGTCCACCCGCATAAGATACCGGGGCCCCGGTTTTTTCTTGGACGGCGAGGGCGGCGGAAGGACTCACTGTGGCGAAGCAGGATCGAGCGGTTCGGACCCGGCGGATGATTCTGGAAGCCGCCGCACTGGTCTTCGACGAGCGGGGCTACGAGGCGGCGACGATCACCGAGGTGTTCGAACGGGCCGGCCTGACGAAGGGGGCGCTCTACTTCCACTTCCCGTCGAAGGAGGACCTGGCGCGCGGCGTCCTGGCCGGGGCGACGGTGCTGGCGGGGGTGCGCCCGCAGGGGCTCGTGCTCCAGGAGCTCGTCGACACGCTGCTGCTCGCGGCCCATCGGTTGCCCCGGGAGCCCATGCTCGGCGCGGCGTTCAGGATCGCCGTCGACCCCGCCTCCCGTCAGCTGCTCGGTACCGGATGGCCTGCCTGGAGCGATGCGCTGACCCGCCTGCTGCGGCGGGCGAAGGAGCGCGACGAGGTCCACCGGCATCTCGACGAGGCGGAGGCCGCCCGGATCATCGTGTGCGCCTGGGCCGGCGTCCGCGTGGTGACGGAGGGGCTGCCGGAGTCGTACGACCTGGCGCGTGAGGTCGGTGTGCTGCTCGGGATGCTGCTTCCGGGCATCGCCGTGCCGTCCGTGCTCGCCCGGCTGGACGTCTCACCGGACCGCGCCGCCCGGCTGTACGCGGAACTGGCCGAGGCCCGCGCCCGCCCGGAGGCCGGGGGCGGCGGGGGCGGCCGGGGCGGCGGGGACGATCCGGGCGAGCCGGGGGCGGTGGTGCGGAGCGGGCGCACGCCCCTGGTGTAACCGGTAGTAAGAAACCATCACGGCGGTTTAATCTGTCCCCCCAGATGGCCACAGTGACGTGGCGTGACGGACGGGAGTCGGCAGTGACCAAGCAGGAGAGGGCCGCGCGCACCCGGCGGGAACTGATGCGAGCGGCTGCCACTTTGTTCGAGCGGTCTGGTTTCTCCCGCACCACCCTCAGTGACATCTGTCGTCTCGTCGGGGTCAGCAGCGGCGCGCTCCACTTCCACTTCGAGAACAAGGCGGCACTCGCGGAGGCCATCGAGGGGGAGGCGGCCACCACGCTGAGCAGGCTCGCGATGGGTATCCGGCCGGAGGCCGCCGGGTCCCTCCAGCGGCTGGTGGACGTCTCCCACGCGCTCGCCGCCGAACTCCGCGACAACGTGGTGATCCGGGCCGGCTTCCGGCTGAACGACGACGTGAGCCGCTGCGGGGACCTGCGGCTGCGCCAGCAGTGGCAGCAGCACGTCCAGGGGCTGCTGACGGCGGCCGAAGCCGAGCGGTCGCTGGCGCGCGACGTTCCGCTGCAGCAGGCCGTCTCCGTCGTCACGGCCGCGACCGCCGGACTGGACGTCCTGAGCCGCCGCGATCCGGAATGGCTCTCCCGCCGCTCGCTGAGCGGGCTGTGGGCCCTGCTCCTGCCGCGGCTCGCCGACGCGGACGTCCTCGACCGCCTCGACCCGGCCGGCACCCGGACGCTCTGCCGTTCCTGACCCGGAAGCCCGCCGCATCCCCTCCCGGGCGTCGCCCGGCACTCCCTCGAACCGTAGCCATGCGGTCACATGTGGTTGCCTGAGGCTTTGACAAACCGACGGAGCGGTTTGTAATCTCGCCCTCAACGGGTGAGCATGCGGAGACTCTTGAAGCTGCGAGGCGAGGGGGAGTTGATGAGTCAGCGCTCAATGGACTTCGAGGAGCCCCACAGACCTCTCGTCGGAGCGCGCGGCCTACGCAATCCACCCGAGTCATGGCGGGTCCTCGTCGTCGAGAGCGACACCGGCGACGCCGAGACGCTGATCCGGGGACTGCGGCGGCACGGTCACCTGGTCGACAGGGCCGAGACGGGCGGCGCGGCCCTCGACGGATACGGTAACGCCGACCTGGTGCTCCTCGACCTGGAACTGCCCGATCTGGACGGCCTGGAGGTCTGCCGGGAGATCCGGTCCGTCTGTGATGTCCCCGTCATAGCCGTCACGGCCCGCGGCTCGGAGCTCGATCGCGTACTCGGCCTGCAGGCCGGCGCCGACGACTACCTGGTCAAGCCCTACGGGTTCCGCGAACTGGTGGCGCGCATCAACGCGGTGATGCGACGCTCCCGGCCCCGTCCACCGGCGCCGAAGGTGCTCGCCCACGGCCCCCTGCTCATCGACGCCGGCGCCCGCGAGGTCAGGCTGGACGGCCGGCCCGTGTGCGTCACGCGCAAGGAGTTCGACCTGCTCTACCTCCTCGCCTCCCATCCGGAGACCGTCATCCCCCGCAAGAGACTCATGCAGCAGATATGGGGGGACTCCTGGTCCCGCAGGACCGTCGACTCCCATGTGAGCAGCCTGCGGAACAAGCTGGGGGCCAGCGACTGGATCATCACCGTCCGTGGAGTCGGGTTCCGCCTCGGCCACGGATGACCGCCCGGCGCGCCGTCCCGGCCACGCGTCCGCCGGGGCGCTCCGTGCGCCCCTCCGCACGGCTTTCCCCGTGTACGTACCGGCCACCCGCCCTCCGCGCCTACCGCCGGGCCGGCTCCCCGGCAGCCGCCTCCCGGGACGCCAGTACCGCCGGGGCCGTCGAATGCGGCAGCAGCTCGCGCATGTCCGCCGGGCGGGCCACCTCCAGCTCCACCTCCTCCCGGAAGCGGTACGGACGGTGGGCCAGCACCCCCGCCAGGGTGCGGCGCACCCGGCTCATCTCGGCGCGGACCGTGACCGTGCGCGTGGGGTCACCGAACACGTCGGCCGCCAGTTGCGAGGCGCTGCGGCCCTCCCGGTGCAGCGCCAGTACGTACAGCAGCTCCGCGTGACGCGGGCTCAGCTCCTGCCTCCAGCTTCCCATCGCCCCGGAGACCTCCAGCGACCAGCGGCGCGGCCGGCTCACGTCCAGTACCAGCCGGCTCGCCGTCCCCGGATCGGGACGCTCCTCGTCGACCGGCCGCACCAGCCAGCCCCCGGGCAGCGGTTCGACCTCGCACAGGCCCAGCGACGGCAGCCACACCCGGCCGGCCCGGAAGGACCGTGGCAGCGGCAGCCGGTCCACCGGCGGCATCCCGGTGACGGCGGCGGGCCAGCCGTTGGCGTCCACCGCCAGCGCCCGGCCGCGCACCCGGCAGAGGATGGGCGCGGCGACCGTACGCAGCCGCTCCAGATCGGCGAAGTGCTGGTTGCGCAGCTCCGCCTCGGCCAGCCGGGCCACCGAACCGACCAGCATCAGCGTGGCCGGATGCATCGTCGCGAGCGGTCCGCTCACATCCACCGCCCCCAGCAGCTTCCCGTCCCGCGGATCGGTGATCGGCGCGCCCGCGCATGTCCACGAGTGGTGCGTCGAGACGAAGTGCTCCGCGGAGTGCACCTGGACCGGTCGCCGGGTGACCAGCGGCGTGCCCAGCCCGTTCGTACCGACGGTCGCCTCCGTCCAGTCCGCTCCCGGCTCGAACCCGTGCCCGTCCGCCTTCCTCAGGACGGCGGAGCCGCCCTCGCGCCACAGCACCCGGCCCTCCGCGTCGGCCACGACCATGATGTGCGGCACCGCGTCGGAGCCGGGGCCCGAGGCCGGCATCAGGCCCTCGCGCAGAACCGGGAGCAGCGCCGCCAGCGGGGAGGCGCAGCGGCGTCGCTCCAGCTCCTGCGCGGACAGCAGCCCGGAGCGCCGGTCCCTGTCAGGATCCAGCCCCTCGCGCAGCATCCGCTGCCAGGACTCGCGTATCTCCGCACGCGGCGCCAGCGCTGATCCGCCGCCCCGCAGCGTGGCGTCGCGCACGCCCTTGAGCAGCAGCGCCGCCGCGCGCGTGTCCATGGCGGCGAGCCGTGCCATGTCCACTGTGGCCTTCCGCACCGGACCCCTCCCTGTTGCCGCGCGCACGGTGGCTGATGCGTGCCATGCCATCCTCCCCTGTCCGTACGGGCGCCCGGCGCCGAGGGCACCCGTGAGCCGAACGCGTGCCGAGCGACGGCCGGGCACGCGGAACCGGGCGGGCCGGTCCGGTGCCCAGAACGCTGCAACCCCTTGCAACCCTCGCGAACCACCCCGCCGCTGTACGAGAGTGACGCCGTACCGGTCTGCCGGTACCGCGACGGGCTGGTGCCGTGTCGGCGCAGCACCAGTCCGGTCGCGCGCCGGGCGCGAGCCGCAGACCATGGCTCGCGCCCTCCGTGCCCCCCCGCGGCGGTCGCAGGCCGTCGGACCGCGGCTCGCGCCCGCCGTCGGCCCCCCGGGCCGCACCGGACGCCGCCAACCCCGAGCCGAGGGCGGCGCCGGTACTCCCCTGGGGCCGCAGGCGGGCGGACCCGTCCGGCCCCCGGACGTCAGGCCACCGGGCGCGCCCGCTCGACCACGGACCCGAGGTCCAGGGTGTGCGGCAGCGTCCCGAACGCCGACCCGTGGTCCCCGCCCAGCCGGGACGCGCAGAACGCGTCCGCGACCTCCGGCGGCGCCCATCGCACCAGCAGCGAGCCCTGGAGCACCAGCGCCATCCGCTCCACCACCCTGCGGGCCCGCGCCTCGATCCCGTCCAGGTCGGCCAGCTCCGTCAACAGCGCCTTGATCGCCCCGTCCAGCCGGTGGTCGGCCCCACGGGCCTCGCCCACCTCCCGCAGGAACGCGTCGAGCGCCTGCGGCTCCCGCTGCAGCGCCCGCAGAACGTCCAGGGCCTGGACGTTCCCCGATCCCTCCCAGATCGAGTTGAGAGGCGACTCGCGCAACAGCCGGGGCATCCCGGACTCCTCGACGTACCCGTTGCCGCCGAGGCACTCCAGGGCCTCCGCCGTCACCGGCGTGCACCGCTTGGTCACCCAGTACTTGGCCGCCGGAACGGCCAGGCGCAGGAACGCCCGCTCCTGCTCCGAATCGCTGTCGTACGCGGCGGCGAGCCGCAGCGCCAGCGTGGTCGCCGCCTCCGACTCCAGCGCGAGATCGGCCAGCACGTTGCGCATCAGCGGCTTGTCGATCAGGACCCCGCCGAACGCGCTGCGGTACGCCGTGTGGTGCACCGCCTGCGCCACCGCCTGCCGCATCAGCGCGGCCGACCCGAGCACGCAGTCCAGCCGGGTCGCCGCCACCATCTCGATGATGGTGCGCACCCCGCGCCCCTCCTCGCCGACGCGGCGCGCCCACGTCCCGTCGAACTCGACCTCGCTGGACGCGTTCGACCGATTGCCGAGCTTGTCCTTGAGCCGCTGGATCCGGAACACGTTGCGCGTCCCGTCCTCCAGGACGCGGGGCACCAGGAAGCAGGTCAGCCCGTCCTTCCCGGACGCGGCGGAGGTCTGCGCCAGCACCAGGAAGCCGTCGGACATCGGCGCCGAGCAGAACCACTTGTGCCCGGTGAGGACGTACTCGCCGGACGCCTCCAGCGCGGTGGCCCTGGTGGTGTTGGCGCGCACGTCGCTGCCGCCCTGCTTCTCCGTCATGCCCATCCCGAAGAGCACCCCGGCCTTCCCGGCGGGAGGCAGCAGGTCCTCGCCCTCGTACACCTGCGAGGTCAGCTTCGGCTCCCACTCGGCGGCGAGAGCCGGATCCGTGCGCAGCGCCGGTACCGCCGCGTGGGTCATCGACAGCGGACAGCCGTGCCCGGCCTCCGCCTGCGTCCAGACCAGGAAGCCGGCCGCGCGGCGCACATGGCCGCCCGGCCTGCCCCAGGCGTTGGTCAGGCCGTTGGTCACCGCGTGGCCGAGCAGCCGGTGCCAGGCCGGATGGAAGTCCACCTCGTCGATCCGGTGGCCGTACCGGTCGTGGGTGCGCAGCTTCGGAGGGTTCTCATTGGCCTGCGTCCCCCATTCCTGGGCCTGGGAGGACCCCGCCGTGGTGCCGAGCGAGGAGAGCTCGCCGCGCGCCTCGTCGAGGAGCCCGGTCGGAAGATGCCGTTCCACGGCCTCCGTCAGAGCCCGGTCGGCGGTGAAGACGTCGTACCCGACCAGGGGCGGGGCCTGGTTGGTCACTGTGTGGGTGGTGGTCGCCATGCCGATACGGTAAGGAGGTGCAGGCAGCAAATGAAACACCCGAGTGGCCGCCACGGTCGCCAGGCAGACTCCACCGGGCCCGGGCCCTCTACCGCAACGTCTCGAAGCGGAAGATGGGCTGGCTGCTTCTCAAGGACACCGTCAACTCGTGCATCGAATACCGGATCCTCGGCCTCGCCGCGGAGGCGGCCTTCTTCACCCTCCTGTCGCTGCCGCCGCTGATGCTCGGCCTGCTCGGACTCCTCGGGTACATCGACGACTGGACCGACACCACGACGGTCGCCTCCATCGAGAAGAACATCCTGGGCGCGGTCGGCACGGTCCTGTCCGACCGGGGCGTGAACGACATCGCCCGACCGCTGCTGGCGGACGTCACCCACGGCGGCCGGCCCGACGTGATCTCGATCGGCTTCGCGATCGCCCTGTGGTCGGGCTCGCGGGCGGTGAACGTCTTCATCGACACCATCACCGTGATGTACGGACTGGACGGCCACCGGGGCATCGTCGCCACCCGGTTGCTCGCCTTCCTGCTGTACATCGTGGCGCTGCTGATCGGCGCGGTGGTGCTGCCCCTGGCGGTGGTGGGACCGGACCGGGTGGTCGAACTCATCCCGTGGGGCACGGAGGTCGTCTCGGTCCTGTACTGGCCGGTCGTCATCCTGCTCTCCATCGCCTTCCTGACCACGCTCTACCACGTGTCGGTGCCCGTGCGCTCCCCGTGGATCGAGGACGTCCCCGGCGCGCTGGTGGCGCTCGCGATGTGGGTGCTCGGCAGCTTCGCGCTGCGCATCTACCTGACCAGTACGGTCGAGGGCCCGACGATCTACGGGTCTCTCGCCGCCCCCATCGCGGTGCTGCTGTGGATCGGCATCTCGGCGTTCGCGGTCCTGGTCGGCGCCGCCGTGAACGCGGCGATCGACCGCGTGTGGCCCTCGGTCGCCACGGCCGCGGCCCGCGCGGAGAACGAACGCGCCCGCACGGCGGAGGCGGCGGCCCTGGTGGCCCGGGCCAAGGCGGCGGTGGAGGAGCTGGACGACGACGATCCGGACATGCCCTCGGAGTTCCCCGAACGCTGGTCCAGGTTCCTTCCGCCGGACGACGTGAAGGCCCGCCTCCACACGACCCGGGAGAAGGAACGGGACCGCGAGAAGGAACGGGACCGGGAGAAGGGCGCGGGCGGAACCCGCGACAACGGCCAGGACGGCTAGGACGGACCGCCCTCGCTCCCTTCCGGCCGCCCCGGCCCCCCGAACAGCCGCCGCCACAGCCTCAGCAGGCCCCCCGTGCCACGCTCCCGTCCGGCCCGGGCGACCGGAACGGCCCGGAAGCCGAGGGCCGTGCCCGGCAGGTGTTCGAACCCCTGGGCCAGCCGCTCGTCGCGCCGCCTGAGATACCCGTACGGCAGGACGACGAAGACCACCGCCGCCGTACGGGAGTCCGCCCCGGGGCCCGGCAGCCGGCGGAACAGGCCGAAGGGGTCCTCGACCAGCCCGCCGGGCGCGAGAACGATCCGTACCGGACCGGGCGGGTCGTCCCGGAACACCATGAGCCGCCGGATCTCGGCGGGCAGCCGCGTGACGGCCCAGTCGATCGTGTCGCGCAGGGACACGGCCGGCACCGGGGGGAGGCGGGCCCCTTTCGGAGCGAAGTACCGGCCGTCGAGCGACGCCGGATCCAGCGTGAGCCGCCACCGCTCCGAGGGGCGGGCGGGCGTACGGGTGCGCGAGCTCCTCGCCGCCTCCGTCGGGCGGGGCGACGGCCGGGCGGCGGCGACCGGCCGGGGGACCGCGTCGGGCCGGGGGGGCCTCGGCAGCACCGTGATCCGTTCCGGCGGCGCGTCACGCAGCGCCCGCAGCCCCCGCATACGGTCCGGGGGCCGTTTGGCCAGCAGGTCCAGCAGCGCCCGGTCCAGCCACCGGGGCAGCTCGGGCCGCAGCAGGCGAGGGGGGCGCGGCGCGGTGCGGCGGTGGTCGCTGAGCACCGTCCACGTGGTCGTCGAGGCGAAGGGCGGAACCCCGGTCGCCAGTTCGTACAGGACGCAGCCGAGCGAGTACAGGTCGCTGTGCTGGTCCACGTCGTCGCCGCCGATCTGCTCCGGCGACATGTAGTACGGGGTGCCCTTGGCGATGCCCGTGCCGGTGACCTGGGAGGTGCGGGTGCTGCCCAGGCCGAGCCGCGCGGTGCCGAAGTCGCGGATCTTCACCGTCCCGTCGGGGAGCAGCATGATGTTGGCCGGCTTCAGATCCAGGTGCCAGACGCCCTGCGTGTGCGTGTACACGAGCGTCGCGGCGAGCTGCCGGCCGATGTCGACGACGTCCGGCACGGGCAGGGGACGGTTGCGGCGCCCTGCCAGCACCGCCCCCAGATCACGGCCCGGCAGCAACTCCATGACCAGGACGAACGAACCCTCGTGCGCACCGGCGAAGTAGGTCGCGGTGACACCGGGATGCACCAGTGCCTCGGCCACCCGGGCCTCCCGCACGAACCGCTGGTACATCCTGCGGAACGTCGCGCTGCCCGGCGGCACCAGCGGTTCGATCAGCTTGACCGCGACCTCCCGGTGCGACTGCTCGTCCCGGGCCCGCCACACCTCGCTCATCTCGCCCCGCCCGATCCGCTCCAGCAGCCGGAACCGTCCCTCCAGCAGCGGCACCGACGGGCCCCCCGGCGCAGCGGTCCCGCGCAGCAGCCGCAGGCTCTCCCGGCTCACCAGGGCGAACGGGGCGCCTTCCGAGACGCCCACCAGCGCGCGGAACTCGCCCGGCACCCGGCCCGCCCGGGCCTCGATCTGCGCGCCCACCCGGTCCAGGAAGCGCACCGTGCGCACCAGGGCGGTCCGGGGCAGCGTGCCCAGCAACACCTCGCGCACGCCCGGCCGGAAGTCGTAGGCCCCGGGCGCTCCCGGCTCCGCCCGCAGCATGCCGCTGAGCACCACCTCCGCGAGGTGCTGCGGCCGCGGCCGCTCCTCGATCGCCGCCTGCACCAACCGCATCACCGGCAGGTGCGCCGACCCCACCGCCAGATGGGACGCCAGCCGGAACGCCTGCGGGGACGCGATGGACCGGAACCTCAGCACCAGCTCCTCGGGGGGCACGTCCTGCGGGGAGAGGCCGTCGTCCTCGCCGGCGGCCACCCGCTCGGGCCTGGCCGGTACGAGGAGGGCGGCGCCCGGCCACGGGGTCCCGCCCGGGTCCGCCACCAGCGACGCCCAGTGCCCGAACCAGGCCGGTGCGGGCTCCAGCACCGGGACGGGGATGCCGCGCGGGCCGCCCGGCACACCGTCGTACGGGGCGAAGTCCACCGCCGCCGCGGCCGCGCCCGGGGCCGGCGCCGTGAACAGCCCGGGCACCGGGGGCAGTGCGGTGTGCCGCCACAGCCGTTCGGGCAGCGGCTGCACCACGGCCACCGGCAGGGCCCTCGACCAGCGGCGCAGCGTACGGAACCAGCGCAGCCCCGCGGGCCCGTCCCGCCACTGCGGCCCCATGCAGTCGCTGAGGACCAGCACCGCCGTCGACCCCGGTTCCCAGTCCCGGGGCGGCACGCGCCCGTCGGGCGACAGGCGCACCACGTCGACGGTGCGGAAGGCTCCCGTCTGGCCGAGCGCGGTGTGCAGGTCGCGCACCAGCGGCCGCCACATCGCCATGGTCCGGCCCGAGTCGACCACCAGCCGCAACCGCAGCCACCGCTCGGGCCTGGGGCGCAGCTCGGGCAGCCACAGCCCGGGCGGAGCGCCGAGCGCCGCGAGCCGATGGGCGGTGGCCCGCTCGTCGATCACCCGCTCACGCGCGGACGGCACGGTCCGTCGCAGCGGCCGCAGCGCGCGCTGGAGGGCGAGCGGACGAGGCAGCATCGGGGGAGCCGGGGCCAGCACCGACGGCGGCCGCACGGCCGGCGGCCCGGCCCGCCCGCCCCGGCGCGGTGTCGTCAACGGCACGCGACCGCGGGAGCCTTCCTCCGGGTACGGGTCCTCTTCCGGAGGCCGCCCGCGGGCGCCGGGGGCCGGGGCGCCGGACGCCCCCGGTCGCTCCGACGGCGGCCGCGGCGAGGACCGCCGACCCGGCGGCGGCGCCCCGCCGGCCGGGCCGCCCGCCGGGACCGCGCCCATGTGCCGGGCCAGCCACAGCGCCTCGGCCAGCTCACGGCCGCCCGGCCGGTCCCCGCCCGCCGACTCCAGCAGCTCCGCCAGGGACCGCAGTTCAGAACTCATCGGGGTCCGTCGACCGGCTCAGATAGGGCATCAGACTCTCGGCCAACTCCTCCCGGGACGCGGCGTCGAGACCTGAGGTCCGGGTCAGGTAGATCGCGTTCAGCAGCTGGTCGGTGGCCAGTTCGCCGTCGCTGCCGCGCCCCAGGAACATCCGGATCAGCCGGCGCGCGTCCCCGTCCAGCTCGCCCAGGTGCGCCCGGACGATGTCCTCCAGCTCCTCCGCCGCCGGCTGCCTGAGCTGGAGCGTCACACAGCGGCGCAGGAACGCGGGCGGGAACTCCCGCTCCCCGTTGCTGGTCAGCACGGTGAACGGGAACGCCCGGCAGCGCACCCGCCCGCCGCGCACCTCGGCCCGGTCCTGCGCGTCGGCCGTCATCAGCCCGGCCGTGGTGTGCGACCGCGCCACCCGGACCAGTTCGGGGATCTCGTACTGCCCCTCCTCCAGGACGTTCAGCAGGTCGTTGGGCAGGTCCAGGTCGCCCTTGTCGATCTCGTCGATGAGCAGCACCCGCGGCCGCTCGTACGGCAGGAGCGCCGTTCCGAGCGGGCCGAGGCGCAGATGGTCGGCGATATCACCGTCGCGGGGCTCCCGGCCCGCCGCGTACAGCCGCGACAGCGCGTCGTACTGGTACAGGCCGTCGCCGAGCGTCGTACGGCTGGTGATGTTCCAGCGCAGTACCGGACCCAGCCGCAGCTCCCGTGCGACGGCGTACGCCAGGCTCGACTTGCCGCTGCCCGGGGGCCCCGTCACCAGCAGCGGCCGCCGCAGGTACAGCGCCGCGTTGACGAGCTGGACCGCCTTCTCGGTGGCCCGGTAGGTCCGCGCCCGGTGGACCCGGTCCGGGGACACCGCATCGGGGTCCTCGTCGTGGCGCGGCGGCTCCAGCACCGGCCCGCCGTTGAAGGCGCGCCACGGCGGAGGCGGCGGCAGCGCGGCGATCCCGTCGTGCGGGCGGCCGCTTCCGGTGAAGACGGGCCACAGGGAAGGCGACGACGGCAGCGATGGCGACGACGGTGACGACACAGGCGGGCTCCCAAGCTCTCGAGGGTGCGGTTGCGGGGGCGGAGGGGCGGTGTCACGCCACCGGCGACCGGCCGAGACGGCGTACGGCGGGGAACCAGCGGGGGTCCTCCCACATGAGCGAGAGACCGTCCGCCCAGTGCGGCACCGCCCCCTCGTGCAGAAAGGCGCTCTTGCGCAACTCGAACACCCACCGGGGCAGTTCGGACGGCGGCAGCGTCGCCAGATGACCGGCCAGGGTGTCCAGGAAGTCACTGCCCGCGCACCGCCCCGAGCACGCGGCGCCGGTGCACCCCGTGCGCGGCCACAGCACGATCGGCGAGGGGGCGTCCAGCGCGGCCCAGTGCAGCTCACGGTCACGGGCCCGGCGCGGTGGCCGCGCGAAGCCGACCGGGCCGTGCACGTCCTGGAGCCTTACGGACAGCCGGTCGGGACGGTCGCCGCTGTGGCACACGACGCGGTGGACCGTACTGCCGGGCAGCCCGTCGAGGACCGCCCACATCTGTTTCAGCTTGAACTGGAGACGCTCGCTGGAGCGCCGGTCGTGATCCATGACCACCACGGGAGACTGGCAGCCGAGCGGGGTCCGGTCGCCCTTGCGGCGCGCCCACTGCTCCACGGGCTCGTTCAGCCGGCTGCGCGGCAGCGCGAACGCGATCAGTTCGCTCGCGTCGGTGTCGAGCTGGCCGAACGCGTCGTCGATCCGGTCCAGCACCCACTCCCGCAGCGCGCCCTTGCCCAGACGTTCGGAGCCCACGAGCCGCCGCGCCCCGTCCCGGTACGCGGACACCTCCGCGAGCAGCGCCTGCGCGCCCGCCCCGCTGTGCCGGACCTCGACCAGGATCGGCGACCAGCGCGCCCCGGCCTCCTCGCGCGCCCCCGCCCCGGCCCCGCGAGGTCCGGCGGCCCGGGGTTCCGGGACCGGATGCGCCGGTGCCCGCGCCTCCAGGGGGCCGGGCTCAGCGGGGCGGCCGGGCGCGAGTCCCTGGCGCGCGGTGCCGTCAGGCGCGGCGAAGGGGGACGCGGTGTGGTGGGACGCGGTGCCGTGGGACGCGATGTCGTGGGACTGGGACTGGGACTGGGACTGGGACTGGGGCGCGGTGCCGTGGGGCGCGGAGGCCCGGCTCACGGTGTGGCCGGGCCCGCCCCGGTGGCCCATCGGCGGCCGGGGAAGGACCGCGTCCTTCGCCTCGTACGGGGCGAAGGGCGTACGCGGCACGCCCGGCACCCCCGACGGTTCGTCGAACCTGGCCCGGTGGTCATGGGCCCAGTCGCGCAACTCCCGCCCGAGCGTGGCGTCCTCGACGAGATCCGCGAGCCGTACGGTCAGCTCCGCCAGGGGCAGTACGCCCCGCCGGGGCGGCGCCTCGGACAGCAGGTGCCACACCGCCTCCCACAGGGACGGCTCGCGGCCGGACGGCGGTGCGACACCGACCGGCCCCACCGCGTCCGCCAGCAGTCGCCCGACGATCCCCGGCGCCGGCCCGGGCGTCCGCTCCACCAGCGCGCGCAGGTGCCGCTTCTCCGCCTCGCCGTACCCCAGGGTGGGGATCCGGTCGGCCAGCGCGGGCCAGTGCCGGGCGAGCACATGCGCCGGGATCATCCGGCCGTTGCGGGCGTCGGGGTCATTGGCCGTGATCATGCCGACGACGGTGCCGTGTTCCTCCAGGACCGCCGCCGCACCGCTGAAGCCGGGGGCCAGCGGCTGCCCGTAGCCCTTCCAGTCCTCCAGCTGGGCCCACTCGTCGCCGATCAACTGGCGTGACCCGGCGCGCAGCTCGCTCAGCACCCCTTCGTCGTACCCCTCGGGAAAGCCGTAGGCGACCAGCTTGGCCGGGCGCGTGTGCCCCAGCCGTCCGGTGATGGGCTCTTCGAGCGGGGCGAACACCGCGGGCCGCAGCGCCACCGGCTCGTCGAGTGCCAGCACGGCCAGATCGCCCGCGTCCCGGGGCGACCCCGCCCACGAGCCCCGCACGACGACCGTCGCCGGCAACGGCACCACACCTGCCGCCGCCGGGAACGACACCGACACCCGGTCCGCGTCCGCCACGACATGGGCGCAGGTCAGCACGGTCCGTTCGGTGACGAGGAACCCGGACCCCGCCACCTCCCCGTCCCGGTCGACGCGCGCGTGCCAGGCGGGGGACCCCATGGTCACCAGAGCCTCCCGACCCTAGGGCCGGGGCTCGGGCGACCAGGACAGCCGGACCGTGAGATGCCCCTCGGCCGCCGCCTTGGCGATGACGGCGCCCGACTCGGCGGTCAGCTTCACCCCGAACTCCAGCTCGACGCCGTCCGGCCTCAGCGTGCCCTCGCGGAACACGCGCAGCGCGGACTCGGCAGCCGCGTGGATGCCCTCCAGGGCCTCGTCGAACGTACGGCCCGCCCGCGCCAGGGAGTTCTCGCCCCGCCCCACGGGCTGCGCGCCGGGCGCGCGGCCGTCCATCTCGACGACGACCTGGGCGCCGCTGTCGGTCGTGTACTGCATCAGCGTGCTCATAACGTCCCCCGGAACCATGAGAAGCGCGGCCGTCGTGGCGCACACCATTGTGTGCGATGAGCGCACACGCTGTCAGAGGATCACCGATCCGGCCCGATCGATCCGGCCTGTCCGTCGGCCCGATCGATCCGGCCTGTCCGTCGGTCCGATCCGTCCGGCGGATCCGTCCGTCCGCGAGCGACGCCGACGGGGGCTCGGGGCCACGGCCTACGCTGGGACGCGTGTACGAGGAACGTCCGTCGGCGCTCGACGGGGCCGTCGTGTGGACCCGGAGCGCACAGCGGCCCGGGGCCGGGGCCGCCCGTCCCGTGCTGCCCGACGGCTGCATGGACCTGCTCTGGACCGAGGGACGGCTGCTCGTCGCCGGGCCCGACACCGGCGCGTTCGTCCCGGCGGACGCGGACGCCCGGTACGTGGGGGTGCGCTTCGCGCCCGGCGACGCGCCCGCGCTGCTCGGTGTGCCCGCGCACGAGCTGCGCGACCGCAGGGTCGGGCTGGACGAGCTGTGGCCCTCCGCGCCGGTGCGCCGGCTGGCCGAGCGGGTGGGGGCGGCGGCCGACCCCGCCGCGGCCCTGGAGGAGCTCGCGCTGCGACGGGCCGCGCGGACTCCCGGCCCGGACCCGCTGCTGCGGGCCGTGGTCCGGGCACTGGACGCGGGGTACGGCGTCGCCGCGACCGCCGGGGCGGTCGGTCTGGGCGAACGTCAGCTCCGGCGGAGATCGCTCGACGCCTTCGGGTACGGCCCCAAGACGCTGGCCCGCATCCTGCGCCTCCAGCGGGCCCTGGCGCTGGTACGGGAGGGCCGGCCGTACGCCGAGGCGGCCCTCGCCGCCGGCTGCGCCGACCAGGCGCACCTCGCGCGGGAGGTGCGCGACCTGGCCGGCATGACGCTGGGCGCCTACGTCGCGTCGGCGAAGAGCGAGACGCCGCAGCCGTCGGGGTCCAGCACCACGGCGTAACGCTGCCCCCAGACGGCGTCCCAGGGCTTCAGCCGGCCGCGGTGGCCGGCGGAGACCAGAGCCTCGTAGACGGCGTCGACCTCGGCCGGGCTGCCGCACCGGAACGCCGGCCCCATCCGGTCGCCGCCCTGCGGACGGGTCCACCCGGGGTCGAAGGAGCGGATCACCTCCTCGGTGTCCCACAGCACCCGCATCCCGCCGGGCAGCGTGGCCTCGGCGTGCGGGGCGGTGTCGGCCTCCGGGGGGACGTCCAGGCCGAGCTGTCGGTAGAAGGCGAGGGAGGCGGCCATGTCGGAGACGACGAGGCCGAGGGCCGCGAGTCGTGGCGTAGTGGTCATGTCCGAACGGTAGGTGCACGGCCCCTGGCCGGTCTTGGAGGAATCGGACATGGGCCCGTGCGCCCCGGCGTCCCCTTCCGCACCGGTGGAGCGGCTCCTCCCGTCTCGTCGGGCGCCGGGCGCGCTCGGCCGTCGGCCGCGGGCCGGGCGTCCCCGGCGTTGAATGGGAGGACGCACGGGACCGGAGACGGGGCTCCGCCGGTTCCGCGGAGCCCTGGCACGAGGAGGCGGCGACGGTGAACGGCATACGGCATCGGGCGGTCGGACCAGCACTGGTCGGCGCCCTGGTGGTCGGCGTGGTCGCCGTGATGGCCGCGGTGTTCGGGCCCTACCTCCTCCGCCACGGAGGGCCGCGGGCCCGCGGCGTGGTCGACGGGGCCGCGCCGAACGCCCCCGGGCCGACGGTGTCCGGGCTCTCGGGTCACCCGTCCGGCCCAGCGAGGGTCCCCTCGACGGCGGGCCCCCCGCGCGAGGGGCGACTTCCCAGGCGAGAAGGGCGAGAAGGGCGAGAAGAGCCTCAAGGGTCGCCAAGGCCACGAGGGCGGCGAGAACGAGACCGGCGGCCCGGACGACGTGGGCGGCCGGGACACCCGGTGTCACCGGCTCCCGGCGGACGCCGGCCCGGACGGTGCCGCCGGTGCCGGAGTCCGGGGCGAGCGCTTCGGCGGCCCTTGGGCACCCCGGCCCCCCAAGAAAAGTAATGATAAAGTAAAGAAGATCCTTTACTTGCCTCGTAGGTGTTCATTCCGGAGGGGCGATCATGGGTACCCGGCGCACCCCGCTGCCCGGTGTCGGCACGCAGTACGACTTCACGACGGCGTCCGGCCAGCACATCTCCGTCGTCGTCCACCAGGACGGCCGCAGGTTCCTGGGTTTCTACCCGGCCGACGATCCCGACACCTGTCTGGCGTCGGTGCCCCTCGCGCCCGAAGAGGCCACCGCGCTGGCCCACTTGATCGATCCGGCGCTTCTCGACGCCATCCGCACGGACGGCCTCGACCTCGTCTCCGAGCACATCCCCCTCACCGGCCGCTCCCCGTACGCGGGCCGGCTGCTCGGGGACACCAGGGCGCGCAGCCGTACCGGGGCGTCGGTCGTGGCCGTCCTGCGGCGCACCGCGGCCCACCCCTCGCCCGGCCCGGACTTCAGACTGGCCTCCGGGGACACGCTGGTCGTCGTCGGCACCCGTGAAGGAGTGGACACCCTCGCCACGATCATCGGCGGTGGCTGACCATGCACAACACCACCGCGCTCCTCATAGAGCTCGGAGCGCTCATCCTCTGCCTGGGCCTGATAGGCCGGTTCGCCGGTCGCGTCGGCCTCTCCCCGATACCCCTCTACCTCCTCGCGGGCCTGGCCTTCGGCCACGGTGGTCTCGTCCCGCTCGACGCCAGTGTGGACTTCGTCGCCGTCGGCGCCGAGATCGGCGTCATCCTGCTGCTGCTCCTCCTGGGACTCGAATACAGCGCGTCCGAACTGGTCACCAGCCTTCGCACCCAGTACCCCTCCGGCGCCGTCGACTTCGTCCTCAACGCCACGCCCGGCGCGGCCGCCGCGCTCCTCCTCGGCTGGGGCCCGGTGGCCGCCGTCGCCCTCGCGGGGGTCACCTGGATCTCGTCCTCGGGCGTCATCGCCAAGGTCCTCACCGACCTCGGCCGCCTCGGCAACCGCGAAACACCCGCCGTCCTCGGCGTCCTCGTCATCGAGGACCTCTCGATGGCCCTCTATCTCCCGCTGCTCACCGCCCTGCTCGCGGGCGCCGGGCTGGCGGGCGCCGGCTTCGCACTGATCGTCGCCCTCGGCACGGTCGGCATCGTCCTGTACATCGCGTTGCGCCACGGCCATCTCCTGAGCCGCGCGGTCTCCTCCGACAATCCCGAGATGCTGCTCCTCGTCGTGCTCGGACTGACCGTGCTGGTCGCCGGGATCGCCCAGCAGCTGCAGGTCTCCGCGGCGGTCGGCGCGTTCCTCGTCGGCATCGCGCTCTCCGGCGAGGTCGCCGAGGGCGCCGGAAAGCTGCTCACTCCGCTCCGGGACCTCTTCGCCGCCGTCTTCTTCGTCTTCTTCGGCCTCTCGACCGCCCCCGCCGCGATCCCGCCCGTGCTGGTGCCCGCGCTGCTGCTCGCGCTGGTCACCGTCGTGACGAAGGTCTTCACCGGCTGGTACGCGGCCCGGCGCGTCGGCATCGGCCCGCGCGGGCGGCTGCGCGCGGGCGGCGCGCTGGTCGCCCGCGGCGAGTTCTCCGTCGTCATCGCCGGCCTCGCGGTCGCCACCGAACCGCGGATCGGCCCCATCGCCACGGCGTACGTGCTGATCCTGGTCCTCGTCGGCCCGTTCGCCGTCCGCTGGACCGAGCCCCTGGTGCGTCGTGTGCGGGGTCTGGTGACCAGCACCCGCCCCCCTCGCTCCAAGCCGCCCCCGCCGGGCTACGAGACCATCACGGAGAGCAGTGAGACCCCGGCCGCGAACTGAGCGGCCTCTCCTCGGCCCGCACCGCGACCAGCACACAGCTGGGCCCGTACTGCCAGACCGGGCCGGCCGCCTCGAAGCCCGCCTTGCGCAGCAGCTCCACATGGCGCTGCAACGTCAGGCCGTTGTCCCCGCACGGCGCGGGGCCCCGGCTGCGGCGTTCGGCCAGCGGGGCGGAGAGCTCGGGGGCGCACGCCGCCGCCGACCACCAGCCGTCCCAGTCCTCCTGGGCGTGGGCTCCCTGCCGTCGCGCGTGCCGCCTCGCCACCTCGTCGGCGAAGCCCGCCACGGCCGGGTCCTCCTGGAAGAGCTGGTCGCCGTTGACGAGGACGCCTCCCGGACGCAGGGCCGCGGCCATCTGCTCGTACACCGACAGCAGCGCCGGTTCCGGCAGGTAGTGCAGGGCCGTCGCGGAGACCACCGCGTCCGGTGCGCGGGTCAGTCCGAGCGACTCCAGCCAGCCCGGCGCCCCGATCGTCGCGTCGACGAACCGCACGAGGTCCCCGTGGTGGGCCCGCCCCAACGCCAGCAGCAGCGGGTCGGCGTCCACGGCCACGACCTCGGCGCGCGGCAGCCGGGCGGCGAGCCGCGCCGCCAGTGAACCGGGACCGCAGCCGAGGTCGGCGACCAGGGGACGCTCCCGGCGCGCCGTCGCCGCCTCGACGACATCGGTGATCACCGTGAAGCGGGCCTCGCGGTCGGTCGCGTACCGCTGCTGCTGGAGTTCCCACCGCCTGACCCACTCGCCCGCCCGCTCCGCCGTCAACCGCCCTGCCATGGTGAGCCCTTGCCTCAGTCGACAATGATTGTCATAAGCACTCCGATGGTGCCACACCGGCGTCCCCCGCCACACCCGTCCCGGACCCCCGCTCCACCCGTCCCGGACCCCCTGTCCCACCCGATCCGGGCCCCCGCCCCCCGTACAGCTCCGTGCGCCCATGCCCTCCGCGACGCCCTGACGCCCGCTCACGACCCCGCGCCGGCGCGGTGGAAAAAAGGTTGGCGCGCCGTCACATCGGCGGGCTAAGGTTTCCCTCGTTCCGGCCGGCCATGAAGGGCCGCCGGTGGCCGTACGGGAATCAGGAGGTGAGGACATTGATGACTGTCGTCGCGCGGGGTGCTGCCCGCACTCAAAAGATCATCATGCTCACCCCTGTGGTCCCCGGCTGAACATCACTGCCTGACGCGTCCACCGCGCGTGCCGGGGCCACCCTTGTGAAGGGTCCCCCTTGTCTTCTCTCTCCTCCCCTCTCGCTTCCTCGTCGCAGTCCCTGCTCCCGTACGGGTGGGACACCGACTGGGAGGCGCAGTTCGCGCCGTACGCCGACCGCGGGCTGGTCCCGGGACGGGTCGTACGCGTCGACCGCGGCCAGTGCGATGTCGTCACGGCCGACGGGATCGTCCGCGCGGACACCGCGTTCGTGACCCCCCACGATCCGCTGCGGGTCATCTGCACCGGTGACTGGGCCGCCGTCGAGACCGACGGCAACCCGCTCTACGTACGCGCGTACCTGCCGCGCCGTACCGCTTTCGTACGCTCCACCTCCTCCACCCGGTCCGAGGGGCAGATCCTCGCGGCCAACGTCGATCACGCGATCATCGCGGTCTCGCTCGCGGCCGAGATCGACCTCGGGCGGATCGAACGGTTCCTGGCCCTCGCCTGGGAGTCCGGTGCCCAGCCCCTCGTCGTGCTCACCAAGGCGGACCTGGTACCCGACCCGGTCGGGCTGTCCTACCTCGTGCAGGACGTCGAGACCACCGCGCCGGGTGTGCAGGTGCTGCCGGTCAGTTCCGCCACCGGCGAGGGCGTGGACGTGCTCGCCGCCGTGGTCGCGGGTGGCACCAGTGTGCTGCTCGGGGTGTCCGGCGCCGGGAAGTCGACCCTCGCCAACGCGCTGCTCGGCGAGGACGTCATGACCGTCCAGGCCGTCCGCGACATGGACGGCAAGGGACGGCACACCACGACGACCCGCAACCTGCTCGTGCTGCCCGGCGGCGGCGTGCTGATCGACACCCCCGGGCTGCGCGGCGTCGGGCTGTGGGACGCCGAGACCGGGGTCGGCCAGGTCTTCTCGGAGATCGAGGAGCTGGCGCGGGAGTGCCGCTTCCACGACTGCGCCCACGAGGCGGAGCCCGGGTGCGCGGTGCTCGCCGCGATCGAGGACGGTTCGCTGCCCGAGCGGCGGCTGGACAGCTACCGCAAGCTGCTGCGGGAGAACCGTCGCATCGTGGCCAAGACCGACGCCCGGCTGCGTACGGAGATCCTCAAGGACTGGAAGCGCAAGAACGCGGCAGGCCGCAGGGCGTTGGAGGCGAAGCGGGGGCGGTCGCGCTGACGCCGTGAGTGCCGCGACGGCCGGGCGCCGGGACCTCCCCGGCACCCGGCCGGTATCCGTCCCCTACGACCGGTGCCGGCGCCCGGCGGCCAGGCGCCCCGGCCGTCGTGTCCGAATCCCGCCAGCCCCGGCGGGCGGACCGACGCACACTGGATGCCGTGATGGACGAGGAGACCCGATACGAGGCGGTCAGCAGCCGGGACGCCAGGTTCGACGGCGAGTTCTTCTTCGCCGTCAGCACCACCGGTATCTACTGCCGGCCCAGCTGCCCGGCCGTGACGCCCAAGCGCGAGAACGTGACGTTCTTCCCGACCGCCGCTGCCGCCCAGGGACACGGTTTCCGGGCCTGCCGCCGGTGCAGGCCGGACGCCGTGCCGGGCTCGGCGGCCTGGAACGTACGCGCCGATGTCGTCGGCCGCGCCATGCGCCTGATCGGTGACGGTGTCGTCGACCGCGAGGGGGTGCCCGGGCTGGCCGGCCGGCTCGGCTACAGCGCCCGCCAGGTCCAGCGCCAGCTCAATGCCGAGCTCGGCGCCGGACCCGTCGCGCTCGCCCGGGCGCAGCGCGCCCACACCGCGCGCGTCCTGCTCCAGACCACCCCGCTGCCCGTCACCGAGGTCGCCTTCGCGGCCGGGTTCGCCAGCGTCCGCCAGTTCAACGACACCATCCGCCGGATCTACGCACGGACCCCCAGCCGGCTGCGCGTGGAGTCCGCCGCCGGTGTCGCGGGGCGGCCCGCGGCCGTCGCCGCCGGCATTCCGCTGCGGCTGGCCCACCGCGGGCCCTTCGCCGCTCGCGAGGTCTTCGACCTCCTCGCCGCCGAGGCCGTCGACCGCGTCGAGGAGGTCCTCGGAACCCCCGGCGCCCGCACCTACCGGCGGACCCTGCGGCTGCCGTACGGCTCCGGCATCGCCGCCGTCGACGAGCGCTCGGCCGGTCCGTGGCTGGAGGCCCGTATCCACCTCGCCGACCTGCGCGACCTCACCACCGCCGTGCAGCGTCTGCGCCGCCTCCTCGACCTCGACGCCGACCCGTACGCGGTCGGTGAGCGGCTGGCCGGGGACGCGGTGCTCGGGCCGCTGGTGACGGCCCGCCCGGGGCTGCGCTCGCCCGGCGCCGCAGATCCGGAGGAGTTCGCCGTGCGGGCCGTGACCGGGCGCGCGGAGGCCGCGCGGCTGGTCGAGGCGCACGGAACTCCGCTGGACAACCCGTGCGGCGGGCTCACCCATCTGTTCCCCGAGCCCGCCACGATCACCGGCCATCCCCAGGCCGGTCCGCTCGCCGCCGCGCTCGCGGCCGGGGACGTACGGCTCGATCCGGGCGCCGACCGGGACGAGGCCGAACGGGCGCTGCGCGCCCTGCCGGGGGTCACCGCACGCGCCGCCGCGCTGATCCGGATGCGGGCCCTGGGGGACCCGGACGTGGCGCTGGAGCCGGGGGCGGACCGCGAACGATGGCGGCCCTGGCGCTCGTACGCCACCCGGTACCTGGCCGCGACGGGAGGGCCCGCCGCCCCGTACGCCCGGCCGGCCGCCTCCCCGCGAGAGGTCGCGCACGCGTGACGCGCGGACCGGTCGGGCCACGAGTGACGGCCGGACCCGCGAGCGACGGAGACGCGCCACCCGGACGGGCGACGAACGCGTGACGCGAACGAGTGAGGGGGCGGGCGGGCGGGCCCGTGACGCGGGCCGGCCCGGCCCCCCGCACTCAGCTCCCGATCGCGGCGCCCACCCAGGCGCCGACGATGAGCAGACAGGCGAACAGCTCCACCAGCACGCTCGTGCCGATGGCCCGCATCACCGTCCGCGTCGCCGCCGCGGCCTGCCCGTGACCACCGAGCCGCTGCCGCTCGCAGAGGTAGATGCCCCCGATGTACCCGGGCACGGCCCCGAGCACCGGCACCAGCACGAAGCCGGCCACCGCCCCCGCCCCCGCGAACGCCACCATCCGGCGTGTCACCCCGACGCCGCGCAGCCGGCGGGCGGGCAGTTGCCAGAGCACGGCCTGGGTCACCAGCAACAGCGCCGTCGCGCCGACGAGCAGCCACCAGGCGAGACCGGTGTGCTCCTGCAGCGCCCACCAGAGCAGACCGGCCCACACCAGCAAGGACCCCGGCACGCCGGGCACCAGCACGCCGAACAGTCCCAGCAGCATCACCAGCCCGACCAGGACGAGCTGCCACACACCCATTCGCCCAGCCTGCCGGACCCGCCCCGTTCGCGCAGTTCGCCCCACCCGCACGGGTGTGTCTCCGCCGCCCGGCGGCCGACCGCTCAGCCGTTCCCCGCCGCCCCGGCGGCCGACCGCTCAGCCGCGCGCGACCCAGCCCCGTTCGTAGGCGTGCCAGCCCAGCTGGAGGCGGGTCGTCACACCCGTCAGCTCCATCAGGCCCTTCACCCGGCGCTGCACCGTCCGCAGCCCCAGATCCAGCTGCTTGGCGACGCTCGCGTCGGTCATCCCCGCCAGCAGCAGCGAAAGGATCTCCAGGTCCGTCGCGTCGGGCCCCGGCACCTCCGCCTCCGTCACCAGCGCGCCCGCGCCCAGCCGCAGCGGCAGCGCCTCCCGCCACACCGCCTCGAACAGACCCGTCAGCGACTCCAGCAGCCCGCTGGCGTGCACCACCAGTGCCGCCGGCTCCGCACCCCGGCCGGTCAGGGGCACCATGGCAAGCGTCCGGTCGGCGATGACCAGCTTCGTCGGGACCCGGTCGACCACCCGGACCCGTTCGTCGCGGCCGAGCGCCGCCGACAGCTCGACGATCCCGCTCGGCAGCGACAGCACCTCCCGCTCGACCACCACCCGGTAGGCGACCCCGCGGACCGCCGCCCGTTCCTCGGCCTCGGTGTCCGTCCCCGTCACCGCGATCGGCTTGCCCGTCACCAGCGCGCACACCTCGTCCGCCGCGCCCAGCCGGAGCTGGAGGAACCGGTGCGCGACGGCGCTCGCGCCCGTCACCACCTCGACCAGATCGTGCACGGCCGGTTCGGCCGCGTCCGACCGGTACTCCTCCACCAGCGTCGCCGCCGCCAGCTCCGCCCGCTCCAGCTCGTGCCGCTGCTGGGTGAGCAGCGCCCCCAGCGCCACCGCGGGCGGGGCCGCCACCCACCTGCCGGTCCGCGCCGACGACTGCGCGGCCAGTCCCTGCGCCTCCAGCCGCCGCAGCGCCCTCTCGGTGTCCGTCTCCGGCAGCGCCAACCGGTGCGCCAGGTCCGTCACCTCGGCCGCACCGAGCGCGACCAGCGCCCGGTAAGCCGACTCCTGGAGTTCGTCCAGCCCTATCGCCGCCAGCACCCCTGAACCCACCCCTCCGCCCCTCACGCTCACCGGACGCTCTCGTTCCACAGCCAGCCGTGGCGGGAACGGACCACGGCGTGAACCCGCCTCGCACATCATCCCCGCATCACTCGCCGCTCTGCCAATGTGACGGCCACCGCAGCACAACACCCTTGGGACGTGCGCCTTTTCACGCCTGCGCGCCGGAAACGCTCCGGAACCACTTGGGGAGAGCGATGCGCCCGATGTCGCGTACGGCACCGGCGGCGGCGACCGCCGCGGTCCTTGCCGTCACCGCGGTCGCGCCGTCCACGGCCGCCGTGCCGCAGGACGACCCGGCCGCGCACGCACCACTGACCGGCGGTCAGGCCGCCGCGCGCCGCGACGGAACGGGCACGAGGATCGCCGTCCTCGACACCGGGGCCGACGCCGAACACCCGGACCTCAAGGGCCGCATCACCGCGCACTCCTACGACGGCGGGGCGACCTGGACCGAGGCCCGGGCCGGCGAACGCGGCGGTCGCTGGAGCGCGCCCGTCGACCACGCGGGAGCCGCCGGGAAGCCCGTCACCCTCAGGACCCGGTTGACGGACGCCGACGGCAGCTCCGTCACCCACACCGTGATCCGCGCGTACGACGTGCGTTGATCACGCCGGTCCGCCGGGCGTCCTTCCCGTGGGGGGTGGGGCCGCCCGGCGGACCATTCGTACCGGCCCTTTCTCCCAATGCCCGGTTCCACGCGCGGCCCGCGGTGGACAATCGACGGCATGAACCCACAGGGGGAGACGCCCGCCGGCGAGGACGAGTGGTGGGACAGGCTGTACGACGACACCGCACCGGACACCCTCCCGGCCGCGACGGGCGACACGCTCGACGACCGCTTCGACTCGGTGTCCGGCACGGTGGCCGAGGCACCCGGCACCCCGCCCCAGGAGCCGCCGCGCACCGCCGGGGACCTCGGGCCGCCAAGCCCGCCGGACGTTCCGGCGCAGGCCCCAGCACCTGTTCCGCCGCCGCGACAACCGCCTGCTCCACCACGGCCGCCGACCGAAGGGGCGCGCCCCCGGGCCTGGTGGGAGCGCGAAACCGCGCAGCCGCCGCCACCGCGCGCCCCCTGGGAGCCCCCGGGCGCCACCGGTGGCCCCCGCGCCTTCCCCGCCGCCCCGCCCGCCGCGCCCCGGCCCGCCGCCGCGGCGCGCCCCGAGGCACCGCCCGCCGTCCCGGCCGCCCCTCCCGCCGCGCCGCCGCACCCCTTCGGCCCGCCGCGACCGCGCACCGGGCACGTGGGCGACGGCCCGCCCACCTACGGGGCCGAACCCACCGCCCTCCCGCTCGCCCACGCCGATCAGCTCGGCGAACTGGTCGCCGACACCGTCCTCGACGGCGCCCGGTACGGCACGTACACCCTGCGCGCCGTCTCCCTGCGGGGCGACTCCGCGCGCTACCGGGGCGAGCCGCGCCGCGACGCCCTGCTCACCGCCCGGTTCGGCACCGGCGACGCCTCGCTGGTCCTGGCCGCCGTGGCCACCGGTGCCCGCGGGGCGGGTGGTGCCCATCTGGCCGCGGCCGACGTCTGCCGCTGGATCGGCGCGGCCGTCGGGCGCAGCCACGCCCGCCTCGCCGAGGACATCAGGGCGGGCCACCGCGCCGACCTGAAGTCCGGGCTGCACCGGCTCGTCGACCGTACGTACGGAAGGCTGCGTGCCCGGGCGGCGGAGCTCGGTGCGGAACCGGGGGAGTACACCGCCCGGCTGCGCTGCCTGCTGCTGACCGCCGACCCCGAGTGCCGCACCCGCGTCTTCTTCGGCGTCGGCGAGGGAGGGCTGTTCCGGCTGCGGGACGGCGTCTGGCAGGACATCGAACCCGAGGTCCCCTCGTCCGCCACGGCCTCCGGTGGCCCGGTGGTCGGATTCGGCTCGCCCCCCTCCCCTCTTGAGCAGACCCCTGAGCAGACCCCTGAGGAGACCCCTGGGGGCGACCGTCCCACCCTTGACCTCGACATCCCCACGCCCCCCTCGCCGTACGTCGAGAGGCCCGTCCCGCCGCCGGCCGAACCGTTCCGTTTCCGCGCCTCCGTGGCACGCCCCGGCGACACGCTGCTGCTGGCCGGCCAGGGCTGGGCCGACCCCCTGCGCGGCGAGCCCGCCCTCGCGAAGGAGCTGGCCGAGCGCTGGGGAGCCGGGGGACCGCCGGGCCTGGCGGCGTTCCTCGCCGACACCCAGCTGAGGGTGAAGGGGTACGCCGATGACCGTACGGGTGTGGCCATCTGGGAGGCGTGACGGCGCCGGTCGTGCATGGATGGGACCATGGGCAAACAGAATGTGGCAGAACAGTTCGTCGACATCCTCGTCCGGGCCGGCGTCCAGCGGCTGTACGGCGTCGTCGGGGACAGCCTGAACCCTGTCGTCGACGCCATCCGGCGGACCCGCGGCATCGACTGGATCCAGGTCAGGCACGAGGAGGCCGCCGCCTTCGCGGCCGGCGCCGAGGCACAGATCACCGGCGGGCTCGCGGCCTGTGCCGGGTCCTGCGGTCCGGGCAACCTCCACCTGATCAACGGCCTGTACGACGCCCACCGGTCGATGGCGCCGGTGATCGCCCTCGCCTCGCACATCCCGTCGAGCGAGATCGGACTGGGTTACTTCCAGGAGACCCACCCCGACCGCCTCTTCCAGGAGTGCAGCCACTACAGCGAGATGATCTCCAGCCCGCAGCAGATGCCGCGGCTGCTCCAGACGGCGATCCAGCACGCCGTCGGACGCGGCGGCGTCAGCGTGGTCACGCTGCCGGGTGACATCGCCTCCGAAGCGGCCCCCGACAAGACCGTCGAGCACGCGCTGGTCACCTCGCGGCCCACCGTCCGCCCCGGAGACGCCGAGATCGACCAGCTCGTCAGGATGATCGACGACGCCGACCGGGTCACCCTGTTCTGCGGCAGCGGCACGAGGAGCGCGCACGCGGAGGTGATGCAGTTCGCGGAGCGCGTGAAGGCGCCGGTCGGGCACGCCCTGCGCGGGAAGGAATGGATCCAGTACGACAATCCGTACGACGTCGGGATGAGCGGCCTGCTCGGGTACGGCGCCGCCTACGAGGCCACCCATGAGTGCGACCTGCTGATCCTGCTGGGCACCGACTTCCCCTACCAGGCGTTCCTGCCCGACGACGTGAAGATCGTCCAGGTGGATGTGCGGCCCGAACACCTCGGCCGCCGCTCCAAGCTGGACCTGGCCGTCTGGGGCGACGTGCGCGAGACGCTGCGCTGCGTCATCCCGCGGGTACGCCCCAAGACCAGCCGCAAGTTCCTCGACAAGATGCTGAAGAAGCACGCCGACGCCCTCGAAGGGGTCGTCAAGGCGTACACCCGCAAGGTCGAGAAGCACATCCCGATCCACCCGGAGTACGTCGCCTCCGTCCTGGACGAAATCGCCGACGACGACGCCGTCTTCACCGTCGACACCGGGATGTGCAACGTCTGGGCGGCCCGTTACCTCACGCCCAACGGACGACGGCGGATCATCGGCTCGTTCAGCCACGGCTCGATGGCGAACGCGCTGCCCCAGGCCATCGGCGCCCAGTTCGTCGACCGCAAGCGCCAGGTCGTCTCCATGTCGGGCGACGGCGGATTCTCCATGCTGATGGGGGACTTCCTCACCCTGGTGCAGTACGACCTGCCGGTGAAGATCGTGCTGTTCAACAACTCCTCGCTGGGCATGGTGGAGCTGGAGATGCTGGTGGCGGGCCTGCCGTCGTACGGAACGAACAATCACAACCCGGACTTCGCGGCCATCGCGCGCGCGGCGGGCGCGTACGGTGTGCGCGTGGAGAAGCCGAAGCAGCTCGCGGGCGCGCTCAAGGACGCCTTCAAGCACAAGGGCCCGGCGCTCGTGGACGTGGTCACCGACCCCAACGCCCTCTCCATCCCGCCCAGGATCAGCGCGGACATGGTGACGGGTTTCGCGCTGTCGGCCAGCAAGATCGTCCTGGACGGAGGGGTGGGGCGGATGCTCCAGATGGCCCGTTCCAACCTGCGCAACGTCCCCCGACCCTGACCGCCGTGCCCCCGCCCGCCCCTTGTCGTCGCCCTGCCCACCCCGTCCGCTCCTCTGCCCCGCCCTGAGCTCCCACGGGCTTTCTCCTGACCCCGGCGTGCCCCTGTGCGCCCCTCCGGCGCGCCGTCGCCGGACGGGCCCGCAGGCGTGATGGTTCAGGGGCGAGGGCATGCATGCCGTGAGCCTGTTCGAGGGAAAGGGCCGATGACGTGCGGGTGGGGGCTATGAGTGGGCGTCAGGGAGGGGCCGGGCCCGTGACGGGCGAGCGGGAACGAGCACCGGAGGGGGAGAGGAAGCGGCCGGGAAGGCCGGCGCGACCGGGAGAGCCGCTCGCGTCGCCGGGACGGCCGGTGGTGTGGCGCAGAAACGTCGGCTGCGCCGATCTGACGGCCGTGTCCGAAGTGCGGCGCGCCCTGCGTGATCTGATGCGGCACTGGGGCGAACCGGACACGGCCGCCGTGGCGGAACTGCTCACGAGCGAGCTGGTGACCAACGCGCTGATCCACACCGACAGCGGCGCGGTCGTCACGGCGACCGTGACGGGCTCCCGGCTCCGCGTCGAGGTCCGCGACTTCGTCTCCGAGCTGCCCGCGCCGTACGTACCGGTCGCCGACGACGGTACGCACGGCAGGGGGCTCATCCTGGTCCAGGCGCTCGCGGACGCGTGGGGCGTGAAGACCCACGGCGTGGGCAAGGTCGTGTGGTTCGAGATGATCGGCGGGTCCGTCTGACGGACGCCGGCCAGCGTACCGTCCCGGAGCGCCTGCCCCGCCCTTCGGGCGGACGACGCCCTGGTGAGGACACTCCCTAGCCGAACTGCTGCTCCAGGTCCTTGAGCTTGCGCTCCAGCGAGTCGAGCCGGGGGAGCGCCTGGGTGTCGTCCTCCGCGGTGAGGTCGACGGCGCGGGACTCAGCGCCCCCGACGGCCTGGAGGGAGGGCCGGGGCCTATGCGGCAGACGTCCGGGATCCGCTATGGCGGGCTCCGCGACGGACGCCCCGACGGCGGCCGGTGCGGAACCCGATGAGGCGGCGGGTGCCGCGGTCATGGCCTGGACCTCGACCTGACGGCCGCCGCCGCGTCCGAGCCCCCAGGCCCGGTGCTGACGGTTGAGCGCCTTGATGTGCGCACGCTCCAGCTTCTCCTGGTCGCGCCGCCGGTGCCGGTTGAGCTGCTTCTCCCGGCGGTCCTCACGGACCTCCTCGACCGCCTCGTCCAGCGTACGGACCCCTTCGAGGAGCATCAGCGACCAGGCGCCGAACGTCTCGCGGGGGGCGCGCAGCCACCGTACGATCCGGATCTGCGGGAGCGGGCGGGGCACCAGGCCCTGTTCGCGCAGCGCGGCCCGCCGGGTCTGCTTCAGCGCCCGGTCGAAGAGGACCGCGGCCGACAGGGACATCCCGGCGAAGAACTGCGGGGCGCCGGCGTGCCCCAGCCCCCGGGGAGCGTGCACCCAGTTGAACCAGGCCGCCGCGCCGGCGAACGTCCAGACCAGCAGGCGCGAGCCGAGGGCCGCGTCGCCATGGCTCGCCTCGCGGACCGCGAGGACCGAGCAGAACATGGCGGCGCCGTCGAGGCCGAACGGGACGAGGTACTCCCAGCCGCCGGAGAGGCTGAGGTTCTGGCGGCCGAAGCCGACCAGGCCGTGGAAGGAGAGTGCGGCGGCGACCGCCGCGCAGCAGAAGAGGAGCAGATAGGAGGCGGTGCCGTAGACGGCCTCCTTGCGCCTGCGGCGCTCCTCGGTGCGCTCCCAGGTGTCGTCGGCCGCGGCCTTGTCCCCGGCGCGCCTGCCGCGCGCGAGCACTGCCACCGCCGCCAGGACTCCCACGAGCATCACGCCACCGGGAAGCAGCCAGTCCAGCGATATGTCGGTCGGTCTCATGCGGTGTCCCTTGCATCGCGGTAGGGCGTTTCGGCCGCCATACTGGCCGAAGCCCCAGGAGCCTCAAGGGGTTTCGGTGCAAGAGAACGCCATCGGGGTGGCGCGGCATACGAAGAGGTGCGGTTCGGTCGAACTGCCTTACGGGTGAACCGCATTCGGTTCGATTCATGTCACTCGTCCGGGTGGTGCGGCCCCTGGTGCGGCCGGGCCGGGCCGGGACGATGCGGCCGGGGCGGGACAGTACGGCCGGGGCGGCCGGGCCCCTTCCGCGCGGTCCCTCCGGAGGACGTGCCGGGTCCGGGGCGGAGCGCGTGCGGGACCGCGGGCCCCGCCGCATGCGGTGACGGGGTGGGAGCGGGCCTCAGGCCGTCGCGCTGAGCTTGCGGACGCGGTCGGCGTCGCAGGTGCGCGGGCAGGTGACGCAGGTGTCCTCGGGGCGGAGCGTGTAGAAGAGGCAGCAGCTCGCCCGGTCGCGGGTCGGCAGCACCTCGCCGTCCGGGCCCGCCAGCTCGCGGAACCCGGGCGTGCCGACGTACGGCTTGGCCGTGCCCGGCAGCAGCAGCCCCAGCTCGGCCATGGCGCGCCCCTCCTCGCCCAGCAGGTGCCCGATGTACCAGAGGCTTTCGACGATCTCGTCGGTCGCCATGCCCCACAGGGCCCGCTTGCCGCGCCGCATACGGGGGCCGAAGCCGTCCAGGACCGGACCGAGATGCTCGGCGACGGCCGCGCGGGCCTCGCCGCGCAGCGCCTCCTCGTCGGGGACGACACGCGCGCCCGGGAGCGAGGCGGCCGGGTCGTCCGGCAGGCACGAGAACTCCCGCACCCGCACGTCCATCCGCCCGAGCTCCCGGTGGAAGGCCACGTCCTCGACCGCCAGACGGGGTACCCGGCGGTCCACGAACCAGGGGACGGTGATCAGGAGACAGGCGGGCCAGGCGTACCGGTGCAGGCCGAAGCTGGCGACGACGTCGGGGCGGGCCCGCTGCCCGTAGTCCCGCAGGACCTGGGCGTCGTCCCAGGCCAGGAACGCGTCCAGGGAGGGTCCGCCGGCCGCGAGCTCGTCCGCGCCGACCCAGCCGTCCCCCCGGGGAGACCGCTCGTCGTCCGCGAGCTCCCGCACGCGCAGCCCCGGGAACACCTCGGCGAGGCGGGCGTAGGCGTCGGTGACGGGTGAGGCGAGGGCGGGCAACAGGGTGTGGACAGACATGCGGAGGACCACCGAATCGGGATCGTTGGCAGGTAAGCCTTACCTTACCCGATCTGATCGATGTGTGAACTGTGCCCTCGTGCGCCTATCGTGCACAGGGGGCCCCTCCACTGCGAGCCGGGCCCAGCCCCCAGGCGGCAGGAGGACCCGAGTGGAGCAGCGAAGAGCGTGCGAGGACGCCACGCCGCGGCCACGCGCGTCCCATGCCGCCTCACGCGTCCCCGAGCAGGCTCGCGGCGAGCACACCCACGGCGAACCGTCCGCCAAGCGCCCCGCCGCCGTCCGGCACGCCGTGCAGCGCCACTCCGTGCGCGGACAGATCCTCGACGCCCTGCGCACCGCGCTCGTCGGCGGTGAGCTGGTTCCCGGCGTGGTCTACTCGGCACCCGTCCTCGGCGAGCGCTTCGGGGTCTCCGCCACCCCGGTCCGCGAGGCGATGCAGCAGCTCGCCATCGAGGGCGCGGTCAAGGTCGTGCCCAACCGGGGATTCCGCGTCACCGAGCGCACCCCCCGCGAGCTCGCCGAGCTCGCCGAGATCCGCGCCCTGATCGAGGTCCCGGTCATGCTGCGCCTGGCCCGCACCGTCCCGGCCGCCCGCTGGAGCGAGCTCCGCCCGCTGGCCGAGGCAACGGCCGCCGCGGCGGCCCGCGGCGACCGCGCCCACTACGCCGAGTCCGACCGCGCCTTCCACCGCGCGGTCCTCGGGCTCGCCGGCAACGAACAACTGGTCGCCGTCGCCGAGGACCTGCACCGCCGCGCCCAGTGGCCCCTGGTGAACATGCCCGCCACCCGGCGCGCGGACCTCGTCGCGGACGCGGCGGAACACGGCGCCCTTCTCGACGCGCTCGTCGCCCAGGACCTGACGGTGGTGCAGTCGCTGGTGCGGGAGCACTTCACCAGCGCCAAGGGCTGAGGGGAGCGCGCGTGCGCGCGGCGGTATGGGAGCTGGCGAACCAGCTGGGCGTGGTCGCCGCCACCCCGGGCGAACTGCTCTCGGCCGCCCTGCTGACGGACGCCCGGCGCACGGTACGGGTGGAACTGCCGTCGCCGCACCCGCGCGACGTCACCGGACTCGTCGACTCGCTGCGCACGCTGGGTCATCTGCGGGTGGAGCTCGGGACCCGGCCCTCCCCGGCCGCCGGAGCCGCCCGGCCGGCCCCCTTCGATCTCCGCGACCCCGCCGCCGTCTGTGCGGCCGGACCCCTCGGGGTCACGGCGGCCTACGAAGCCATGGCCGACGGCGACGACCACGGCGGACTGCGGCCGGCGTGGCTGCGGGCCGGGCAGTCCCTGATCCGGGACCAGGAGCCGGCCGCCCGCGCGCTGGTACTGCTCGCCGCGCTGACCGACGGGGCGGACCCGCGCACGCGCGACACGCTGAAGGAACTGGCTGCGGGAGCGGACTGGAGCGTGCGCTGGTCCCGTGCGCGGGGCGATGCCTCCGCTCCGTGGCCCGGCCCGGTGGCCGCGCTGACCACCGGCGGGGGGCGGCTGCTGATGGCCGATCGCCTCGGCACCGTACGGTCCCTGGGCGCGCCCGGCGAAGGAACACCGGACCGGGTGACGCCCGGCGGTCCGAGGGTGAAGGCGCTCGCGGCCCTGACGGACGGACGTTCCGGCGACCCCACGCTGCTGCTGTTGGACGAACGGGGCCGCCTGCACGTCCGGGGCGCCCCCGCGCCCCGGCTCGTCACCGCCGTCGCGACCACCCTGGAGCGGCACCCGGGCACCTCGCTCGCGGTGACGGCCGGCGCCGTGGTGGTCGGCGACCGTACGGGCTCCGTCCACGCCTTCGGCCCGCAGGGCCTGCACCAGGAGGCACCGCACTCCGGGCGGGTCACCGCGCTGGCGGCCGTCGACGCGCCCGCCCCGCTCGTGTATAGCGGAGGAACGGACGGCACGGTACGCGCCTGGTCGCCCGGCGGTCCGGCCCTCCGCGACCCGATCGCCCGGCGCCCGTACCCGGTCGTCGCCCTGCACGCGGCGCCGACGCCCACGGGACCGGCCGTCGCGGTGGCCTGGAACGACGGCCTCGTCGCCCTCCACCGACCGGGCCCGGGCCGCCGCGACGGCGCGGCGCGGCACTTTCGCCCCGGCCCGCCGGTCCGCGCGCTGGCCGTCCTGCCCGACGGCTCCCTGGTCGTCGGAACGGACGAGGCGCTGGTCTGCCTGCGGCCCCGGTGAGGACCGTTCGCCTATGCTGCGTCGCAAGCGGCGAAGGAGGCTGACGCGTGCTGGTCCTCGGGGCCTCCCAGGTGGAGGAGCTGCTCGACACCGACGAGCTGATCGACGCCCTGGCGTCGGCCATGTCGGACCTCAGCGCCGGCCGGGCGTCCGTGCCCGACCGCGTGGCCGCCCTGGTACCGGAGCGGGAGGCGTTCCTCGCCGCCATGCCGGGCCATGTGCCCTCCGCCGGGGTGCTGATGGCCAAACTGGTCTCCCTCTTCCCCCGCAACGAGGGCACACGGCTGCCGACCCACCAGGCCGTCATCGTCGTGTTCGACCCGGAGACCGGCGCGCCCACCGGACTGCTGGACGGAACGGTCATCACCGCCGCCCGCACCGCCGCCGGTTCGGCGCTGTCGGCCCGTCTGCTGGCCCGCGAGGACGCCACGGTGCTCGCCGTCCTCGGCACCGGCGTGCAGGCCCGCGCGCACGCGCGCGCCCTGTGCCGGGTGCGCCCCATCCGCCGGATCAGGGTCGCCGGGCGCGACCCGGCCAAGGCGCACGCGCTCGCCGACGAACTCGCGTCGGCCCTGGAGCCGGGCATCGACGTCCTGGCCGTCGCGGACTACCCGCAGGCGCTCGACGGCGCCGACGTCGTCGCCGCCGCGACCCACGCCGTGGACCCCGTCGTCCGGCGCGAATGGCTGTCCCCCGGCGTGCACATCGCCTCCGTCGGGTTCAACCCGGCGGGCCGGGAGGTCGACGACGCGACGGTCGCCGACGCGCTTGTCTGCGTCGAGTCCCGGCAGGCCGCCCTGGCCCCCTTCCCCGCGGGTAGCAGCGACCTGCTGATGCCGATCCGCGACGGAGTCATCACGGCCGAGCACATCCACGCCGAGGTGGGCGAGATCATCAACGGCACCAGGCCGGGGCGCACTTCACCCGGCCTCATCACGCTCTACAAGTCGGTGGGCGTCGCCGCCCAGGACGCGGCCGCGGCCGCGCTGGTCCTCTCCGCCGCCCGCGCGCGGGGGCTCGGCGAGGAGATCACCCTGCGCTGACCCGACGGACGGGGCCGCCCCGGCGGACCGGCCGGGGCGGCGGGGGACGGGCGACGGACGACGGACCGCCGTTCCGGGGAGCGGAGTACGCACGGGTTCACGCACGGGTTCACGCACGGTCACCTCCCGGGGCCCGGCCGCCATCGGCGAGCTGGTTGAGAGCGCGACTATCTTCGCTGGTCAGTTGGGGTGAGCGACGGCCTTCACAGGGGTAGGACGGGTCATGTGAAAAACCAAAGCCTGGTCACGGTACGTGCGTTCACCCAGCGATTCAGCTCCACGCGCCTGGGTGCGCGGCTCGCCCGGCACCTCGCCGGACACCGCCTCGACACATGGGGAATCCCGTACGGGAGCGACTGCGGCGAGGCGGCCGCCCTGATCGTCGCCGAACTCGCCGCGAACGCCGCGACACACGGCCGGGTGCCCGGGCGGGACTTCGAGCTGCGGCTCGTGCTGTCGGGCGCCCGCGAGCTGCGCATCGAGGTGAGCGACGCCCGGGGGGAGCGCCGCCCGCTGCTGGCCCGTCCGGAGGACCAGGGCGAGTGCGGGCGGGGGCTGCTGCTCGTCGCGACCCTGGCCGAGGCCTGGGGAGTGGTCGAGCGCCGGCCGGTCGGCAAGACCGTGTGGGCGGAGCTGCGTACGGGCGGACACCGCCCCTTCGGCGGGGCCTGCCTCGCCCCGAGCGGACCCGGGCCGTGGGGCGCGACCGCGCTGTAGCGCTGCCGCCACCGGGGCCCGGCCGCGTTCAGGACGGGCCGGTGGTGTCCACGCTGTCGGCCGTGTTCTCCCCGGGCCGCGTGAAGGAGTAGGCCCGCTCCACTCTGGCCACGTGCAGCACGTACTCCTCGTACCAGTGCTCGCGCCCGTACGCGCGGGCCGCCGCGTGCCGTTCGTCGGCGCGCCAGCCGGCGATGGCCTCCTCGTCGGTGAAGTAGGCGACGGTGATGCCCCGGCCGTCGGCGTCGCGGACCGATTCGTGGCCGAGGAACCCCGGCTGCCCGGCGGCGAGCCGGCCCAGACGGGCCGCGGTCTCTCCGTATCCGTTGTCGCCCTCGGTGCGCCGGGACGTGAAGACGACGGCGTAGTACGGCGGTTCGTGGGCCGGGACCAGTGCTGAGGACATGCTTCTCCCTGGGTGCGGAAGGCGGGGCGGGATCGACCTCCACCCTCCGGCGCCAGGGGGCTCCCCGTCCAGGGACCATGGCGAAAGGGATCCATGTCTTTACCCGGGGCCCGGGGCCGGGTGGCTCTGCGGGCAGCCCGATGGCGGCCGGTCCTCGACGGCACGGGGTGCGGGTCCTCGCGGCACCCGAGGCCGCGGCGCCGCGCGCACGGCCGTGTCAGGGCGCGGGAGGCGCGGACGCCGGGCGGTGGTCCTCACGGTCCGTCCCTACGGTCTTCTCGAGCAGGGTGAACGACTTGGGCGTGCCGCCCGGCTGCGGCTTGCCCGCCCTGTGGCCGACGGCCCGGTAGCCGTCGTCCAGGTAGTAGGCGTTCAGACGCGCGTTGCCGGCCAGGCAGTCCAGACGTACGAACGCCCGCCCCGAGGCCGCCACGCGGTGCTCCGCGGCGCGCAGCAGCAGCCGCCCGGTGCCGGGCGGGGCGCAGCCGCGGTCCACCATCAGCCGGTGCACATAGCCGGCCACCGGCGGCTGGGGCCCCCAGGCGTCCTCGTCCTCCCACCACAGCTCCCAGGCCCCCGCCACCCTGCCGTCGGTCTCGGCGAGCCAGACCTCGCCGCGCGCCATGATCCGGCGGAAGTGATCCTCGTCCAGCTCACCGGGGCGCCACTGGCCGGTGATGCCCTGGGCGATCATCCAGCGGGCGGCGTCGTCCCGCAGGCGGACGAGAGCGGCGAGGTCGGCCTCCCCGGCGAGGCGGTGGTTCAGATCCTTCACCGAGCGATCCTCGCACGCGTACGGACGGGCGCCGGGGGAGGCGCGGGCGGTGTCGCGACGGGCCCCGCACCCGCACGGCCCCGGCGCCGTGGGCACCGTCCGCTCAGGCCGCTGCCTGCGGTGCCAGC
Source organism: Streptomyces sp. SP18CS02 (assembly GCF_036322365.1). Taxonomy (NCBI): domain Bacteria; kingdom Bacillati; phylum Actinomycetota; class Actinomycetes; order Kitasatosporales; family Streptomycetaceae; genus Streptomyces; species Streptomyces sp. SP18CS02. The sequence continues at coordinate 240,285 of NZ_JAQYXC010000297.1, forward strand.
TGCGCCGCCAGCCAGATCGGCACCCCGCCCAGGAGCCGGAACAGCCTGCGCGCCTCGGCGCGCAGCCTGGCCGCGTCCGGCTCGGGTTCCGTCTCGGCGAGGGCCGCCAGCGCCGGCGCCGTACCGACCAGGTATCCCAGCTCCTCGCGCAGTCGCAGCGACTCGGCGAAACCGTGCCGCGCCTCCGCCAACTCCCCTTCCCGCAAAGCCAGTCCGGCCAGGTGCCGCCAGGTGGAGGAGAGGAGCAGGGTGTCGCCCTGTGCCGTGGCGCCGGCGTGGGCCCGGCGGTAGGCGGCGCGGGCGGCCTGGGGGGACTCGGCGAGGTACTGGGCGACCAGGCCGCGCCGGAAGTCCAGCAGGGGGCGACCGCGCCCCGCCGGGGCGATCAGGGCCGCGGCCCGGCCGAGGGCGGCCCGCGCCTCGTCCGCCCGGTCCCGCGCGCCCAACAGGGTGGAGGCGTAGGCGAGGTAGCCGCGTTCGCAGGCCGCGGCGCCGCGCTCCTCGTCGCTCTGGGCGATCGCCTCCGCCGCCCGCAGGGCGTCGTCCGCGTCGGCCCAGCCCTGCTCGGTGTACAGGCACCGCTCGATCAGCAGCGCCGCGCGCTGGAGCGCTACCGGCGGGTCCGCCGCACCGGGTGCGAGGAGGGCGGCCGCGTCGGTCCAACAGCCGCGCGAACGCAGCCGCCATACCGCGGTCTGGAGTGGATCGTCGCTTTCGGTCGTTCCGGAACCAGACATGGCGGTATGCGCCACGTTGCCCTCCCCGAGCGCGCCATCGAGCTGTTGAGTTCGGACGCATCTCAGCATGGATCCGCACGCCCGGCCAAGAGGGCCGAGTGAATTGATTCACAATCAGCGGCCCACCGGATCGCCCTCCGATCCGTCGCCCGGCGCCAGCAGGGCGAGGTGGCCCCCGTCGTCGAGGGGGGTGGGCACGGTGAGCGTGGTGAGTGGTCCGGTTCCGTCGAAAAGGTGAATCTCGCCATGGCCGCCCCGGCTGACGGCGGTGAGCCCGCAGCCCGGTGAGGCGGCGACGGCACGTCGCTGTACTCCGTCCCACGGGGTACCGCCCGGCCGGGGGGCTCCTTTCATCGGCGGAAGCGGCAGCCGGGCGAGGACCCGGGGCCGGCCGCCGGACCCGGCGCCCACCAGGACGAGTTCGTCGCCGTCGGGGTGCACCCGGGCGTACGCGACGTGCCCCTGGGCGACCGCGAGCCGGAAGACCAGACCCGGGCCGAGGGCGAGGCGGCCGGTGCGGCCGGTGTCGAGCCCGTGGAACCAGGCGTCGTTGGTCCATTCCGGCCAGCGTCCCGGATCGGCGGGGCCGCCGCGCACGCACGACCACAGGGCGCGGCGGACGGGATCGAGGCGCAGGTAGTAGCCGCGCCCGGGGCCCGCCCAGGGCAGTGGCTCCTCGACGAGGAGGGTGTCGCCCTCGCGGCGGGCCCGGTGCACCCCGGAACCCGCCGCCGCGAAGAGCCGTCCGGTGAGCGGATCGTGGGCGTCGCCGTGCCCGTCGTGGTCGGGCAGGGCCGTCTCGTACGCGGGGACGGCCGGCGGGCAGGCGGGCGCGGCCGCCATGAGGTCGGCGTGCCGGTAGGCGGTGAGGGAGCCGGGCTCGCGGTGGCGCAGGACGACGAGAGGCAGGTGCCCGCCGGACGGCCCGGCCCCGGGCGCCGGGCCCAGGACGGTCACTCCCGGTTCGCCCCGGCGGGTGCGGACCCGGACGGACCTCGGGCCGCCGGGGGAGCGCAGGTCCACCGCGGTGAGCAGGTCGGTCCAGGTCTCCTCGTTGCGGCCCGCCCCGGTCGTGACGGCGAGGCGGCTCCCCGAGGGGTCGGCCGCGAGGTGCTCGGCGGGTATCGCCACCGGCACGGTCGCCGCGACCAGCGGCCGGCCGGTGTCGGGGCCGTACGGATCGAGGATCACGAGCTCGCCCGCCAGGTCGTCCACGAAGGCGGCGCGGCCGCCGGGAAGCGCGAGGAAGCCGGCGTGCTCGGCGAGGTGGCGGCCCTCCACCAGTCCCGTCACCCGCCCGCCCGGCAGCTCCAGGACCCGTACGGATCCGGCGACTTGATCGGCTACGAGCAGACGGGGGGCAGGTGTCATGGCGGGCTCCGGCGGGGGTGTGGGGACGGACAGCTTTTTGATAATGATTATCATGTGGCAATTCTGTGCGGCGGGGGGACCGGCCCGGGGCGCCCTCCTCCGCACGCCTGCCCCGCCCCGGGACCGAGCCAGAAACCGAGAGCCACATGTCACGCAGGATGTTGGGGACCGTGCGCCGCTGGGCCGCCGCGGCCGTGATGGGGACGCTGCTGTCCGGCTGCGGCGCCCCCGCCGCCGAGACCGGCCGGAAGGACGACGGGGTCCGGCCGAGGACGGCGGTGACGGTCGAGCCCATCACCGCCGCACGCACCATCACCGACCACAGGAAGGTGACCGTCTCGACGACCGCTCCGCCCCGGCGGGTCGTCTGTCTCGTCGCGCTCTGCGACGACATGCTCGCCGAGCTGGGCATGTCGCCCGCGGCCACCAACTCGGCCCTGCTCCAGCACCCCGCGTTCCTCGGCAAGGAGGCGGCCGCGAGGATTCCCGTGGTGCCGGGCGGCTTCCTCAGCCCCGAGGCCGAGGCGATCCTCTCGTACGAGCCGGATCTGGTGATCGGCCTGGAGGACACCCACGGGAAGCTGGCCCCCGCCCTCAAGGGGGCGACCACTTTCTGGCCGGTCCAGCCCGGGGACTGGCGGGGCAGCGTCGGCTATCTGCGCGACCTGGCCGCGCTGACCGGGCGTACGGAACAGGGCGAGGCGGCCGAGCGGGCCTTCCGCCAGAAGCTCGCCAGGGCGGAGGAGGCCAGGAGCGACAGGACCGCGCTGATCATCTTCGGCAGTGACGAGAACTTCGGCGTCGCCACCCCGGGCGACGACGTCACCGCCGGCCTCTTCCCGGGGATCGCCGACTACCCCTGGAAGAGCCGAGGCGTGGACGGCACCTACAGCATGGAGGAGATCCTCGCCCGCGACGTCGACGTGCTGTTCGTGGAGACCCTCTCCTTCGGCGGCGCGCCCGACAACACGCTCTCCGACACCCTCGCCAAGAACCCGCTGTGGTCGCGCATCCCCGCCGTCAGGAACGGCGATGTGCACGAGGTCGACGCCGAGGTCTGGGCCAAGGGGCGCGGCACCCGCTCCCTCGGCCTGGTCCTCGACGAGGCGACGGCCGCACTCAGGTGAACGCCCGCACCCACGCGACCCGTCGGACCCGGGTGAACGCCCGCGCACGCGGGATCGCCGGCGTCGGTGCCGGTGCGGTGCTGGTCGCGGTCGTCGGCTGCGGCCTGTGCCTGGGCACGCCGTACGTACCGCCCACCGCCCTGGCGGGCGCGCTCGGCGGCGATGACCTCGCCGGTGTGATCGTCACCGAACTGCGGCTGCCCCGGCTGGTCCTCGCCCTGGTGGCGGGGGCCTGCCTCGGCACGGCCGGGCTGGTCCTCCAGGAAGCGCTGCGCAACCCGCTCGCCGTCCCCGAGATGCTCGGCGTCTCCGGCGGAGCCGCGCTCGGGGTCGCCGCGCCGCTCGTCCTCGCCCTGTCCGTGCCGCTCGCCGTCCAGCCGCTGCTCGCGCTCGGCGGTGCGGCGCTCGGCGGCGTACTGACCCTGCTGGCCGCCGGGTTCGGGCGCAGCCCCTCGGCCGTGCTCCTCACCGGAGCGGCCGTGGCCGCCGCGCTCCAGGCCGCGCTGCTGGTCCTGATGGTCCTGGCCGACCAGCTCGACCTCCAGCTCGTCTACCGCTACCTGCTGGGCAGCCTCTCCGCGCGGACCTGGGACGACGTGACGGGCCTGTGGCCGTGGCTGGTTCTCTCCGTGCCCGCGCTGGTGCTGTGCGCTCCGGTCCTCGGCGTGCTGCGGCTCGGTGACGACGACGCACGGGCCCTCGGAGTGCGGGTGCGGCGGGCCCGGCTCGGCGCCCTGGCCCTCGCGATCCTGCTGATCGCACCCGTCGTCGCCGTCTGCGGCCCGGTCGCCTGGGTCGGCTTCCTCGCGCCGCACCTGGCCCGCGCCCTGCGCCCGGCCGCCGACGCGGTCCGGTGGCTCCCCTGGTCGGCGGTGTGCGGCGCGCTGGTCGTGGCCTGCGCGGACCAGCCCGCCCGGCTCGCGCTCGCACCGGTGGAAACACCGGTGGGGGCCTGGACGGCGCTGCTCGGTGTCCCGGCCGGGGTCGCGCTGCTGCGCGCGGGACGGAGGGCGCGGCGATGACCTCGGCGAACTCCGCCCCCCTGACAGGGACTTCGCCCCGGTGGACGCGGACGCCGGCGGTCCTCGCCGCACTCTCCGCGGTCGCCGTCCTCGCCGTGGCGGCCGCCGGGCTCGTCGCCGGGCGCGCCGTGCCCGCGTCGGGCGTCTGGGACGTCCTGCTCGGGGGCGGTGATCCGACCGCCCGGCACGTCGTCCTGCGGCTGCGTCTGCCGCGCACCCTGGTGGCCCTGGTCGCGGGCGCCTCCCTCGGGCTCGCGGGCACCGTCCTGCAGTCGGCGCTTCGCAACCCGCTCGCCGGGCCCGAGGTCACCGGCGTCACCCCGGGCGCCGTCCTCGGCGCGGTCACGGCGACCGGACTGGGCCTCGCGGGCTGGGAATCCCCGGCCGCCGTGGTCACCGCCTCCTGTCTGGGCGGGTTCGCCGGGGCGGGGCTCCTGTGGCTGCTCGCGGGGCGCGAGAAGGGCGACCCCGGGCAGACCGCCGTGCACGGCGTCCTGGTCTCGGCCGTGCTGTCCGGGCTGACCGCCATGGTGCTGCTCGTCGCACCGGGCGAACTCGGCAGCGTCGTGCAGTGGCTGGTCGGCTCCACCGAGGGCCGGGTGTGGGAGCACTGGAACCTGCTGTGGCCCTGGGCGGCGGTCTGGGCGGTCGCGGCCTGCGCGCTCGCCGCGCCGCTGACCCTGCTGCGCTGCGGCGACGAACAGGCGTCGGCGGCGGGGCTGCGCACCGGCCGGGCCCGGATCGCCGCTCTGGTGTGCGCGGTGGCGCTGACCGCGGGGGCCGTCTCCGCGGTGGGCGCGCTGGGCTTCGTGGGCCTGCTGGTGCCGCACCTGGCGTTCGCGCTGTTCGGAGCGGACCTGCGGGCGGCCCTGCCCGGGGCGGCGCTGCTGGGTGCGGTGGTGGTGGGCGGCGCGGACGCGGCGGCCCAGTGGCTGTCGCAGGTGCTCGCCCGGGTGCTGGAGACGGACCGGCTGAGCGTGCCGGTCGGGGCGCTGACGACCTGCGTCGGCGCCGCGCTGCTGCTGATCGTGGCACGGCGCAGGAGTGCGAACGAGGAGTGGGAGTGACAGCGGAGATCGCGGCCGGTGCGCCGGCCGGGCACGAGGAGGCCGGGGCGATCCGGGTCGAGGGAGTGCGCTTCGGCTACCCCGGACGGGAGGTGCTGGCCGGCGTCGACCTGCGGATCGGCGCGGGCGAACTGGTCGCCCTCGTCGGACTGAACGGCTGCGGCAAGAGCACGCTGCTGCGGCTGTGCGCCGGGCTGCTGAGGCCGGACGCCGGGCGGGTGCTCCTCGGCGGCGACGACCTGGGACGGCTCTCGCGCCGGGCCGCCGCGCGGCGGGTGGCGCTGCTGCACCAGTCGGCGCCCGGCGTACCCGGTATGACGGTACGTCAACTCGTGCGCCAGGGGCGGTACGCGGCCCGGGGGCCGCTCGGCATGCTGCGCGACGGGGACGACGCCGTGTGCGCCCGCGCCATGGCGGACGTGGGGGTCGCACAGTGGGCCGACCGCCCGGTGGACGCCCTGTCGGGCGGCGAGCGCCAGCGGGTGCGGCTGGCGATGGCACTCGCCCAGGACACCCGTGTCCTGCTGCTCGACGAACCGACGACGTACCTCGACCTGCGCCACCAACTGGAGGTCATGCAGACCGTGGTGCGGCTGCGCGACGAACGAGGGCCGACCGTGGTCATGGTGCTGCACGACCTGGGCCACGCGGCGCGCTTCGCGGACCGGGTCGTGGCGCTGCGCGCGGGACGGGTGGCGGCCGACGGCCCGCCCGCCGAGGTCGTCACCCCCGCCCTGCTGGCCGATGTGCTGGGTGTGGCGGGGCGGGTCGGTCGCGATCCGGAGGGCGGCTGGCCGGTGTGTTACCCGGATCACCCTCTTCCCGTCCCGCACGGGCTTGCGAAATGAAAATCATATTCATTAGTGTTCATGGTGCGCCGCCGCTCCGGGGGCGCACCACCCGTATCGAACGGAGGCTCAACTCATGGAGCAGCACAAGGTGTTCACCCCGATCGCCGAGCAGGGTCAGCTCGCCCACCTGTCGGCGACGCACTCCAACGCGCTCGTCGAGAACCCTTTCGACGAGGCCGTCGAGGCCGCTGACGCCGTCGTGACCGACGCCGTCAAGTAACACCCGTACCGCGGAGCTCGGGCCCGCCCGGATCCCTTTCCCGGGCGGGCCCGACCCGTTCCCCCTCCCGCCCTTCGCCCCCGCTCACGTCCCGCTCCCAGGAGGAACCCCGTGGCCACCGTGCGACTCGCCCCAGGTGTCGTCCTCGTCACCGTCCCCGACCGGGGTCTCGCCGTCCGCACACCCGACGGAACCTTTCTGCGCGTCGACACGGGCGGGCTGGACGCGGACACCCTGGTGGCCCGGCTGACCTCCGGCCCGGCTGTCGGTGACACCCGGCCGGACGGCATCCGGACAGACCCGTCGGCCGAGGCCCGGCTGGACGCCCTCGCGGACGCCTTCGAGGCCGCCGGGTACGCCGTACCCGCCGGTCCCGCGGCGCCCCGCCCGCTGGCCGGGCGCACCGTGGTGGTGCTGGGGGACCGCCGGCTGACCGGGCCGCTCGCCCGGTGCCTCCGGGACGAGGGTGGCGAGGTGCGCGAGGGCGACACGGTGCGCGACGCCCTCGACGGGGACCCGGCCGTGCCCACCGCCGTGGTCTGGTGCCTCGACGGGCCCGTACCGCCCGGCCTCTGGGACGACGCCGACCGGCTGCTGCCCGCGCACGGCGTCGGCTGGCTGCGCTGCCACCGGGAGGGCGCCCTCGCCTGGATCGAACCCCTCGCCGCCGGCCCGGGCGACGTCACCTCGGCCGGTGTACGGCTCCGGCGGCTCGCCGCGACCCCCGCCCACCGGGAGCTCGCCGCCTACTGGGACGGGCGGCGCACGCCCGACGACGGGCCGGCCCACACGGCGGCGTCCGCCGCGCTCACCGCGGCGCTGCTCACCGGCGACCTCATCGCCTGGGCGGGTGGGGCACCCGTGCGGACACGGCGCCGGCTGCGCCGCCTCGACCTGCGCGACCTCACCGTCACCGAGCACCCGGTGCTGCCGGTCCCGGCCGTCGCCCCGCTGCCCGTGCGTGCGGCGGCAGCGCCCGCGGAAGAGGGCGCGAGATGGTGACGGCGACCGTACGGATCGACGGCCTCGCCACCGACGTCTGCCTCCCCGCCCTGCCCGGCCCGTACCCCGCGGTCGTCCTGCGCACCCCCTACGACCGCCGCTCGCACCGCGCCGAACTGCGAGGCTGGGCGGCCCACGGCTTCGCCGCCGTCGCCCAGGACGTCCGCGGCCGGTACGCCTCGGAGGGCCGGTGGCTGCCCTACGGCGACCACGAGGAGCGCGACGGCACCGCCACCCTGCGCTGGCTCCGCGCCCAGGAGTGGAGCGACGGGCGGGTGGTCGCCGCCGGCGCGTCGTACGCGGCCCACTGCGCGCTCGCCCTGGCGTACGGCGGCGAGCCGCACGGCCGCGCCGACGCCGTGATCGCCGCCGTACCGGCGCTTGGGAAGGCCCGCACGGCCCGGGAGGCGACCGGCCCCGAACGCCTCCAGGCGCGCGTGGGATGGTGGGCCGCCCACGGCGACCGGCGGGAATCGTCGCCGGACGCCGCCCCGGACCCGCGGCTGCTGAGCCGGCTGCCCGTCACCGCACTGCTGGACCTGCCGTCCTGGCCCTCCGTCTGGCGCGCACGCGGGCAGGACGAGCGGTCGGCGGCCCGGGCCGCGTCGGCCGCCGTCCCGCTGCTCGCGGTCGGCGGCGCGTACGACCCGTTCGCCGAGGACACCGTATGGCTGTGGCGCGCCTGGGGAGGCCCGGCGCGCCTGCTGTTCGGGCCCTGGGGACACGGGCTCACCGCCGACCCCGCCCCCGGGGCGCGTCCGGAGCACCGCCTCGACCTCGGCTCGCTGTACGTGCGCTGGGCCCGGGCGGCACTCGGCGGGACCCTGGCGGGCAGCACGGGCGCCGTCGCGCTCGGCGGCAGCGGGCACTGGTGCGGGGTGCGGCCGGCGGTGGGAGGGTTCGCGCCCCGGGGGAGCGGCGGCGGCCTGCCCGGCGCCGGGCGGCCCACCGCGTACCCCTTCGGCGATCGCGCCGGGCTGCGCCCGCTGCGCGGCGGCGAGTTCGTCGCCGACCCCGCCCGGCCGGTGCGCTCCGACCACCTCGACGTCCCCGGGCACGGCGTCCCCGACCGCTGCCTGCTCGTCACCGCGCCCCTGCCGCGCCCCCTCGACCTGCTCGGCCCCGCCGAGGCGCACCTCGACGCGGAGGCCCGGTCCGCCACCCCCGCCGGCACCCCGCGAGGAGGCCATGTGCCGTCCGCCGACTGGGCCGTGCGGCTCGTCGCCCTGGACCCCGGCGGACGCGCCGAGCCGCTCGCCACCGGGATCGTCAGACGCGTACGCCCCGGACCGTTCACCGTGCCGCTCGGGCACCTCGCCCGCCGCCTCGACGCCGGGACCCGCCTGCGCGTCGAGGTCGCCGGACACCACTTCCCCGCCCACGCCCGCAACCCGCACACCGGCGAGGACCCGGTGACCGCCACCCGGCTGGTCGCCTCCCACCGCACGGTCCGGATGACCGGAAGCACCCTGCTGCTGCCCGTCGTGCACCACGTGCCCCGGGTCGACCCCGTACAGGAGATGAAGAGTTGAGCAGCGCACCGCTGGACATCGAGGCGCTCGTGGACCCCGTGTGCGGACTGATACGCGGCGTCGGACCCGTACCGCACCCGGCCGGCGCCCCGCCCCGCTACACCGCCATGACCGCGGACGTCTCCGACGCCCGGCGGCTGGGGGCCTGGCCCGCCGACCGGGTCTCCCTCGGCACCACCTTCGGCGACCCGGACGGCGCCAGGATCGCCGCGATCGCCGAAGCCGCCGAACGGTACTGCGGCAACCGGCTGCCGCCGCCCGGCCACCCCGACGCCCCCCGGCGCACCACCGCCGCCGCACTGGCCGCCGAGGGGCGCACCCTGTACGGTCCGGGCGACCTGCCCGCCTACGCGCCCTGGCAGTACGCCCGGCCCGGCTTCCCCTACCGTCCGCTGGAGGACGACACCCCCGCCCTGTGGGCGCGCGGGACCGAGGCCGGCCGGGAGTGCTGGGTGCCCGTCGCGCTCAGCCACCTCAACTGGCGCCAGGGCGCACTGCGTTCGCTGCCGCGCACCCATCACCTGAACTACGCGGGCATCGCCACCGGCCAGGGGTTCGACGACGCGGTGGAGCGCGGGCTGCTGGAGGTCGTCGAGCGGGACGCGCTGGAGCTGTGGTGGCACCTCGACGGGCCGGCCCGGGGCATCGACCCCGCGTCCGTCCCCGGGCTCTCCCAGGACCTCGAAGGCTGCGGGCTGGACGTGTGGATCGTCGAGATGCCCTCGGAGTTCGCGCCGTGCGTGGCCGCGCTGGTGCACGACCCGGTGCGCGGCATCCACGCGGCCGGGTTCGCCTGCCGGTTCGACCCGGCGGAGGCGGCTCGCAAGGCGGTCCTGGAGGCGGTGCACACCTGGGTGTTCACCCAGGGCGCGGTGGACGCCGACGGCTGGGTGTTCCGCGCGATCGAGGAGGGGATGCTCGCGCGGGGCCTCTACCTCGACCACCGGGCGGACCGCCGCTACCTCGACGACTGCGGCGACGACTTCCGGGCCGTACGCGACCTGGGCGCCCATGTGCAGGTGTGGCTCGACCCCCGCATGGCGCCCTACGTCCGGCGCTTCACCGAACCCGCGCTCGGGACCGTCGACGTGCGCGACATCGCGCCCGCAAGCCGTACCGCCCTCGACGCCCGGCTCGCGGCGGGCGGGCACCGCCTCATCACGCTCGACCTGACGACGGAGGACGTCGCCGAGACACCCCTGCGCGTCGCCCGCGTCCTCGTGTCGGGCCTCATCCCCAACGCCCCCGCGGCCTTCGCCCTGTTCGGCTGCGCCCGCTTCGCCCGGGCCGCCCTGGACCGGGGCTGGCGGACCACCGCCCCCACCGGGCCCGGCGACTTCACACTCGCCCCGCCGCCGCACATGTGAGGCACCCATGACCTCCCCCCCACCCGACGCGCTCACGCTCGCCCGCGCCCGTTCACCCGAACCGCCCGCACCGGACTTCCCGGCCGGACGCCAGGTCACCGCCTGGCCGGGCGAACCGCTTCCCGTCCCGCCCGAACTGGACCGCACGCTCCGGCTCTCGCTGGCGGGCGGACGGCTTCGCCCCGCCGCCTCGGCGGGGGCCCTGCACCCGGTCAACACGCATCTGCTGCTCGGCCCCGACGGCACCCTGCCGCCCGGCAGGTACGCCTACGACCCCGTACGCCACCGCCTCCACCCGCGCGGCGGGGCGGGCGCGGACGCGCCGCGCGGGGCGATCGCCGTGCTGACCGTCACCGCGCGGCGCACCGTGTCCCACTACGGCCACCGCGGCTGGCCGCTCCTGTTGCTGGACACCGGCCACGCGGCGGCGGCGCTGGCCCTGGCGGGCGCGGCCACCTGGTGCCCGGACGCCGACGGCGCCCTCCTCGCGGCGGCCGCCGGTCTGCCCCGCGACTGGGGGGACGCCGAACCCGAACACGCCCTGGCCGCCGTACGGCTGACGCCCGGACCACCCGACGCGCCGACGCGCTGGGCGGCCCAGGGCCCCGCGCGCCGCCCGCTGCCGGCGGACCGGGCGGCCCCGCCCGTCCTGCGTGAGACCTGGCGGCTGCTGGACCAGCTGACGCGGACGGGCTCCGTGCGCGCCGCCTGGCGCCCCGTCGCCGTCCCCGTCCTGCCGGACGAGGTCCTCCTCGGCCGGCGCAGCGCGCCGCCCGGATTCCCCGGCGCGCCCGACCGTACGGAGGCCGGTGCCGTGCTCGCCGCCGCGCGGCGGGCGGCCGGCGACCGCGGCCTGCTGTGGACCATGGCAGCCGGCCCGTCCGCCGGGAGGGGCGGCGGGGCGGTACCGGAGCGGATCGCCGCACCTCCCCGTGGTCCGGGCCGCCCGCGCGGGCCCGGTCCCGCCCCCGACGGCCTCGCCCGCAGGGCCGCCGGCCAGGCGTGGCTCAGCGACACGGGAGCCGTGCTCCTGGCCCACGGGTGCCCCGACGACGCCGGGTCCGCCCGGGTCCGCCTCGACCATCTCGCCGCCGGGTACGCCGTCGGGGCCGCCCAGGCGCTCGCCTGCGCGCTGGGGCTGGCCTCCCGGCCCGTCGGCTCCTGGCAGCACGGGAGTCCGGGGCCCCGCCACATCGTGCACGGGCTCGCGCTGGGACGCCGCACGGAAGCCGGGCCCGGCACGGAGCCCCGGAACCGCACGCGGGCCCGGCACGGCCCGGCGCTCCGGCACCGCACCGAAGGAGACCAACGGTCATGATGCTCCACCCCGAGCTGCTGCGCGCCGCCCGGATCGCGCGCGGACCACTCATCGGGGCCACCGCCCTGCTCGGCGCCGTGGTCGTCACCCACCTCGCGCAGGCCGTGCTGCTCGCCCTCGCGCTCGCCCGGATCGCGCGCGGCGACCTCACCGGCCTGCCTGCCCTGCTGACGGGCGTACTGCTCGCCGTCGCGGCCCGCGCGGCACTCGGCCGGCTCCAGCGGCGGACCGCCGTGTCGGCCGGGGCGCGGGTACGGACGGGGCTCCGCGACGAACTGCTGGCCCGGCTGGGCGCGCGGGGCCCCCTGCGCGGCGCCGACGACCGGGCCGGGGCGGTGCGCGCCACCCTCGTCGACGGCGTCGAGGGGGTCGACGCCTTTGTGTCGCGCTACCTGCCGCAGCTGCTGATCACCTGCGCCCTGCCCCCGTTGCTCCTGGTGTCCGTCGCCGTCGTCGAGCCGTACGCCCTGCTCGCCCTCGCCCCCGCCCTCGTCCTGGCCCTCTTCGCGCCCCGCTGGTGGGACCGGCTCCTGGCCCGCCGGGGGCAGGAGCACTGGGGGGCGTACGAGGCGCTGTCCGCCGACTACCTGGAGGCCCTGCAGGGCATGCCCGCCCTGCGCGCTGCCGGGGCGGTGGGCCGGACCCGCGCGCGGCTGGAGGCCCGGTCGGCAGCCCTGCACCGGGCGACCGTCGCCAAGCTGCGCGTCTCACTGGTCGACACCGGCCTCACGGACCTCGCTGTCCAGGGCGGCACGGTCGCCGCCGCCCTCGTCGCCTGCGCCTCGGCCGCCTCCGGGCGGACCGCGGCCACCGGCACCTACCTGGTGCTGATGCTGGCCTCCGAGTGCTTCCGGCCGGTCCGCGACCTCTCGCGCGAATGGCACGCCGGTTACCTGGGCGTCTCGGCCGCCGACGGGATCGCCGAACTGCGCACGGCGGACGGCGGAGTGCCGGACGAGGGCACGCTGCACGCTCCGTCGAAGGCTCCGGACATATGTTTCGAGGACGTCCGCTTCAGCTACCCCGGCGCCCTCGCACCCGCGCTGGACGGGGTCACCTTCACCGCCGAGGCGGGACGCACGACGGCCGTCGTCGGCCCGTCCGGCGCCGGCAAGTCGACCCTGCTGGCGCTGCTGCTGCGGCAGTGGGACCCCGACGGCGGCCGGGTGCGGATCGACGGAACCGACTGCGCCGCGTACACCCTCGCCTCGCTGCGGCGCGGCATCGCGGTCGTCTCCCAGGAGACGTACCTCTTCCACGGCTCCGTCGCCGACAACCTGCGCCTGGCCCGGCCGGACGCCTCGGACCGGGAGCTGCGCGCGGCGGCCCGCGCGGCCGGCGTCCACGACGAGATCGTCTCGCTGCCCGACGGCTACGCCACCGCGATCGGCGAACGCGGCGCCACCCTCTCCGGCGGTCAGCGCCAGCGCCTCGCCCTCGCCCGGGCGCTGCTCGCCGACGCCCCGGTCCTCGTCCTGGACGAGGCGACCAGCGCCGTCGACGAACGGCGCGAGGCGCGCATCGGCCGCGCCATGGCGCACGCCGCACGCGGACGCACCTGTCTGATCGTCGCCCACCGGCTCGCGTCGGTACGGGACGCGGACCGCATCGTCGTCCTCGACGGCGGCCGGGTCGACGCGACCGGCACCCACACCGGCCTGCTGGCACAGAGCGGGCTCTACGCGCGGCTGGTCGCCGCGGGACACCCCCAGGAGGCGGCATGACCGCGATGGAACGGGGGGCGCTGCGCGCGCTCCTGCCGGTACTCGGCGCGCACCGGACGATGACCCTGCGGACCTTCGGCGCCGCGCTCACCGACCAGGCGGCCCTCGTCGCGCTGGTCACCCTCGCCGCGCACACCGTCGGCACGGCCGTCGTCGAACGGTCCGCGCCCGACGCCGGGACGGTCGCGGGGCTCATCGCGCTCGTCCTGGTGCGCTCGCTGGCCACCTGGCGGGAGATGGACCTCTCGCACGACCTCGCCTACCGGGTCCTCGCCGAGCTGCGGGTACGGGTCTTCGACGGGCTCGCCCGCAGCGCGCCCGCCCGGATCGCGGGCCGGCGCAGCGGCGACCTCGCCGCGGCGGCCCTCGGCGACGTGGAGGCGCTGGAGTTCTTCTACGCGCACGCCATCGCCCAACTGGTCGCCTCAGGAGCGGTGTTCGGGGCGGGCGCGGTGGTCCTCGCGTGCGTCGAGCCGTGGCTGCTCTGCGCCGTCCTGCCCGCGGCCGGGCTGCTCGTCCTCGCCCCGCTGCTGGACGGACGGGGCCGGGCGGTGCGCGGCGCCCGCACCCGACGGGCCGCCGCCGACCTGTCCGCCGAGGCGGTGGAGGCCGTCGACGGACTGCGCGAACTCCTCGCGTTCGGGGGCCTGGAGCGCCGCCGCGCACGGCTGCGCGAGCACGGGGAGCGGCTCGGCGACGCCCAGCGGGCCGAACACGCCTGGGAGGCGGGCGCCGCGGCGGCCCGGGACCTGCTGGTGGTCGCGGCGGTCGTCGGGGTCGTCGCCGCCGCCGCGCACACGCTCAGCGGGGCGTGGGCGCCCGCCGCCATGGCGCTGGCACTGGGCGTGCTGGCCCCGGTCGCCGACTCCGCCGCCGCGCTGGGGCAGGCGGGCGGCCTGCGGGCGGCCGCCTCCCGGGTGGGCGCGGCGATCGGTGCGAGGGCCGGGGCGCCCGCCCCCCCAAAGCCCCTCCCGCTGCCGGACGGCCCCCTGGGGATCCGGCTGCGGGGTGTGCGCTTCGACTATGGCGGCGCGCCCGTGCTCGACGGAGTGGACCTGACCGTACGCCCCGGCGAGACCCTCGCGCTGGTCGGCGCATCGGGTGCCGGGAAGTCGACCTGCGCCCATCTGCTCGCCCGCTTCTGGGACCCCGCGGCCGGCTCGGTCGAGCTCTTCGGCGCGGACGGCGACTTCGCGCAGGTGCGCGACGTGCGCGAGGTGGCGGAGGCGGAGCTGCGGCGGGCCGTCGCGGTGGTCGGCCAGGACGCCCCGCTCTTCCACGGCACGCTCGCCGACAACCTCCGCCTGGCGGCACCGGCGGCGAGCGACGACCGGCTGCGCGCCGTCGCCCGGCTGTGCGGGGTCGACCGGATCGCCGAGGCGCTGCCCGACGGGTACGGGACCCGGGTGGGGGAGCGGGGCACCACCCTCTCCGGCGGGCAGCGCTCCCGTATCGCCCTGGCCCGCGCCCTGCTGGCCGAGCCCCGCGTCCTGATCCTCGACGAGACGACCGCCCACCTCGACACGGCGGGGGACGCGGCGCTGGCCACGGCCCTGGCCCGTACCTCGGGCACGCGGACCACGGTGGTGATCGCCCACCGGCCGTCCACGATCCGCCGGGCCTCCCGCATCGCCGTGCTCGCCGCGGGCCGCGTCGTACAGGAGGGCACGTGGGCCGAACTGTCGGGCCGGGAAGGGGAGTTCACCCGGGTGCTGACCCGCTGACGGCGCCGGTCCGGCGGAGCGGGGCCGCCAGGGCGGTGCGGGCGCCGGTGCCCTCGTAGGCGAGGCGGTGCCGGTGCCGCACGCCGCGACACCCGGCGCCCGGCAATCGCGCGCGTGGCGCAGGGTCAGGACATGCGCAGGGCCAGGAAGAAGTCGAGCTTGTCCTCCAGCCGGGACAGGTCACGCCCCGTCAGCTGCTCGATCCGGCCCACCCGGTAGCGCAGGGTGTTCACATGCAGGTGCAGCCGCGTCGCGCACCGCGTCCAGGAACCGTCACAGTCGAGGAACGCCTCCAGGGTCGGGATGAGCTCGGCCCGGTGGCGCCGGTCGTAGTCGCGCAGGGGGTCCAGCAGCCGGGCGGTGAAGGCGCGGCGCACGTCGTCGGGCACGAACGGGAGCAGCAGGACGTGCGAGGCCAGCTCGTGGTGCCCGGCCGCGCACACCGGTCCCGGGCGGGCGGCGGCCACGCGACGGGCGTGGCGGGCCTCCTCCAGGGCCCCGCGCAGTCCCTCGGCCGAGTGAACCGGGGCGCTGACACCCAGCGTCAGACGGCCGTCGTCCGCGAGGCCCGCCGCCAGCGGCTCCCGCACGGAGGCCAGCAGGGTGTCCGCGTGCAGCCCCGAGGCGCCCGCCGCGGCCTCTTCACCGCCCTCCGCGCCCGTGGACGCGCCGGGCGCCTCGGCCGGCAGTGGCACCAGCGCGATCGCCTCGTCGCCGTTGTGCGCCACCGCGATCCGGTCGGCCGAATCGGGGCCGGCGGCCGCCGGATCGACCAGGATCTCCTCCAGCAGTGCCTGCGCCACCGGTCCGGCCTCCGGGGCCGTGGCGGAGGTACCGGTCTGCCCCCACTCCACGCGCGCCACCACGACCTGCCAGTGCGGGGCGGTCCCGAGACCGGGCAGCAGCACCGGTGCGGCCACCCGCAGACGCGCCGCGATCTCGGCGGGGGCGGCGCCCGACTGGACGAGTTCGAGGACCTCCTGCGCGAGCCGGCGCCGTACCGTCCGCGCCGCGTCCCGCCGGTCCCGCTCGACCGCGATCAGCTGGGTCACGCCCTGGAGCAGGTCGAGCCGGGCGGCCGGCCAGTCGCCGGCGTCCGCCTCGACGGCCAGCAGCCAGTCGGACAGCACCGTCTCGCGCACATCGCGCGTCGCGGGCGAGGCGCCGCGCCCGGTGTTACGGATCGGGAAGAGGGAGTACGTCGTCGCGTTCGCCGCCGTCCGGTGCGGACCGCGGCGTCCGGTACGGGTGGCCGCCAGGTGCTCCCCGGCGAGCGCCGCGCCCACCTCGGGAGGCAGCGGGGCGCCCGCCCCCGCGATCTGCCGTCCGGTCGGGGAGAGCACCCAGGCCCGAAGGTCCAGGTCGGAGCCGAGCAGGTCCAGGACGACCTCCGGTCCGCCGCCCGTGGGACCGGACGTCATCAGACGTCTGTGACGATCCACCACAGCCGCGAGGTCCCCGGCGCGCTCCCCCGAGACCTGTCGCACCACATGCTCAGTGATCGTTGCGAAAGCAACCGATTCGTGCACGGCGAAAAGTGGCAGGTGATGGCGCGAACACGCCTCCACCAGGTCGTCCGGGACCGCTCCCAACTCCGCCTCGCCGGCCGCGAGCCCCGCCACCCCGGCGCCCGCCAGGATCCGGACGAACGGTTCGGAGTCGGACGCGTCATGCCGCCAGGCCAGGCCGGTGAGCACCAGCTCACCGCCGGACAGGTACCGGCTCGGGTCGCGCAGGTCCGTGGTCATCACGCCGCGGACCGTGCGGTCGAGCTCGTCCTCGCCGCCCAGCAGCCGCAGCCCCAGCGCATCGGTTTCCAGCAGTGCGCGCAGCCGCATCTCGTCGCCGCCGATCTGTCTCGTGGATGTCTCGTTGGTGCCGGTGAGCCGTGGCCATCGTTTCCAGGGGGAAACGAAGAGGTTACTGCTCCTCACCTTTCGTTCGAATCTACAAGACGAGGAGGGCGACCAGCCAACTCCTTCATGGTTTCGGTGACTGCACCTGATGGAGCAGCGCTCGGTGTACTGGGGCCACGACGCGTCAACAGCACATGAACATGAACACGCAGATGTGGGCCGGCCGTCCCCCGAGCCCCGGCGGAACACCCGATCACGCAGATCACCGGGACATCTTCGATCGCTTGAGATCACATGTCTCCGGATCACGTAGGAGAGAGCCACTCATGGACTTCCTTCGCCCCGCCAGCTGGGAGGAGGCGCTCGCCGCGAAGGCCGAGCACCCCACGGCTGTGCCCATCGCCGGTGGGACCGATGTCATGGTCGAGATCAACTTCGACCACCGGCGGCCCGAGTACCTGCTGGACCTGAACCGCATCGCGCTGCTCGAGGAGTACGAGGTCGGCGAGGAGAGCGTCCGTCTGGGCGCCTCCGTCCCGTACAGCCGGATCATGGAGCGGCTGAGGACCGAGCTGCCCGGTCTGGCGCTGGCCTCGCACACCGTGGCCTCCCCGCAGATCCGCAACCGCGGGGGTGTCGGCGGCAACCTGGGCACCGCCTCCCCGGCCGGTGACGCCCACCCCGCCCTGCTGGCCGCGGGAGCCGAGGTGGAGGCCGAATCGGTCCGCGGCTCCCGTCTCATCCCCATCGACGAGTTCTACACCGGGGTGAAGCGCAACGCGCTGGCACCCGACGAGCTCATCAAGGCGGTCCACATCAAGAAGGCCGACGGGCCCCAGCAGTACTCCAAGGTCGGCACCCGCAACGCGATGGTCATCGCCGTCTGCGCCTTCGGCCTGGCGCTGCACCCCGAGACCCGGACCGTGCGGACCGGCATCGGCTCCGCCGCCCCCACCCCGGTCCGGGCGAAGGCGGCCGAGGAGTTCCTGAACGCCGCGCTCGAAGAAGGCGGGTTCTGGGACAGCGGCAAGATCATCACTCCCTCCGTCGCCAAGCAGTTCGCGGAGCTCGCCTCCGGCGCCTGCAACCCGATCGACGACGTACGGGGCACCGCCAGGTACCGCCGCCACGCGGTCGGCATCATGGCCCGTCGCACGCTCGGCTGGGCCTGGGAGCAGTACCGCGGCACCGGCCGCGCCCTGGAAGGAGCTGCATAACCATGCGCGTCAACTTCACGGTCAACGGACGTCAGCAGGAGGCCGACGACGTGTGGGAGGGCGAGTCCCTCCTCTACGTCCTGCGCGAGCGCCTGGGCCTGCCCGGCTCCAAGAACGCCTGTGAGCAGGGCGAATGCGGCTCCTGCACGGTCCGCCTCGACGGCGTGCCGGTCTGCTCCTGCCTCGTCGCCGCCGGTCAGGTCGAAGGCCGCGAGGTCGTCACCGTCGAGGGCCTCGCCGACTTCGCCAGGCAGCGCGCCGAGCACGGCTCCTGCGGAACCGGCGCCTGCGGCCCCGCCGGCACCTCGCTCCAGGACGCGCGGAGCTGGTCCGCCCGGCCCACCGACGGGATCAGCGACTCCCGCACCGGCGGGGGCGGCGAGCTCGCCCCGATCCAGCAGGCGTTCATCGACGCCGGCGCCGTCCAGTGCGGTTTCTGCACACCGGGCCTGCTGGTCGCCGCCGACGAGATGCTGGAGCGCAACCCCTCGCCGTCCGACGAGGACATCCGCGAGGCGCTCTCCGGCAACCTCTGCCGCTGCACCGGATACGAGAAGATCCTCGACGCCGTCCGCCTCGCGGCCGCCCGTCAGGAACCTCAGGGACACCAGGAAGCGACGGTCTGAGAACGATGGCGCTGAATCCCCGAATCGCCGCCGCCCCGGCCGGCACTCCCACCGACATCTCCCAGGGTTCCCGCACCAAGGGCGGCATCGGCGAGTCGACGCTCCGCCCGGACGGCACCCTCAAGGTCACCGGCGAGTTCGCCTACTCCTCGGACATGTGGCACGAGGACATGCTGTGGGGCCAGATCCTGCGCTCCACGGTCGCCCACGCCGAGATCGTCTCCATCGACATCTCCGAGGCCCTCGCCCAGGACGGCGTCCACGCCGTCCTCACCTACGAGGACCTGCCCACCGAGGTCAAGAACTACGGCCTGGAGATCCAGGACACCCCCGTCCTCGCCAACGGCGTCGTGCGCCACCACGGCGAGCCGGTGGCCCTGGTCGCCGCCGACCACCCGGAGACCGCCCGCCGGGCGGCCGCCAAGATCAAGGTCGAGTACCGGGAGCTGCCCGTCGTCACCGACGAGGCATCCGCCACCGCCCCCGGCGCGCCCCTGCTGCACCCGGGCCGCGACGACCACCACGCCGGGCACGTCCCGCACCCGAACATCGTGCACCGCCAGCCGATCGTCCGCGGCGACGCCGACGCGGCCGCCGGGCGGGCGGACGTGATCGTCTCCGGCGAGTACACCTTCGGCATGCAGGACCAGGCGTTCCTCGGCCCGGAGTCCGGCCTCGCCGTACCCGCCGAGGACGGCGGCGTCGACCTGTACGTCGCCACCCAGTGGCTGCACTCGGACCTCCGCCAGATCGCCCCGGTCCTCGGCCTGCCCGAGGAGAAGGTCCGGATGACGCTCTCCGGCGTCGGCGGCGCCTTCGGCGGCCGCGAGGACCTGTCGATGCAGATCCACGCCTGCCTTCTGGCGCTGCGCACCGGCAAGCCGGTCAAGATCGTCTACAACCGGTTCGAGTCCTTCTTCGGCCATGTCCACCGGCACCCGGCGAAGCTCTGGTACGAGCACGGCGCCACCAAGGACGGCAGGATCACGCACATGAAGTGCCGGATCGTGCTGGACGGCGGGGCGTACGCCTCCGCGTCCCCGGCCGTCGTCGGCAACGCCTCCTCGCTCGCCGTCGGCCCCTACGCCATCGACGACGTCGACATCGAGGCCATCGCGCTCTACACCAACAACCCGCCGTGCGGCGCCATGCGGGGCTTCGGCGCGGTCCAGGCGTGCTTCGCCTACGAGGCGCAGATGGACAAGCTCGCCAAGGCCCTCGACATGGACCCGGTGGAGCTGCGGCAGCTCAACGCCATGGAGCAGGGGACCCTGCTGCCCACCGGGCAGCGGGTCGACTCCCCGGCTCCGGTCGCCGAGCTGCTGCGGCGCGTCAAGGCGCGCCCGCTGCCGCCGGAGCGCCAGTGGGAGTCCACCGAGGGCGCCGACGTCCGCGCGCTGCCGGGCGGCCTGTCCAACACCACCCACGGAGAGGGTGTCGTACGGGGGGTCGGCTACGCCGTCGGCCTCAAGAACGTCGGCTTCTCCGAGGGCTTCGACGACTACTCCACCGCCAAGGTGCGCATGGAGGTCATCAACGGCGAGGCCGTCGCCACCGTGCACACCGCGATGGCGGAGGTGGGGCAGGGCGGCATCACCGTCCACGCGCAGATCGCCCGCACCGAGCTCGGCGTCACCCAGGTGACCATCCACCCCGCCGACACCCAGGTCGGCTCGGCCGGATCCACCTCCGCCTCCCGCCAGACCTACGTCACGGGTGGCGCGGTGAAGAACTCCTGCGAGCTCGTCCGCGAGAAGGTCCTGGAGATCGGCCGGCGCAGGTTCGGGACGTACCACCCCGCCTGGGCCACCGCCGAGCTGCTGCTCGAAGGCGGCAAGGTCGTCACCGACGGCGGTGAGGTCCTGTCCGACCTCGTCGACGTGCTGGCGGACGAGGCCGTCGAGGTCGAGGCCGAATGGCGCCACCGCCCGACGGAACCGTTCGACCTGCGCACCGGCCAGGGAGACGGCCACGTCCAGTACTCGTTCGCCGCACACCGCGCGGTCGTCGAGGTGGACACCGAGCTGGGCCTGGTCAAGGTCATCGAGCTGGCCTGCGCCCAGGACGTCGGCAAGGCGCTCAACCCGCTGTCCGTCGTCGGCCAGATCCAGGGCGGCACCACCCAGGGCCTGGGCATGGCGGTCATGGAGGAGATCATCGTCGATCCGAAGACCGCCAAGGTCAGGAACCCCTCCTTCACGGACTACCTCATCCCCACGATCCTCGACACGCCGACCATCCCCGTCGACGTGCTCGAACTCGCCGACGACCACGCTCCCTACGGGCTGCGCGGCATCGGCGAGGCCCCGACCCTGTCGTCCACCCCGGCCGTCCTCGCGGCGATCCGGAACGCGACGGGCCTGGAGCTGACCAGGACGCCGGTACGCCCCGAGCACCTCACCGGCACCCTTTAGCGTCTGCTCCGGCTCCGCGCCGGGCGCGAGCCCGGCGGGGTCCGGAACAGGCCGCCCGGCCCTCCGGGCGGTGCGTGCCACCCAACGGAACGTCACAGGTCCGCGGTCCGCACCGCCCGGAGTCCTCACCGCACCGCTCGCGGTCGGGACCCGGACCGGAACAGCGAAGCATCCCCCGGAACGTCCCCCACGCGGGAC
Organism: Streptomyces sp. SP18CS02; assembly: GCF_036322365.1. NCBI lineage: Bacteria > Bacillati > Actinomycetota > Actinomycetes > Kitasatosporales > Streptomycetaceae > Streptomyces > Streptomyces sp. SP18CS02. The sequence goes on from NZ_JAQYXC010000297.1 coordinate 261,658, forward strand.
CCCCCACGTTCCGCTCCGCAACACCCCGCCCCACCCGTTCGCCTCGGGCCGTCCCCCGGGTCGTGCAGCCCACGCACCATCCCAAATCCCGCGACCCATACCGCAGTACACGCGGGTGCCCCTGTGAACCTTGGGAGTAGGCACCATGACCCAGTCGTCAGTGGAGCCGAAGACCGTCGCCGAAGACGCGGGATCCGGTTCCCGTCTTCCCGCCGGACGGTCTTGGCTCGACCGGTACTTTCACATCACCCACCGAGGATCCTCCGTCGCGCGCGAGGTGCGCGGCGGCGTCACGACCTTCATGGCCATGGCGTACATCCTCCTGCTCAACCCTCTGCTGCTCGGCGGCGAGGACGTGCTCGGCGACAGGCTCAGCCAGCCGGCACTGATCACGGCCACCGCCCTCGCGGCGGCGGTCACCACCCTGGCGATGGGGCTCATCGGCAAGGTACCGCTCGCCCTCGCGGCGGGCCTCAGCGTCGCGGGCGTCCTGTCCACGCAGGTCGCGCCCGACATGACCTGGCCGCAGGCCATGGGCATGTGTGTCATCTACGGCGGCGTGATCTGTCTGCTCGTGGTCACCGGCGTACGCGAAGTGATCATGAACGCCATACCGCTGGCGCTCAAGCACGGCATCACGATGGGCATCGGTCTCTTCATCGCCCTGATCGGTTTCGTCAACGCCGGCTTCGTCGGCAAGGGCGAGGGCGGCGGCCCCGTGACCCTCGGCGTCGGCGGTTCGCTGACCGGCTGGCCGGTCCTCCTCTTCTCCGTCACGCTTCTGCTGATCTTCATGCTCCAGGCCCGCAAGGTCCCCGGGGCGATCCTGCTGGGCATCGTGATCGGCACCGTCATCTCCGTCACCGCCACCGCCACCGGGCTGATCAAGGAGTCGGAGTGGGGCGGCAAGGCGCCGGCCCTGCACGGCAGCGTCGTCTCCATGCCGGACTTCTCGCTCTTCGGCCAGGTGGAGTTCGGCGGCTGGGAGAAGCTGGGCGTCACCACCGTCGGCACGATCGTCTTCACCCTGGTGCTGGCGGGCTTCTTCGACGCGATGGCCACCATCATCGCCGTCGGCCAGGAGGCCAGGCTCGCCGACTCCAAGGGCCGCATGCCCGGTCTGAACAAGGCGCTCTTCATCGACGGCGCGGGCGGCGCGGTGGGTGGTGTAGCCGGCGCGTCCGGCCAGACGGTCTTCATCGAGTCCGCCACCGGCGTCGGCGAGGGCGCACGCACCGGTCTCTCGGCGACCGTCACCGGCCTCTTCTTCGCCGGGTGCCTCTTCTTCACCCCGCTCACCCAGCTGGTTCCCGGCCAGGTGGCCTCGGCCGCCCTGGTCGTCATCGGCGCGATGATGCTGCAGAACGCCCGCCACGTCGACTGGACCGACTGGTCCGTCGCGGTGCCGGTCTTCCTCACGGTCGTCCTGATGCCGTTCACGTACACCATCACCACCGGCGTCGGCGCCGGGGTCATCGCGTACTGCGCCATCAAGGCGGCGCAGGGTAGGTGGAGAGAGCCGAGCATCTTCATGTGGGTGCTCTCGGCGGTCTTCGTCTTCTACTTCGCCACGGGCACCGCCCACTGAGGCACCCTCCACACATCCGCCACCCTGATCGAGGAGACCGACATGCTGGACATCGCCGAAGAGCTCGACCGGTGGGTCGAGCAGGGCCGTGACTTCGCCGTCGCCACCGTGGTGGCGGTCGGCGGCAGCGCACCCCGGCAGCCGGGTGCCGCCCTCGCCGTCGACGGCGAGGGGACCGCGATCGGCTCGGTGTCCGGCGGATGTGTGGAAGGGGCCGTCTACGACCTGTGCGTCCAGTCGCTCCAGGACGGCGAGACCGTCCTGGAGCGCTTCGGCTACAGCGACGAGGACGCCTTCGCGGTCGGTCTGACCTGCGGCGGCGTCATCGACATCCTCGTCACCCCGGTCCGCGGCGGGGTCTTCCCCGCCGCGCTCGCGGCCGCCGCCCGGGGGGAGGCGGCCGCTCTCGCCAGAATCACGGAGGGGCCCGCCGGACTGCGCGGCGAGGCGCTGCTGGTCCGCCCCGACGGCTCGTACGAGGGCGGGCTCGGCGGACATCCGGAACTCGACCGCACGGCGGCGGGCGAGGCCCTCGCCATGCTCGACGCCGGCCGCACCGGCACGCTCACCATCGGTGCCGACGGCTCGCGCTGCGGACAGCCGCTCACCCTGCTGGTCGAGTCGAGCGTCCCGCCCCCGCGCATGATCGTCTTCGGCGCGATCGACTTCGCGTCCGCGCTGGTCCGGGTCGGGAAGCTCCTCGGTTACCACGTGACCGTCTGCGACGCCCGGCCGGTCTTCGCCACCGCCGTCCGTTTCCCCGAGGCCGACGACATCGTCGTCGAGTGGCCGCACCGGTACCTGGAGTCGACCGAGGTCGACGGACGTACGGTCCTGTGCGTGCTGACCCACGACGCCAAGTTCGACGTCCCGCTGCTCGAACTGGCCCTCCGGCTTCCCGTCGCCTACGTCGGCGCGATGGGCTCCCGCCGCACCCACGAGGACCGCAACGAGCGTCTGCGCGCGGTCGGGGTCACCGAGCTGGAGCTGGCCCGGCTCCGCTCGCCGATCGGCCTCGACCTGGGCGCCCGCACGCCCGAGGAGACCGCCCTGTCCATCGGCGCGGAGATCGTGGCCAACCGCAGGGGCGGCAGCGGGCGCTCCCTGACCGGCGCCCACACGCCCATCCACCACGACGGCCCGGACGCCCCGGCGGGCCGCATCGGCTCGGTCGCCTGAGGGCGGCCCCCGGCCGTGACGCTTCCCCGTCGCGCCCGGCCCGGGTCCGTGCGCCCGGTCCCGTGTCCTTTGCTGCGGGGCTGCTCCGGCCCCGGTCCGACGGCTTCCGCCGCCCCGGCCCGGGGCGGCGGCGTCGATGGGCAGGTTCCGGAACGAGCCGAGTGCCGGGTGTGCCGGGTGTGCCGGGTGTGGCGGGTGTGGCGGGTGTGGCGGATGTGGGACGCGGCCCGTGTCCACGGGCGGCGTGATCCGAGCGGTGGCCGCTCCCGCCGGGCCGGCACCGGCCGGAGGGCCCGGGCCGGCCCGGCCGTGGACCGGCGCGCGTCCCCGGGTACACCGGTGACCGGGCCCCGGCGGCTCCGGCGGCCGGGCGCCGGGCCCGCCCGACCGGTCGTGTACCGGCCCGCCCCCGTGCGGCGGCGGGCCACCGCCGGGGCCGATGGGAACCCGCCAGATCGGTGCCGCCCGGGCACCGGGCCGTGCGCGGTGTGCCGGGAACCGGGATGATGAGGGGTCCGGCAGTCGCCGCGGTACGCGATCGGAAAGGTGGTTTCCGTTGCGCAGTGTGGGAGTGGAGGAGGAACTCCTCCTGGTGGACCCGAAGACCGGTGAACCGCGCGCCCTGTCCACGGCCGTGCTGGCCATCGCGGCCCGGTGGAGCCGGGCGGGGCGGCAGCACACCTTCACCAAGGAACTCCATGGGCAGCAGCTCGAGTTCGCCACGCACCCGCAGACCGGCATGCGCGAGCTGGCCGCCGAGATACGGCGCTGGCGCGCGGAGGCGGCCGACCACGCGGCCGAGGCCGGCGGAGCCGTCGCCGCGCTGGCGACCTCGCCGCTGCCGGCCGGCCCCGCGCTCAGCGAGGGCAAGCGCTACCGCTGGATACAGGAGCACTTCGGGCTGACCGCGCAGGAGCAGCTGACCAGCGGCTGCCACGTCCACGTCTCGGTGGTCTCGGACGAGGAGGGCGTCGGGGTCCTCGACCGGATCCGGCCCTGGCTGTCCGTCCTGCTCGCCCTGAGCGCGAACTCCCCCTTCTGGCAGGGGCACGACAGTGGGTACAGCAGTTACCGCAGCCGGGTCTGGGGCCGCTGGCCCTCCGCGGGGCCCGTGGAGGTCTTCGGTTCGGCCGACCGCTACCACCGGCAGGTGCGCGACCTGCTGGGCACCGGGGTACTCCACGACGAGGGCATGATCTACTTCGACGCCCGGCTGTCGCGCACCTACCCGACCGTCGAGGTGCGGGCGGCCGACGTCTGCCTCGACGCCTCCACCACCGCCCTGATCGCCACGCTCACGCGCGGCCTGGTGGACACGGCCGCCCGCCAGTGGCGGGACGGGGAGCCTCCCGCGCGCCACGGTGTGGGCCTGCTGCGCGCGGCGGCCTGGCGGGCGAGCAGATCGGGCCTGGACGACACCTTGATCCACCCCCTCACCATGCGGCCGGCACCGGCCGAGCGGGTCGTCCACGCCCTGCTGGCCCATGTCGAGGACGCCCTCGACGCCAACGGCGACCTCGACCACGCGCGCGAAGGCCTGGCCCGGCTGCTGAGGACCGGCAACGGCGCGCGCGTCCAGCGGCAGCTGCTGCGGCGCACCGGCTCCCTGCGGGAGGTGGTCGCGGCCTGTGTGCGCCGCACCCAGGAAGGCGCGCGGGCCGAGGAGGCCCCCGCGCCGTCGTGAGCGGAGGTGACCGCGTCGCGCCCGGGCGTGGGGCGAGGGGGCGTCGGCGGGGGCCGGCGGCATGGGGCCGGCGGCGGGGGTCGGGGTCTCCCGGGAGACGAAGAGGTTGCCGGAAACCGGCCGGGCGCCCGCGTTCGGCGCGGATGACGGTGTCGGTGATGGCGTGGCCGGGGCGGCGCCGGGCGATCGCGGGCGCATGGGCGCATGGGCGCGGGGCCGCCGGGAAGGCGTGGCGGGGGACCGGGCCGCCCGGCCCCCCGCCGCCCGCGTTCGAAGGAGACCCGCACGTGACCACCCGCTACGCCGCTCCCGGCTCGCCGATATACGACCAGCTCGTCCAGGAGCACGGCGACGTGCTGGGGGAGGCGAGAAAGCTCGCCGACCTCACCCACCGGCAGGCCGACCGGCTCCTCGGCCCGTCCACCGACGCTTCCGCTCCGGGAGGGGAATACCCCGAACAGTCCTGAGAGTCCGTGTTTGCGCGCTCCGGTCCCGGGCACGTGCTCCTTCGTCAAGGGAAACGGCTCAGCAACGAAGGAGCGCGACCATGGCCAAGAAGGACAAGAGGCTCTCCGCCAAGGCCGACAAGGCCAAGGGCGCGGTCAAGGAGAACGTCGGCCGCGCCGTCGGCAACGAGCGGATGACCGCGGAAGGACGCGCGGAGCGGGCCAAGGGCGATCTGCGCGACGCAGGCCAGAAGGCCAAGGACGCGTTCGACCGGTGACGAAGGGCGCGCGTGCGTCATGCCCACGGTGGCCCGGCGGGATCTCCCGCCGGGCCACCGTCGTCCGTTCGGGGCGCGGTGCGGGCTCCCGGCCCTCCCCGGAGTGCCGCGAGGTGTGACCTGATCCAGGCTGGATACGCGATCAGGCGTACGGACGCGACGGCAGCAGAGCAGCACACGGGAGCCGCATCATGGGAACCGAAGAAGCGATGGGCGACGAGGTCTACCAGCCGGACGATGCCGAGATCGCCGAGGACGAGGGCATCCTGGACGCCGAGGACACCCTCTCGGACCGCGAGGCCGATCCGTACGACGAGGGCTGGTCCCCGCCCGAGCGCCCGCTCGGGGTCGAGCGCACCGGCACCACCGCCCGCGAGCAGAACGAGGGCGAGACGCTCGACCAGCGGCTGTCCGAGGAGATGCCCGACCCGGCGCTGGAGACCGAGGACCCGGACAACCTGCCCGACGACATCGGCGATCTCCCCGGCGGCGAGGGCGAACCGTACGACGACGAGGTCGGCACCTCCCGCTCCGGACGGCTCGTCGCGCCCGACGAGGGCGTGCGCACGGACTCCGAGCACGACATGGTCGCCCGTGACGTCGGGATAGACGGCGCCGCGGCCTCCGCCGAGGAAGCCGCCGTCCACGTCGTCCCCGACGACGAAACCCGCTGACCAGACCTCAGGAAAGGTCCCGGCCCGTGCAGCCGACCCACTCGCCCCTCACCCTCCGGGTGAACGGCTCCTCCCACACCCTCACCGTCGACAACCGCGCCACGCTCCTGGATGTGCTGCGCGAACACCTCGGGCTCACCGGGGCCAAGAAGGGCTGCGACCACGGCCAGTGCGGGGCGTGCACCGTCCTCGTCGACGGCCGCCGGGCCAACAGCTGCCTCCTCCTCGCCGTCGCCCAGGACGGCTCCGCCGTCACCACCGTGGAGGGGCTCGCCGACGGCGACGCGCTCCACCCCCTCCAGCGGGCCTTCATCGAACGCGACGCCTTCCAGTGCGGGTACTGCACCCCCGGGCAGCTCTGCTCCGCCGTCGGGGTCATCGCCGAGGCCGCCGACGGACACCCCTCCCATGTGACCGACCCCGCGGCCCTGCCCCGAACCGGCCCGGCGGAACTCACCGCACCGGAGATCCGGGAGCGGCTGAGCGGCAACATCTGCCGCTGCGGCGCCTACCCCCACATCGTCGAGGCCGTCGAGGACGTGATCCGGTGAAACCCCTCGCCTACGTACGCGCCGGCAGCCTCGACGAGGCGACCGCGGCCCACGCCGCCCACGAGGACGCCCGCTACCTCGCCGGCGGCACCAACCTCGTCGACCTGATGAAGCTCGGCGTGGAGAGCCCGGCCACCCTCGTCGACGTCAGCCGGCTGCCGCTGGACGGCGTCGAGGAGCTGCCCGACGGGGGCCTGCGGATCGGGGCGACCGTACGCAACAGCGACCTCGCCGCCCACCCGCTGGTCCGACGCCGCTACCCCGCGCTCTCCCAGGCGCTGCTCGCGGGGGCCTCCGGACAGCTGCGCAACGTCGCCACCACCGGCGGCAACCTGTTGCAGCGCACCCGCTGCCCGTACTTCCAGGACCTGTCCAAGCCCTGCAACAAGCGCGCGCCCGGCAGCGGCTGCGGGGCCCGCGACGGCGTCCACCGCGACCACGCCGTGCTCGGCCACTCGCCCGGGTGCATCGCCACCAACCCCTCCGACATGGCCGTGGCGCTCGCCGCACTGGACGCCGTCGTCGAGCTCCACGGGGCCGAGGGCGAACGGTCGGTCCCGGTCACCGAATTCCACCGCCTCCCGGGGGAGCACCCGGAGCTGGACACCGTGATCAGGCCCGGCGAACTGATCACCGGCGTCGTCCTGCCGTCCGCCGCCGCCGGACTGCCCTCGCTCTACCGCAAGGCCCGCGACCGGGCCTCGTACGCCTTCGCCCTCGCCTCCGTCGCGGCCGTCCTCGACCTGGACGGCGACGGTACCGTCCGCCGGGTCGCGATCGCGTTCGGCGGTCTGGCCCACCGGCCCTGGCGCGCCCGCCTCGCGGAGGCCGCGCTGCTCGGAGCCGCACCCGACGACGAGCGGATCGCCCGCGCGGTGGACGCCGAACTCGACCAGGCGCAGCCCCTGCGCGACAACGCCTTCAAGGTCCCCCTCGCCCGCAACCTCGCGCGGCGGGCCCTGACCGAGCTGGCCGCCCGGCCCGCACCTCCCGCCGGCGCCTGAACCCCCGCCGCCCTTCTGCCCGTCCGTCCCAGCCACCCGGCCCCGCAAGCGAAGGACCCCGTGATGCGTCCCACCGCCACGCGCCCCACCGCGACCGTGCTCGGCGCCCCCGCCGAACGCCTCGAAGGCCGGGACAAGGTCACCGGCGTCGCCCGTTACGCCACCGAGCACGAGCACAACCCGCCCGACTGCGCCTATGCCTGGCCTGTCGCCGCCACCGTCGCCCGAGGCCGGATCACCGCGATCGACACCTCGGCCGCCGACGCCCTGCCCGGGGTGATCGCCGTCCTCACCCCCGACACGGCGCCACGGCTGGAGAAGCCCGACGACCCCATCCTCGCCGTCCTGCAGAACGCCGACGTTCCCCACCGGGGCTGGTTCGTCGCCCTGGCCGTCGCCGACACGATCGAGACCGCCCGCGCCGCCGCCGAGGCCGTGCGCGTCTCCTACGCCGAGGAGCCGCACGACGTCACCCTCACCGAGGACCATCCGGGCCTGTACGAACCAGAGGAGGCCAACGGCGGCCACCCCGCCCGCCGGGAGCGCGGCGACGCGGCCGCGGCCTTCGCCGGCTCGGTCGTCCGGGTCGACGTCTCCTACCGGGTGCCGCCCCTGCACAACCACCCGATGGAGCCGCATGCCGCCTACGCCCGCTGGAGCGGCGACCACCTGACCGTGTACGACTCCAGTCAGGGGTCGACCACGGTGCGCGGTGTGCTGGCCGGGCTCTTCGGCCTGGCCGAGGACCGGGTCACGGTCGTCTCCGAACACGTCGGCGGCGGCTTCGGCTCCAAGGGCACGCCACGGCCGAACGTCGTGCTCGCCGCCATGGCCGCCCGGCACACCGGCCGGCCGGTGAAACTCGCTCTTCCCAGGAAGCAGATGGCGGCCGTGGTCGGCCACCGCGCCCCCACGCTGCATCGCCTCCGGCTCGGCGCCGAGGCCGACGGGACCCTCGTGTCGGTGAGCCACGAGGTCTCCACCCACACCTCCCGCATCAAGGAGTTCGTCGAGCAGGCGGCCGTGCCCGCGCGCGTCATGTACGCCTCCCCGCACAGCCTGACCGCCCACCGCGTCGTCGCGCTGGACGTCCCCAGCCCCTCGTGGATGCGCGCACCGGGCGAGACCCCCGGCATGTACGCGCTGGAGTCGGCCATGGACGAGCTCGCCGACGCCGTCGGGATCGACCCGGTCGAGCTGCGCGTGCGCAACGAACCCCCCACCGAGCCCGACAGCAACCTGCCCTTCAGCAGCCGCCACCTCGTGGAGTGCCTGCGCGAGGGGGCCCGTCGCTTCGGGTGGCACGACCGCGACCCCCGCCCCGCCGTCCGTCGCGACGGCGATCTGCTGACCGGCACGGGCGTCGCCGCCGCGACCTATCCCGTACTGATCGCCCCTTCCACGGCCACCGCCACCGCGCTCCCCGACGGCGGTTACGCCGTGCGCGTGAACGCGACGGACATCGGCACCGGAGCGCGTACGGTCCTCGCCCAGGTCGCCGCCGAGGCGCTGGGCGTCCCCCTCGGCTCCGTGCACATCGAGATCGGCAGCAGCCGGCTGCCGCGGGCCTCCCTGGCCGGCGGCTCGTCGGGGACGGGCTCCTGGGGATGGGCGGTGCACGAGGCGTGCGCGAACCTGCTGCGGCGACTGGCCGGGCACTCCGGAGCGCTGCCGCCCGAGGGCCTGTCCGCGTCCGCCGACACCACCGAGGCGGCCGGGCGCAAACCCCCCTACGCCCGGCACGCCTTCGGCGCCCAGTTCGCCGAGGTACGGGTCGACACGAGCACCGGAGAGGTGCGGGTGTCCCGGCTGCTCGGCGTGTACGCGGCGGGACGCATCCTGAACCCCCGCACGGCACGCTCCCAGTTCATCGGCGGGATGACCATGGGCCTCGGGATGGCACTGACCGAGCACAGCACGATGGACCCGGCCTTCGGCGACTTCGTGGAGAGCGACCTGGCGTCCTACCACGTGCCGGCCCACGCCGACGTCCCGGCCGTCGAGGCGCACTGGATCGACGAGGACGACACCCATCTCAACCCCATGGGCAGCAAGGGCATCGGGGAGATCGGCACCGTCGGCACGGCCGCCGCCATCGGCAACGCCGTCCACCACGCCACCGGCGTGCGCTTCCGCGAGCTGCCGCTGACGCCCGACCGGGTGCTGCCCCGCCTGTCGTAGGGTGGGCGCGACGCGCCATCGCACCACCGTCGGGAGCCGGAGCACGTGACCGAGTCCTCGTCCTTCCAGCCGGTCCTGGACCGTATCGCCGAGGAGATCGCGGCCGCCCCCGCCCGGGGCCGCCCCGCGGACTACATCCCGGTGCTCGCCGAGGCCGACCCCTCGCGCTTCGGGATGGCGGTCGCCGAACTCGACGGCACGGTGTACGGGGTGGGGGACTGGCGCCGGCCCTTCTCGGCCCAGTCCATCACCAAGGTCTTCACCCTCGCCCTCGTGCTCTCGATGGAGGGCGAGGCGCTGTGGCGGAACGTGGGCCGGGAACCGTCCGGCAACCCGTTCAACTCCCTGGTGCAGCTGGAGTACGAGAACGGCATCCCGCGCAACCCGTTCATCAACGCGGGCGCCCTCGTCGTCACCGACCGGCTGCAGTCCCTCACCGGCGACGCGGCCGGGTGCCTGCTCGACTTCCTCCGTGCCGAGAGCGGCAACCCGGAGCTCGCCTTCGACGAGACGGTCGCCGCCTCCGAGGCCGGGCACGGCGACCGCAACGCCGCCCTCGCCCACTTCATGGCGTCCTACGGCAACATCTCCGGACCCGTCCCGGGCCTGCTCGCACAGTACTTCCGTCAGTGCTCGGTCGAGGCGTCCTGCGCCGACCTCGCGTCGGCCGCCGGCTTCCTCGCCCGGCACGGCATACGGGCCGACGGCACGACGCTGCTCACCCGCAGCCAGGCGAAGCAGATCAACGCGGTCATGCTCACCTGCGGCACCTACGACGCGGCCGGCGACTTCGCCTACCGGGTGGGCCTGCCCGGCAAGAGCGGTGTCGGCGGCGGGATCATCGCCGTCGTGCCCGGCCGCTGCACCCTGTGCGTCTGGAGCCCGGGCCTCGACGCGCGCGGCAACTCGGTGGCGGGCGTGGACGCCCTGGACCGCTTCACGACGCTGACGGGCCTGTCGGTCTTCTGACGCCCGCTGCGGGCGTGCGTCAGCGGCTGCGGCTCGGTCCGGTCCGGCCGGGCGGACCGTTCGGCGGCCGGGAGCCGTCGGCGGGACCTGGCCCGGCGACGTCGCGCACGCCGGGAAACCCCGACCCCGATGCCGGCGCCGCGTACGATCACCGGCCGACCGGGGCTGGACGCGGTGCCGGAGGACATGGCGCGCGCGTCGGCCACGCCCTGGCCCCTGAGGAGCTGGAGGAGGGGCTGCGCCCGGTCCGCCTTCACCGCCCTGGGTGCCACGAGTGCCCGGCCGGAACCGGCGGGCCGACGACGAGTGCGGACGCGACGGTTCCCCCGACCGCGCGCCACGGCCGCCGCTTGCGCGCTTCCGGCCCTCCGCTCCGGAATGCTGAGGCATCGGCCCCCGACCGGAGGAGCTCTGATGCTGCACACGGACGTCGCCATCGTGGGCGCGGGCGCCGCCGGCCTCTCGCTCGCGTACCGGCTGTGCGCGCCCGGCCCGGGGCCGCGCCCGCGCGTGACGGTGCTGGACGCCCCGCCCGGCCCGCTCAGACCCCCCGAGCGCACCTGGTGCTTCTGGGAAGGACCGGGCGGCGACTTCGACGACCTGCTGGCCGCCTCCTGGGACCGGCTGCGGGTACACGGCCCCGACGGCGTCCCCCTGGTCGGGAGCCCCGGCCCGCTGAGGTACAAGATGCTGCGCTCCGCCGCCTTCGAGGCCGCCGCGCGCGAACGGCTCCGCACGACGGCGCGGCGGATCGACGTCACCGTCCACACCATCCGTGACCTGCCCGGCGGCGGTGCGCGGGTGGACGGCGTCACCGCCCACGGCGACCCCTTCCGGCTGCGCGCCCGCTGGGTGTTCGACTCACGGCCCCCGCCCGTGCCGCCCCCCGCCCGCACCACCCTGCTCCAGCACTTCCGCGGCTGGTTCGTGCGCACGGACCGGCCGGTGTTCGACCCGGCAGTCGCCGATCTCATGGACTTCCGCACCCCGCAGCCGCACCGGGGCCTGTCCTTCGGATACGTCCTGCCGCTCGGCCCCAGCGAGGCACTCGTCGAGTACACCGAGTTCTCCGCCGCAGTCCTCGACGACGACGGATACGACAGCGCCCTGCGCCACTACACGGGCGAGGTACTCGGACTCGGCCGGTTCACCGTGCGCGCGGCCGAACACGGCGTCATCCCGATGAGCGACGCCCGCCACCGCCGCCGCGCCGGCGCCTCGGTGTTCCGCATCGGAACGGCCGGCGGCGCCACGCGGCCCTCGACCGGCTACACCTTCGCCGGGATCCAGCGCCAGTCGCGGGCCGTCGCCGCCGCCCTCCACGCCGGGCGCACCCCAGAGCCGCCCCCCGCGCACCGGGCGCGCCACCTGGCCATGGACGCGGTGCTGCTGCGCGCCCTGCACCGCGGACGGATCGACGGCCCCGCGTTCTTCACCCGACTCTTCCGGGACGTGCCGGCCGAGCGCCTGCTGCGCTTCCTCGACGGGGACACCCGGCCCGGCGAGGAATTCCTCATCGGCCTGCGCACACCCGTCCTGCCCATGCTCCGCACCCTCGTCGAACTGCCCCGGCTCGCCCGGAGCCCCGCCCCGTCCCCCCACCGTCCGGAAGCGAGACGCCCATGACCGTACTGCGCGACGACGACCTGACCGCCGCGTTCGACCACGCGGCCCCCGCCTACGACCGGCTCGTCGCCCTCAACCCCGGCTACCACGCCCACCTGCGCCGCTCGGCCCGCCGGCTCCGCCTGCCCGGCCGGGGCGCGGGACTGCGCCTGCTGGACCTGGGATGCGGCACGGGAGCGTCGACGGCGGCACTGCTCGAAGCGGCCCCGCTGGCCGACATCACCGCCGTGGACGCCTCGGCGGGCATGCTGGACCGGGCGGCGGCCAAGCGGTGGCCGACCGGGGTCCGCTTCATCCACGCCCCCGCCGAGGAACTCCGGCGGGCGGGCGTGCACGGACCGTTCGACGCGGTCCTCGCCGCCTACCTCTTCCGCAACGTCACCGACCCGGACCTCCTGCTCGCGGCCGTGCGCGACCTCCTCGCGCCAGGGGGCCGGCTGGCCGTGCACGAGTACGTCCTCGGCGGCCGCCCGGCCGACCGGCTGGTGTGGCGCGCCGTCTGCCGGGGCATCGTGCAACCCGCGGGAGCGCTCTGCGGCGACCGCGGCCTCTACCGCCATCTGTACCGCAGCGTCGTCGACTTCGACACGGCGCCGGCCTTCGCCGCACGGGTCCGGCGGGCGGGCCTCACCCGGGTACGGGTCCTGCCGATGCCGGGCTGGCAGGCGGGCATCGTCCACACGGTGACGGCCGCGAGGTCCGGCGAGGAACCCGCGTGAGCGCCGCGAGGCACCGGGCATCGGCGGGCACGGCCGCAACGGGGCGCCGGGTTTCGGCGGGCACGGCCGCAACGAGCTGCCGGGAAGGGGCGCCCATGCCCGCCGCCGCGTCCCGCGATGCGGGCCTCGGCCCCGCCGGCCGGGCCCCGCGGAGGAAGCCCCTGCGCGCCGGCCGGGGCGCGGGGGAGTGCCCGTGAGCGCCGCCGCGCCCCGGCGCGGCCGCGACCGGCGGGCCAGGATCCTCACGCCCCGCCCCGGCCGCCACCGCGTCCCCGGGCCCGCGCCGGCCGCCGCCGTCGTCGGCGGCGGTATCGCCGGGCTCGCGGCCGCCACCGCGCTCGCCGAACGGGGCGTGCGCGTCACGCTCTACGAGCGCGAGCGGACCCTCGGCGGACGGCTGGCCGGCCGGCCCGTCACCCTCGCCGACGGCTCCACCGCCACCATGAGCCGGGGCTTCCACGCCTTCTTCCGCCAGTACTACAACCTGCGCGGGCTGCTGCGCCGGGCCGACCCCGCGCTCGGCATGCTCACCCCGCTTCCCGACTACCCCCTGCGACACAGCGGAGGCATGGACGACAGCTTCTCCCGGGTCCCGCGCACACCGCCCTGGAGCGCGCTCGGCTTCGCCGCGCTCAGCCCCACCTTCGGCCTGCGCGACCTGGCCCGGATGAACCCGCGCGCCGCGCTGCCGCTGCTCGACGTCCGCGTACCGGACGTCTACGAGCGGCTGGACGGCGTCAGCGCCCAGGAGCTGCTGGAGCGGATCCGCTTCCCCGAGGCGGCGTACCACCTGGCGTTCGAGGTGTTCTCCCGGAGCTTCTTCGTCGACCCGCGCACGCTCTCGGCGGCGGAGCTGGCGCTGATGTTCCACATCTACTTCCTCGGATCCAGCGAGGGTCTGCTCTTCGACGTGCCGTCGGAGCCCTTCCCGCAGGCCCTGTGGGAACCCCTCGGCGCCTATCTCGGGGGCCTCGGCGCCGCCCTTCTCGGCGGCCGGGCCGTGGAACGGGTGGAGCCCGCCGCCGGCGGAGGGTTCACCGTCGTCGCGGGGGACGGCGGGCTCCCGTACGACGCCGTGGTGCTCGCCATGGACACGGCCGGGCTGCGCGGCGTCGTGGCCGGCTCGCCCCGGCTCGGGGACGAGGCGTGGCGCGCCCGGATCGGCCGGCTGCGCACCGCGCCGCCGTTCCTCGTCTCCCGGCTCTGGCTCGACCGTCCCGTAGCCGACGGCCGCCCCGGCTTCCTCGGGACGAGCGGCTACGACGGACTCGACAACGTCAGCGTGCTGAACCGCTGGGAGGGCGAGGCGGCCCGCTGGGCGGCCCGTACCGGCGGCAGCGTCATCGAACTGCACGCCTACGCCACGGCCCCCGGAACCGACCGGCCCGCGTTCGAGGAACGGCTTGTTGCGGGGCTGCGCACCGTGTACCCGGAGACCCGTGCCGCCGTGGTCGTGGACCGCAGGCACGAATGGCGCGCGGACTGCCCCCACTTCCCGGTCGGCGGCTACCCGGACCGGCCCACGGTCCGCACCCCCGACCCCGCCCTGGTGGTGGCGGGCGACCTGGTGCGCACCGGGCTTCCCGTGGCGCTGATGGAACGGGCCGCCACCAGCGGTTTCCTCGCCGCCAACGCGCTGCTGGAGCGGTGGGGCGTACAGGGGCAGACGCTCTGGACCGTGCCCGACCGGGGCCGGTCGCCGGCGCTGCGCGCCCTGGCCCGGCTGGGGGCGGACTGAAGGCGTTGGCGCGGGCCCCGGAGCGGCCCGCCGCCCCCGCCCGGCTCATCCCGGGAAGCGGCCGGTGCTGCGCAGCTCCCAGCGCCGCCGGGCGTACGCGAGGTCGTCGCGCCAGAGCCGGCCCGCCGCCGCCCGCATCAACGGCCGCAGCAGCGGCGCCGCCGACCGCGCCAGGGCGAACCCCCGGCGGTCCGACACGGCGACCGACGCCTCCACCACGGCGGTGCGGGGCCTTCCCCACGCGTCCGGGCCGAGCGGAGTCGCGTGGGTCTCGACGACCGAACCCCGGCCCTCGCCCTCGGTGATGCGCATGACGACGGTCCTCGGTTCCGGCGCGCTGAACAGGGCGCGGACCGGCACCACCGCCCGGCCGGCCACCCTGAACGACACGTCGACGACGAAGCCGTCCTCCTCGCCCGCCGGGCCCTCGCCGCCGTCGCGGCCGGTGGCGTCGGGAGCCCGGACGACCGCCAGGTCCACGAAGGAGTACGGGTGGAACCAGGCGCCGTGCCAGGGATCCAGCCGGTTGGCGACCACGTCGTCGGGCTCGCACCGCCCCACGCCGGTCCACACCGCCACGACCGCCGCCGCCGGGTCGGGCCGCACCGGCACGACCGGACGTTCCAGCGGCTCCTCGCCGCCGACCCGGTCCAGCCGCACCCACGCCAGCACCCCGTCCTCGTACACGGGGAAGGGCTCCCAGCCGGCGAACGGGCCGCCCTCCAGGGCCAGGCCGTGCCAGCGGCAGAGCAGCGTGCCGCAGCGCACCCGGCCCTCCTTCAGGGGCGCCCCGAGGTGCGGGCAGGCCCCGGGGCCCGCCCGCAGTCCCCCGTCCGCGCCGCGCCAGGCGACGACCTCCGTGCCGCCGACGGTCCGGCCCAGCGGCCGGTCCGGCCCGATGTCACGGGCCGCGCCCAGGACGTACCAATTGCCGGAGGGACGGGCCCGCGCGCGCTTGAGGGCGTCGGCGATGAGACCGGGCCGGGCATCGCGCCAGGTGGGCCGCTGACGCTCCCAGGGCTCGGAGCCGCGGCGCAGACGCAACGGGTACCGCCCGGGGCGGGGACCGGCGTTCACGCCGTCCCCTTCCGGGCGGAGCCGCCGAGCGGCACGGGGGCCTTGCCCCCGTCCGGCCCCGGCGCGGGGCTCGGCGCACAGCCCTGCGCACCGGACGCGACCCGGGCCCGTACCCGCGCCGACGCCAGCCGGACCAGGCCGTCGGCGGCGACCACCGCGCGTCGGCGCCGGGAGACGGCCGCCCGGCGGTGCAGCACCGCCCAGCCGTCGTCGCGGATGGCGTCCAGGATCTCCCCGTACAGGACGAACGCGGTACGGATGCAGGGCCGCGACACCGGGTCCAGCATGGCGAGTCCCGGCGCCGCCCTGCGATACACGCCCCGGGTGAGGTCGGCGGCGGCCATGAGGGCCGAGGTGATCCGGCGGTCGCCCAGCCCGGTGACCCGGCTCCAGCTCAGCAGTTCCCGGTCCACACCGTGCGCGGCCAGCAGGTCGGCCGGCAGGTACACCCTGCCCCGGTCCAGGTCCTCGCCCACGTCGCGCAGGAAGTTCGTCAGCTGGAACGCCACACCGAGCGCCGCCGCGCACGGCGCCGCCTCCTCGCGCGGCACGACGGTGCCCAGCACGGGCAGCATCTGCAGACCGATGACCGCCGCCGAGCCGTGGGTGTAGGCACACAGGTCGTCGTACGTCGGATAGTCCGTGACCACCAGGTCCGACCGCATCGACGCCAGGAAGTCGGCGAAGTGGCGCCGGTCGATGCCGTACACGGCGGCCGTGTGGGCGAGCGCCCGGACCACCGGCTCTTCGGTGTCCCCGCCGCCCAGCGCCCGGTCCAGCTGCGCCTGGAGCGCGCCCAGCGCCGCGGACCGCTCGGCCGTGGTCGCCGTGTCGCCCAGGTCGTCCACGATGTCGTCGGCCCGGCGGGCGAAGCCGTACAGCGCGTGCACGGCCGGGCGCCGGGCGGCCGGGAGCAGCCGGGTGGCGAGGAAGTAGGTCCTGCCGTGACGGGCGTTGAGCCGGCGGCAGTGCGTGTAGGCGGCGCGCAGCGACGGTTCGGCGATGCCCGCGGCGTCCAGCTCACGGTCGGTCACTCGGGCCTGCCTTCCAGGGTGGTGCGGGCGGCGGAGGCGGACGCGGGGCGCGCTCCGGCGCTTCGGCGGACGGGGGAGGGCCGCTGCCCCGGGCGCGGCGGTGGGCCGGTGATCCGGGCGGCGGCGAGCTTCCCGGAGATCAGCACGGTCGGCACGCCGACCCCGGGCGTGGTGCCGCACCCCGCGAGCACCGCGTTCTCGGCGGAGCGCACCAGGTTGCGCGGACGGAAGGGACCGGTCTGGGCGAAGGTGTGGGCGGCGGAGAACGGCGTGCCCGCCGCGTGCCCCTGGGCGCTCCAGTCCACCGGCGTGACGAGGCACTCCTGCTCGATGGCGGCGCCCAGCCCGGCCATCCCCCGGCGCTCCAGCTCGGCGAGCAGTGCGGAGCGGTAGCGGGGCCCCAGGTCGTGCCACTCGTGGACGCTCGGCCCGATGTCGGTGTTGGGGCAGGGCGCCAGGACGTAGTGCAGATGGCGGCCGGGCGGCGCCAGGGACGGGTCGGTGGCCGTGGGGCGGGTGATGAGCAGGGACGGGTCCGACATGAGCCGTCCGGTACGGGTGAGTTCCCGGAAGGTGCCGTGCCAGGCCGCCCCGAACGACAGCGTGTGGTGGGCCAGCCAGGGCCAGGTGCGGTCGGTCCCCGCGTGCAGGACCACCGCCGAGGGGGAGTGGCGCAGCGGCAGTGGCCGGCGCGGCCGGTGCCCCAGCAGACGGTAGGCGACGGGCAGATCGGGAGTGAGCACCACCGCGTCGCACGGGATGCGGTCCCGGTCGGTGACGACGGCCGTGATCCGGGCGCCGGAACGTTCCAGCCGGGTCACCTCCTCCCCGTACCGCACCTCGGCGCCCGCGTCGACGGCCGCGCCCGCCATGGCGCGCGGCAGGGCGTGCATGCCGCCGCGCGGGAAGTGGACGCCCGCCACCGTGTCCATGTACGCGATGACGGCGTACGCGGCGAGGGCACGCGCCGGCGGCACCCCGGCGTACAGCGACTGGAAGGAGAAGACGCGCCGCAGCCGCTCGTCGGTCAGGAACCCGCCGACGCGGGCGTCGAGCCGGCCGAAGCCCCCGAGCGCGGCGAGCCGTGCCAGGTCGGTGTTGAGCAGGTGCAGCGGCGAGTCGAAGTTGGCGTCGATGAAGCGGCGCATCTGCACCCGGTACAGCCGCTCCAGCCAGTCGCGCAGCCGCCGGTAGCCCGCGGCCTCGCGGGCCCCGGCGAACCGTTCGACCTCGGCGGCCATCGCCTCCGCCCCGGTGTGGACGTCCAGCACCGCCCCGTCGGCGAAGCACGCGCGGTAGGCGGGGTGCAACGGGATGAGCTCCAGCCGGTCCCGCAGCGTCCCGCCGACGGCCGCGAACGCCTCCTCCACCAGGTCCGGCATCGTCAGCACGGTGGGACCGGTGTCCATGCGGTAGCCGCCCGCCTCGGCGAGCCCGGCCCGGCCGCCCGGCTCCCGGGCGCGCTCCACGACGGTGACCCGCCGCCCCGCGCCCAGCAGGTGCAGCGCGGCCGACAGACCGGAGAGCCCGGCACCGACGACCACGACATGGTCCGTGGGCCCCGGGACGGTCCTCATCGGCCCCCGCCCGGCCCGCCCGCGGCCCCGTACCCGGGCGCCGGGGACGGATCGCCGCCCGGGTGCCCCGGTGAGCCGGGCGGGCCGGCCACGGCACGCAGCAGCTCCTCCAGCCGGCGGCGGGGACCCGGCTCGGCGGGGACCGTGTCCAGGTGCCGGGCGCTCAGTTCGGTGAGCCGCTCGATGCGGGCCTCCACGGCGGCGCGCGCCCCGGTCTCCACGAGCACGGACCTGACCCGGGCGAGGCCGCTCCCGGTCAGCTCCGGATCGCCGAGCGCGGCGTCGAGGACGGCGAGCGACTCCCCGTCCGCCCGGGAACGCGCCAAGGCGACCAGGCAGGTCGACTTGCCGTCCCGGATGTCGTCGCCCACGGGCTTGCCCGTGCGGTCGGGATCACCGAACACGCCCAGCAGGTCGTCGCGCAACTGGAAGGCGAGCCCCGCGCAGCGCCCCGCCGAGCGCAGCGCCCGGACGGTGCGCTCGTCCGCGCCGGCGAGGGCGGCACCGAGCTCCAGGGGCCGCTCCACCGAGTAGCGGGCGCTCTTCAGGCAGGCGGTGCGCACGGCACGCACCAGGGAGCGGGTGCCGGTGGCCTGGGCGTGCAGGTCGAGGTACTGGCCGGCCACCATCTCCGTCCGCATGGCCTGCCACACCGCGCCGGTGCGCAGCCGTACCGGTTCGGGCAGCGAGGTGCCCGCCACGATGTCGTCCGCCCAGGAGAGCGCCAGGTCCCCGGCCAGGACCGCGGCCGAGCCGGCGAACCCCACGGCCGCCGTGCGGGTCCGGCCGGCGCCGTACCGCTCCTCCAGCGCGGTGTGCAGGGACGGCCGGCCCCGGCGCAGGGCCGAACCGTCCATCACGTCGTCGTGCACCAGGGCGCAGGTCTGGATGAGTTCCAGCGCGGCGCCCAGGCGCAGGGCCGCCCCGGCCCGTTCGCCGTCCCGGCCGCCCCCGCACACGCGCAGCCCCCACCACAGGAACCGCGAGCGCGTCCGCTTGCCGCCGTCCAGCGTGAAGCGGGCGACCCGCGCCGCGATGTCCTGGGCGAAGGTCCTGTCGATGGCGGCCGCCTCGGCGACCCGGGCGTCCAGCAGCTCCTCCAGGGTGCGCCCCACCGCCCCCGCCACATCGGCGTCGACAGCCCCGGGCCCGGCGGCGCACGGCCCGTCGGCCGGCGCTCCCGTCCTGGCGGGGCCGGGTCCGGTGGGTGCCGCGGCGGGGCCGGGCCCTCCGGGGTCGGAAGCGGGTCCGGCGGTGTCGGGTCCGGCGGGCTGTCGCGCGGCGGGATGCCGTGCCGACCGGGTGGGGACCATCGCGCTTCCTTTCGTCGCGTGACCGACGGGACCTCCGCGCTACGACGGATGCGGGGCGAAGCCGCACGAGCAGTTCATCACCGCCCGCCCCGCCCCGCCCCGTGGCCGCGTCCGTCCGTGACCGGTCAGCCCTCCCCGGGACCATCGGCGCGCCGGCTCAGCGCCCCGGGCCACCAGGACTTCGGCCCGATGTCCCGGACCAGCGCCGGTACGAGCAGCGACCGGACGACGAGCGTGTCGAGCAGCACGCCGAAGGCGACGATGAAGGCGATCTGGAGCAGGAACGCCAGGGGGATCACCCCGAGCGCGGCGAAGGTCGCGGCGAGCACGACACCGGCCGACGTGATCACGCCGCCGGTGGCCGTCAGACCGCGCAGGACGCCCTCCCGGGTGCCGTGCCGCAGGGACTCCTCCCGCACCCGCGACATCAGGAAGATGTTGTAGTCCACGCCGAGGGCGACCAGGAACACGAACCCGTACAGCGGCACGGACGCGTCGGTGCCGCTGAAGCCCAGGACGTGCTGGAAGACCACGGCCGACACGCCCAGGGTGGCGACGAAGTTCAGCGCCACCGTGGCGATCAGCAGCACCGGCATGAGCAGCGAGCGCAACAGCCCGATCAGGATCACCAGGATGATCGCGAGCACGACCGGGATGATGAGGGCGCGGTCGTGCTCGGCGGTGCGCTGCGTGTCGTACTGCTGCGCCGTGTAGCCGCCCACCAGCGCGTCGGCCCCCGGCACGGCGTGCACGGCGTCGCGCAGCGCGGCGACCGTGTCCTTGGCGGCGTCGCTGTCCGCGGCGTCCTCCAGTACGGCGTCGATCCGCACCCGGCCGTCGACGACGAGCGGCGCGCCCTGCCCCGGCCGGCCCGAGGCGGTCACGGGCGCGGCGGACGCCACCCCGTCGGTCCCCTCGACCGCGGCGGTCACCCGGGCGAGCCGTCCGGCGTCGGCGATCACCACCGCCGGGTTGCCGGATCCGCCGGGGAAGTGCTTGCTCAGCGTGGCCTGGGCGGTGACGGAGGGAGTGTCGTTCACGAAGATCTCGTCCAGCGGGACGCCCTTGGTGCTGAGGGTGGGGGCGAAGGCCGCGCAGGCCAGCAGCGCGGCGAGGGTGATGGCCCAGACCTTGCGCGGGGCGCGGTCCACCACGGCGGCGACCTTGGCCCACACGGTGTGCCCGCCGGCCCCGTCCTGCTTGGGACGGGCGGGCCAGTAGGCGGTGCGGCCCAGCAGCACCAGCACCGCGGGCAGGAAGGTCAGCGTGCTCAGCACGGCGCAGACGATGCCGATGGCGCCGACCGGGCCGAGGGCGCGGTTGTTGGTCAGGTCGCTCAGCAGCAGGGCCAGCAGCCCCAGGGCGACGGTGGCGGCGCTTGCCGTGATGGGCCCGAAGGACTGCCGCAGCGCCGCCCGCATGGCGGCGAACCGGTCGTCGCGGGCGGTCAGTTCCTCACGGAAGCGCGCGGTGAGCAGCAGGGCGTAGTCGGTGGCCGCGCCGATCACCAGGATGGACAGGATGCCCTGTACCTGCCCGTCGACCCGCACCACGTCACCCTCCGCCAGGGCGTACACGACGGCGCAGGCCAGGCCCAGGGCGAACACCGCGCCGAGGATGATGACCAGGGGCAGCAGCACGCTGCGGTAGACGAGCAGCAGGATCAGCAACACGGTGATCAGGGCGACCACCAGGAGCAGTCCGTCGATGCCGGCGAAGGCGTCCCCCAGATCGGCCTGGGTCGCCGCCGGGCCGCCCAGCAGAGCGGTCGTCCCGGGTACGGCGTCGGCGGCCTGGCGCACGCGTTCCAGGACGTCGGGGAGTGCCTCGTCCAGGTCGGGCCGCAGCTGCACCACGCCCTGGAGGGCCTGCCCGTCCTCGGAGGGCAGGGCCGGTGTCGCACGGCCGATCACGCCGGGCGTTCCGGTGAGGGACGCCAGCGCGCGGGTCGCCTCTCCCTGCCGCGCCGGGTCGACCCGCCCGCCCGGGGCGGCCCCGTTCGCGGTCCATACGACGATCACGGGCAGCGACTCCTCCTGGCGGAAGTCCCGCTGCGCGTCCAGCACGCGCGTGGACTCCGCGCTCCGCGGGAGGAAGGAGGCCTGGTCGTTGGTGGCCACCTCGCCCAGCTTCCCGGCGTACGGGCCGAGGCCCCCGCCGACGGCCAGCCAGGCGAGGAGCAGGACGACCGGCAACAGCAGGCGCCGGACGTTTCGGGTGGTGGGTGACATCGCACTCCTCGCGCAGAGAGAATATCTCAACGAAAAACAATCTCAATCATTGAGAGATAATAGGGTGTCCGGTTCCGCGCGCCGCCCACGGCCCCGGATTGCGGGGGCTCACCGTCGAGTTCGCCTCCGGGCTCTTCTCCAGCCGTGTCGCCGCATGCTCCCGGATCAAACCCGGCCGCGGGTCCCGCCGCCGGGTACGCCCGCGGCGCGGTGCGGGTCACGACGGCGGCGGCGCCCTCGCCGGCCCACGCGGGGCTCCGCCCGGACGGCGCCGGCCGGGCGGGCGACGCCGCCCCCAGGGAACCCGCCGACAAGCCTCCCGCGCACCGGCCCGCCCGCGGGCGACCGGGCGCGGGCCTGCCGCCGGGTGCGCCGCCGGACGCGGCCGCCGGTTCAGCGGCGCGGGACCCGAAGCTCCGTCAGCTCCTCGTTCATCGCGACCAGGAAGCGGAGGACCACCGCGAGCTCCTCGCCCGTGAAACCCTCCCGGGCGTTCTCGGTGGCCCGCGCCAGCGGCTGGAAGTAGGAGCGGGCCACCGGCTTGGCCTCCTCCACGTAGTGGATGTGGACCACCCGGCGGTCCGCGCTCTCCCGCGACCGGCGGATGTGACCGGCCCGCTCCAGCCGGTCCAGACACGCGGTGACCGCGCCCGAGGTCAGCCCCAGGTGCTCCCGCAGCCGCCCGGGGGTCAGCGGCGCGTCGGCGTCCAGGATCGCCGCGAGCGCCTGCACATCGGTGGCGTGCAGGCCCTGACGGAGGGCGAAGCCGTGGACCAGCCGGTTGATCTCGCCGTTCATCCGGCGCAGCTGCACCGCGTACGCGTAGAGATCCGCCGGAGCCGCCCCGCCCGGCGCGGAGCCCTCCGACGCTCGGTCATCTGTACTGGCCACCCGGTCAGCCTATAGAAACCCGCCGACGCGTCCGTCCCGAGCCGTCCGGACGCGCGATAGGGGAGTCTGGAACAGGGCAAAAGAGACGTACCCCACGGACGGAGCTCCCATGACCGACACGCGCGACACCCAGGGCTCCCTGTGCCTGGTCACCGGTGCGACGGGCTACATCGGCGGGCGCCTGGTGCCCGAGCTGCTCGACGCCGGCCACCGGGTCCGCTGCATGGCGCGCTCGCCCGAGAAGCTGCGGGACCATCCATGGGCCGGCCGGGTCGAGGTGGTGACGGGCGACGTCACCGACGAGGACTCGGTCCGCGAGGCGATGAAGGGGGTCGATGTCGCCTACTACCTGGTCCACGCCCTCACCACCGGTTCCGGGTTCGAGGAGACCGACCGCAGGGCCGCCGCCATCTACGGCCGCCGGGCCCGCTCCGCGGGCGTCCGGCGGATCGTCTACCTGGGCGGCCTCGCACCGGCCGGCGTACCGGAGCGCGCGCTCTCGCCCCATCTGCGCTCGCGCGCCGAGGTCGGCAGGATCCTGCTCGACTCGGGCGTCCCCACCACCGTGCTGCGGGCCGCCGTCATCATCGGCTCCGGCTCGGCCTCCTTCGAGATGCTGCGCTACCTCACCGAACGGCTCCCGGTCATGGTCACCCCGAGCTGGGTGCGCACCCGCATCCAGCCGATCGCCGTACGCGACGTACTGCGCTACCTGGTCGGCAGCGCGGACATGCCCGAGGACGTCAGCCGCACCTTCGACATCGGAGGCCCCGACGTCCTGACCTACCGGGGCATGATGCAGCGGTACGCGACGATCGCCGGCCTGCCCCGCCGCCTCATCCTGCCGGTGCCCGTGCTGACACCGCGCCTGTCCAGCCACTGGGTCGGCCTCGTCACCCCCGTACCGCACGCGATCGCCCGGCCGCTCGCCGAGTCGCTGCGCCACGAAGTGGTGTGCCGGGAACACGACATCGCCCAGTACGTCCCGGACCCGCCCGGCCGGCCCGCCGGCGTCGACGAGGCGCTCCGGCTCGCCCTCCAGCGGGTCAGGGAGGCCCGGGTGACCACCCGCTGGTCGTCGGCCTCCGTGCCGGGAGCCCCCAGCGACCCGCTGCCCACCGACCCCGACTGGGCCGGCGGCAGCCTCTACACCGACCGGCGGCAGTTGTCCGTCGACGCGACGCCCCAGGCGCTGTGGCGGGTCATCGAGGGCATCGGCGGCGACAACGGCTGGTACTCCTTCCCGCCGGCCTGGGCGGTGCGGGGCTGGCTCGACCGGCTGTCCGGCGGCGTGGGGCTGCGGCGCGGCCGCCGCGACGCGCACCGGCTGCGGGTCGGGGACTCCCTGGACTTCTGGCGGGTCGAGGAGATCGAACCGGGCAGGCTGCTGCGGCTGCGCGCCGAGATGCGGCTGCCCGGCCTGGCCTGGCTGGAGATGTACGCCGAACGGGACCGCGCGGGACGCACCCGCTACCGGCAGCGGGCCCTGTTCCACCCGCACGGCCTGCTCGGCCACGCCTACTGGTGGAGCGTCTCGCCCTTCCACGCCGTGGTCTTCGGCGGCATGGCCCGCAACATCGCGCGGGCGGCCGCCAGGGAGTCCGCCGGGGAGTCCGCCGGGCGGCAGCCGGGCACCGAGCCCGTCCCCGGCCCCGAAGGGGTGTCGTCATGAGCGTGTCGGTCGTGCTGTTCACCGCCGACCTGCGGCTGTACGACCATCCGCCGCTGCGGGCGGCCACGGGGCGCGGGGCACCGGTGGTGCCGCTCTTCGTCCTCGACGACGCCATCGCGTCCACCGGCTTCCCCGCGCCCAACCGGCGGGCGTTCCTCGCCGACTGCCTGCACGACCTCGACGCGGGCCTGCGCCGGCGGGGCGGACGGCTGGTCGTCAGGTCGGGGGACCTGGCGCGGGTGGTGTGCGAGGTCGCCGCCGAGGCGGACGCCCACGAGGTCCACATGGCGGCCGACCACAGCCGCTACGCCCAGCGCCGGGAGGAGCGGCTGCGGACCGCCCTGGAGGCGGACGGCCGCGCCCTGGCGGTCCACGACGCGGTGGTCACCGTGCTGCCGCCCGGCGCGGTCACCCCCGGCGGCTCCGACCACTTCGCGGTGTTCACCCCGTACTTCCGCCGCTGGAGCGAGCGGCGGCCGCGCGAACCGCTCGCCGCCCCCCGTACCGTGCGCGTGCCCGACGGCATCGCCTCCGAGCCGATCCCCTCCCGGACGGACGTGCGGGGCGTCTCCGAGGGGCTCGCGCGGGGCGGCGAGCGGGAGGGGCGCGAACGGCTCGCGGCCTGGCAGCGCGACGGACAGCGGGAGTACGGCGGCCGGCACGACGACCTGGCCGGCGACGCCACCTCCCGGCTCTCCCCGCACCTGCACTTCGGCACGGTGTCCGCCACCGAGGCCGTCCACCGGGCACGGCGGCAGGGGGGAGCGGGCGCCGAGGCGTTCGTCCGGCAGCTGTGCTGGCGGGACTTCCACCGCCAGGTGCTCGCCGCCCGTCCGGCCGCCTCCGCGCGCGACTACCGCACGAGGCACGACCGCTGGCGCACCGAGAACACGGCGGCGGAGGAGATCGAGGCGTGGAAGCGGGGCCGTACCGGCTATCCGGTGGTCGACGCGGCCATGCGGCAACTCGCCCACGAGGGCTGGATGCACAACCGAGGCCGGCTGCTGACCGCCAGCTTCCTCGCCAAGACCCTCTACGTCGACTGGCGCGTCGGCGCCCGGCACTTCCTGGACCTGCTGGTCGACGGAGACATCGCCAACAACCAGCTCAACTGGCAGTGGGTGGCCGGGACGGGGACGGACTCCCGGCCCAACCGCGTCCTCAACCCCGTGCTCCAGGGCAGGCGTTACGACCCCGTCGGCGACTATGTGCGCCGCTGGGTGCCCGAGCTGGCCGGGATCGAGGGCCCGGCCGTGCACCAGCCGTGGAAGCTCCCTGCGGCCGAGCGCGCCCGGTACGACTACCCCGACCCCCTCGTCGACCTCGCCGAGGGTCTGGCGCGCTTCAGGCTCGCCCGCGGCCGGGAGTGAGCCGCCGGCGCGCCGCGCCGCCCGGGGACCGGCGACCGGCACACCGGTCATACCAATGGCGAGTGGGCGTCACGCCCTGGGAACGGCGACCGCCCGCCCGGCACTCTGATCAGCGAGCCCGCCCGGCCTCCCCCACGGACAAGGGCCGGACGGGCCGACCGATACGGAGGGCGGGACATGAGCGATCGCACCCCCCCCGCGACGCCCGCCCGTGACCGGACCCGACCCGGTCCACGGCCTCCGTACCGGTACGGGCGCCGCCTCCGGCGACACCGCGCGGACCGGAGGCGGCCACCCACCCCGCGGCGGCGTCGCCCATGCCTCCCCATGGGCGCCGCAGGGGTGGAACGACCGTCCGGGCGGGCTGGCGGGCCCGCCCGGACATCCCGGCGGGGCACCGGACGGACGGCGGCTCATCCCGTCCGGTGTCCCCGCCTCAACTGCCAGACGAAATACGGCGTTCCGATCAGCGCCGCCAGCAGCCCCGACGGAATCTCCGCCGGCGCGATCAGGGTCCGGCCCACCGTGTCGGCGGCCACCATCAGCGCCGCACCCAGCAGCGCGGACGTCGGCAGCAGCCGGTGCGCCCGCGACCCGGTGAGCATCCGCGCCGCATGCGGCGCGACCAGACCCACGAACGCCACGGTTCCCACCACGGCCACCGCGCACGCCGCCAGAGCCACCGCCAGCACCAGTACCGCCAGGCGCGTGCGCTCCAGCGGCAGCCCGAGCGTGCGTGGTGTGTCCTCGCCCAGCGCCAGCAGATCCAGCCGGCGGAACGAGAGCAGCAGCAGCGGCACCCCGACCACCGCCGCGCCCGCCAGGACCGACAGATCCGTGGTGTCCCGGGCGTAGGTGGACCCCGACAGCCACGTCAGCGCCTGCGCCACCTGGAACCGGGCGCCCACCACCAGGTAGTTCGTGGCCGCCGTCGTCAGGGCGAACGTACCGATACCCACCAGCACCAGCCGCTCGGGAGCCACCGAGCCCTTGCGCCGCGCCAGCCCGTACGTCAGCGCGAACGCCGCCGTACCGCCCAGCAGCGCCGCCACCGGCAGCATCGCGTACGGCACCGACGGCAGCGCCACCAGCACCAGCGCCGCACCGAAGCCCGCCCCGCCGCTCACCCCCATGACGGTCAGGTCGGCGAGCGGGTTGCGCGAGACGGTCTGCACCACACCCCCCGCCACCGCCAGCAGCGCCCCCGCGAGCGCCGCCACCAGCAGCCGTGGCAGCCGGTACTCCAGCACGACCGCGCGCAGCAGGCCGTCCCCGCCGCCCATCAGCAGGCGCGGCAGTTCCCCGGGCGGCACCGCGATGTCGCCGAGCACCAGCCCACCGGCCAGGAGCAGGCACACGAGCGCGGCCCCGGCCGCCAGCAGCGGTGGATACGGCAGCCGCCGTCCCCGACGCCCCGGCATGACCGTCCCGGGCGCCGCCGGCTCGGCGGGCAGCCGACGGGCCAGCCACAGGAACAGAGGCGCCCCGAACAGCGCGGTCACCACGCCCGCCGCGACCTCGTTCCCGGTCGGCGAGGTGACCCGGGCCAGCAGATCCGCCGCGAGCAGCAGGGTCGCCCCCCACAGCGCGGCCGCCGGGAGCAGCGCCGCGTGCTTGCGCACCCCCGCCATCCGCACCAGATGGGGAGCCGCCAGGCCGATGAACCCGATCGGCCCGGTCACCGACACCGCGAGCGCGGCCAGCAGTACGGACAGCACCACGGCGGTCAGCCGCGTACGGCCGACGTTCACGCCCAGCCCCCGCGCGGTCTCGTCGCCCGTGCCGAGGATGTCGAGCGTACGGGCGAGCAGCAGCCCGCCCACGAGCCCCGCC
Organism: Streptomyces sp. SP18CS02; assembly: GCF_036322365.1. Taxonomy (NCBI): domain Bacteria; kingdom Bacillati; phylum Actinomycetota; class Actinomycetes; order Kitasatosporales; family Streptomycetaceae; genus Streptomyces; species Streptomyces sp. SP18CS02. The sequence continues at coordinate 289,293 of NZ_JAQYXC010000297.1, forward strand.
GCCAGCAGCGGCAGCACGGTCAGCGAACGCCCGCTGTCGGCGACGGCCAGCGAGCCGTGCCCCCAGAAGAAGACCGCACCGGTCTCCTCCTGGAACAGCACCACGAGCACCGCGGTGACGCTCGACAGCGCGAGCGTCACCGACACCCCGGCCAGCACCAGATGGGCGGGCCGGCCGCGTGAGCCGCCCGCCACCGTGTGGACGAGCCCCGCGGCGAGCAGCCCGCCGGCGAACGCCACGCCCCCGCGCGGCAGATCGCCCAGGGAGAACCCGGTGATGGCGCTGACGGCGACCGCGAGATAGGCGCCCGCCGTCACCCCCAGCGTGTCCGGCGAGGCCAGCGGATTGCGTACCGACGACTGGAGCAGGCAGCCGGACAGGGCGAGCGCCGCCCCGGCCACCAGACCGGCCAGCGTCCGGGGGAGCCGCCCGCCCAGCAGCACCGAGCGGGCCTCCGGGTCGTCCCCGCCGACGAGCAGCCCCAGCAGCTCCGGCAGGCCGACACCGCTGCGCCCGTGGCCCAGGTGCAGCGCGCCGACCAGGACGAGGGCGAGGACCCCGCCGATGACGATCACGGCCGGTCCGGCCGGGAGGCGCAGCGCCTTCCCGGTCCGGCCCGGTGCGGTGGAAGCGATCCCCGTCATGAAGTGAGGGCGCCGGCGATCTCGTCGGCGGCCTGGGCCGTGGAGAACGGCCCGCCGAAGAACCAGGTGCCCGGGTCGAGGCCGTGGACGCGGTCCCCCTTGGTGAAGTCCAGGTTCTTCCACAGGGCGTTCTTCGGCAGGGACGTGGCGAAGACGTCGTCGTCCTTGGCGGCGACGTACACGAAGCTCGACTTCTCGACCGGCTTGAGGCCCTCGACGTCGACCTTGCTCATGCCGTACGCGTCGGTCTTGCCGGTCCACGCGTTCTTCAGGCCCAGCCGGGGCAGCAGCCCGCCGGGGATGGTGGAGTCGGTGAGCACCTCCACGACCGCCGCGCCGTCGGTGGTGTAGCCACGGGCCACCGTCACCTCCCCGCCGGCCTTCCCGCCGTCGGCGATCTTCTTCTTCGCCGCCGCGATCCTGCCGTCCAGGTCCTTGAGGGCCTTGTCGGCCGCGTCCGCCTTGCCGACCGCCGTCCCGATGGTCCTGAGCGTCGCGCGCATCTCCTCGAACTCGCTGTCCGTGGAGTACGGGTCGAACATCAGAGTCGGCGCGATCTTGTTCAGCTGCTCGTAGTTGCCCTCGGAGCGCACCTTCGAGGTGATGATCAGGTCCGGCTTCAGCACCTTGATCGTCTCCAGGCTGGGCGCCTGCCGTGTGCCGACGTCCTTGACGGACGAAGCGAACCGGGGGCCGCCGGTGACCCACTGGTCGTACCCCTTGACGTCCGCCACTCCGGTGGGCGACACCCCGAGGGCCAGCAGGTCCTCGGCGTAGGTCCACTCCAGGGCGACGATCCTGGAGGCGGGCTTGTCCAGCGTGGTGGAGCCCTTCAGATGGGAGACCGTGACGGCGCCGCCCCCGGCGGCCGTCGTGTCCTTGCCGTCGCCGGCACGTTTACCGCCCGCCTCGTCGCCCGCCGAGCCGCAGCCGGCGACGGTGAGCGCCAGCGCGGTGGCCGCGAGGAGCGTGGTGAAGGTACGTGGTGTGCGCATGAGCGGTGGTTCCTTACTGTGCGTCGTACGGGGACGGTTCAGGTGGCGACCGCGGGCGCGGGCTCGCGCCAGGTGGGGAGACAGGTCGGAACACCCGTGTGGGGGTCGAGGGTGACGGTGGTGTCGATGCCGAAGGCCGTACGGATGGTGTCCCGCGTCATCGCGTCACCGGGGGTGCCCGAGGCCACGATCCGGCCCCCGGCGAGCACGACCATCGCGTCGGAGAACGCGGCGGCCTGGTTGAGGTCGTGCAGCACGACGGCCACGGTGATGCCGTGTTCGTCCGCCAGACGCCGCACCAGACGCAGCACTTCGATCTGGTAGCGGATGTCGAGATAGGTGGTCGGCTCGTCGAGCAGCAGCAGCCCGGTGCGCTGGGCCAGCGCCATCGCGATCCACGCGCGCTGGCGCTCCCCGCCGGACAGCCGGTCCAGCGTCCGCTCGGCGAGGGGCCGCAGATTCGTGGCGTCCAGCGCCCAGCCGATCGCCTCCCGGTCCTCCTCGCCGTTGCCGCGGGCCAGCATCCCCTGGTGCGGATGGCGCCCGTAGGCCACCAGTTCCTCCACCGTCACCCCGGCCGGCACCAGCGGCGACTGGGTGAGGAAGCTGAGCTTGCGCGCCAGCTCCCGCGGTCTGTACGCGGCGAGGTCCCGGCCGTCCAGGACGATCCGGCCGGCGTCCGGGGTGTGCAGCCGGGCCAGGGCCCGCAGCAGCGTCGACTTGCCCGACCCGTTGGGGCCCACGAGCGCGGTGACCTCACCGGGCGTCAGTTCCAGACCGACGGCACGCGCCACGGGCTCACCCCCGTGACCGAGGGTGAGCTCCGATGCCCTGATCTCCACGCTCATGACAGCGGGTTGGCGACGGTGCCGTTCGGGCGCAGCGCATGGCGCAGCGCCCGGTCGACATAGCGGGTGATGACGAGCCGGTCGGTGTTGAACGGGTAGCGCGGGAACTCGTCCGCGAGCATGTCGAACTCGGCGAACCGGTCCGCCTTCTCGGGAAAACGCCCGTGGTAGGCGTCGACCGCCCCGCGCACCAGCCGCCAGAACCGCTCCTCGGGGACGCCCAGCTGCTCGGCGACGAGCGGTGCCAGATAGCGGAAGTGGCCCAGCAGCAGCTGGTCGACGACGTGCTGGCGGATGACGACGGGGTTCTTGCGCGGCAGCACATGGTCGTAGCCGTCCGGCTCGGGCCCCCGCTCGGGCACCGGCGTGTGCGAGACGGAGACGTCGTCGACGAAGTCCTTCAGGAACAGCCGGCGCGGCACGTCGTCCCCGTCGTAGCCGATCAGGGTGTTCTGGCCGTGCGGGTTGAACGTGATGCCGTACGTGTACATCACGTGCAGCACCGGGTGCAGGACCGTCTCGAACAGCCGGGTCAGCCACTCCTCGGCGGGCAGCCCGGAGGCGCGGGCCAGCTCCGCCGCGAAGGACGTGCCCTGCTCGTCGACGTACAGCAGCGAGGCGAAGGTGCGCACCCGCTCGCCCTCGTCCTGCCGCGAGGAGACCGACTCGCGCCAGATGCAGCCCAGCGTCTCCAGGTGCTGGTACGGCATCTCCGGCACCCGGTCGAGGTAGGGGTGGCGCACGGTCACCGAGGCGATCTCGCCGAGGAACACCGTGCGCAGCTCGTCACGGAGCACCGGGTCCTTGTCGAGGAGCCCGGTCAGCCACTGGGTGGCGACGGGCGCGCCCTGGGTGCAGTGCGGCGGGATCCCCCGCCAGATCAGGGTGTTGACGATCTTCAGGGGCAGTTTGACGTCGAAGCGCTCGCGCTCGGACATGTTCGTCATGGTGCGCACCGACTGCTGCGGCAGATAGGCGTCGGCACTCTCGCCGAGCGGGATGACGCGCCGCTGGGCGACCTCGCCCGCGAACAGCACCTGGACGGCGTGGTCCCACTGCCAGGGGTGGACGGGCATCCAGACGTACGCGTCCGGGTCCCCGCCCGTCCGCTCGATCCGGGACCGGAAGGCGGCGATGGTCTCCTCGCTCAGCTCATGGGCCAGCACGGCCCGTTCGCTCAGATCGGGGGTGCCGCGGAACTCGGCCAGGCCCCGGTGCACCGCGATCCACTGGAGCCTGACGAGCTCCTGCGACTCGGGTGCGTAGGCCCGTACGTCGGTGGCCGAGAAGCCGATCCGCCCCTTGTTGGCCACCAGGGTGGGGTGGCCGGTCATCCGGCACTCCAGCTCGGCGTGGCCCAGCTCGCGCAGCTCGGCCGCGTTCTCCCCGCCGTGCTCGATGCGCGCGGCGTCCACCGCGAGCGTCGCGGACACCTCGGTGAGGTACATGCCGAGGGTGGGAGCGTCGGTGCCGATGGTGCCGGCGCAGTCCACCAGGAACTGCTGGGCGTCCCAGGCCGGGGTCTCGATCTCGTTGCCGAGCAGCCCCGCCGCGCCCCGGGTGACCGAGTCCTTGTCGGCCCGCCAGGACCCCAGCGCCCCCTGGGAGGCGGAGAAGACGTAGGAGACGCCGCTGTCCAGGTCGACGCGGTAACGGTCGCCCTCCAGCGGGACGGGCTTGATCAGTTCCTCGAACGCGAACTCGGAGAGCGTCTTGGCGAGCAGCCGGCGGTTGGCCTCCCGCCAGGATTCCGGCGACACATCGGCGAGTTCGGGGACGGGGTGACCGGCAGTCATGCGGGCGGTGCCTTTCTTGTCGGTGACGCTCTTCTCCTCGCGCCGCTTCCTCGGCTGCTCGGAGTGCTTGCGCTGCTCGTCCTTACGGCGCTTCATGGCCGCCTTTCGTGGCGCCGGTGCGGTCCGCCCCGCGCCCGGGCGCCCCACGGGCCGCGGAGACGTCGGGGGTGGTGTCCTCGGTGGGGGTGGTGTCCTCGGCGGTGGTGGTGGCGGTGGTGGTGGCGGTGGCGGCGGTGGGGGTGGCGGTGGCCGGAGCGGCTGCGGCTGCGGTGGCGCCGGGGGCCGCCGCGCCCGCTGAGGCCTCCGCGGCCTCCCCGGCCCGTACGACCGCGTCCAGCAGCTCGTCGATGTCGCTCGCGCGGGCCTGCGGGTTGAGCAGGGTGAGCTTGAGATGGACGGCGCCCTGCCCGTCGTCCCCCGGCACGTCCGTGCGGCCGATCAGCGCGGAGCCCTCGCGCAACAGGCGCCGGCGCAGCTCGCCGTTGACCGCGTCGGCGTCCGCCGGCGTCCGGGTGAGGTAGCGGAAGACCACCGTGGAGAGCGTCACCCCGGCCGTGAGGGAGAGCCGGGGGTGGGCCCCGACGACCGCCTCGGCGTGCCTGGCCAGGTCGTGGCAGGCGTCCAGCATGGCGCCGATGCCCTCGGTGCCCAGCGCCAGGAGCGTCGCCGCGATCTTGAGGGCGTCGGCGCGCCGCGTGGTCTGCAGGGACACGCCCAGCAGACCGTCGTAGCCGGCCTCGCCGTCGTCGTCGGGGTTGAGGTAGGCGACACGAAGACCGGTCGTCGCGGCGAAGTCCCCGGCGTCGCGGACCAGCAGCATGCTGGCGGCGGCGGGCTGCCAGGCCGTCTTGTGCAGGTCGAGGGTGACCGAGTCGGCCTCCTCGATCCCGGACAGCAGCGGGCGCAGCCGGTCGGAGAAGAGCGCCCCGCAGCCGTAGGCGGCGTCCACGTGCAACCGGACGCCGTGCTCACGCGCGACCGCGGCCGTCTCGGGCAGCGGGTCGATCGAGCCGTAGTCGGTGGTCCCCGCCGTGGCGACGACCGCGACGGGCAGTTCGCGGCCCGGGTCCAGCGAGCGGAGCATCGCGTCCAGCGCCTCCGGTCGCATCCGGTGCCGGGCGTCGGTGGGCACCGGACGTACGGCGTCCTCGCCCAGCCCCAGGATCGCGCAGGCGCGGGCCACCGAGAAGTGGGCGAGCTCCGAGCAGAACACCACGGGCTCGGAACCGAGCCCGTGCAGCCCGTCGGCCCGTACGTCGCGCAGCTTCGCCGTCGCCGCGTCACGGGCGATCAGCAGCGCCTGGAGGTTCGAGGCGCTGCCGCCCGGGGTGAGCACCCCGCCCGCCTCGGGTCCGAAGCCGGCCAGGGAGGCCAGGCCCCGGACCAGGCGCCGCTCGATCTCGACGGCGTAGGGGCCGCTGTCCCAGGTGTCCACCGAGGCGTTGAAGATCCCGGCGAGGACGTCGGCGGCCGCGGCGACGGCCAGGGACGGCGGCTGGAGGTGGGCGGCCGCCCTCGGGTCGGCCAGGTCCACGGTCGTCTCCGCGCACGCCCGGGCCAGGGCGAGCACGGCGGCCCGGCCCCCGCCGGTGCGCGGCACGACACCGTCCGGGAGCTGTTCGTCGACCAGCCGGGTCAGCGCTTCCGGGGTGAGCGCGGGCAGCGGACCGCTGCGGCGGCGCAGTCCGGTCGCCGCCTCCCGGGTGATCTCGGCGACCAGACGCCCCACATCGGCGAGTCCGGCCGGATCGGCGGCGAGCAGATCGGGTTCGAGCAGGGGAGAGGGTATGGGCGTCTTCGGCGCCTGGCCGGGCAGGGCACTACCGGGCAATGTCATGGGAGGTCATTCCTGTTGTCCCTGGTGCGGATAGGGGGGGACCCCCTACGGGTCTCGGAGCGGGGCGGGTCGGACGTACGGAGACGGGCGCGAGGAAGGCGAGGGCGGCCAGCAGGACGGCCCCGGCGAGCAGCGGGGCCCACAGGGCGGCGGTGGCCGTGGCGGTCGCCACCAGCGGGGCCAGCAGCAGTCCGCAGGTCTGGGCCATGGCGATCAGGCTGTACGCGGCGCCGGTGCCGTTCGTGGTGATGACCCGCTCGTCCAGGGCCACCTGGCCGAGTCCGAGCCCGGCGCCGAACACCAGCCGGGCGCCGCCGAGCGCCAACGGGTCCGTGACGGTGGCCTGGACGCCGAGCGCCACCGCCGCGAGCAGCATCGCCCCCGGCAGCAGCCGCTCCCCGAATCGGGCCCGCAGCCGGCCGGCGGCGGGCAGTACCGCCAGCACGGCCGTATGCGGCAGCACGAACAGCACGGTGGCCAGCGCGGCCGGGGCCCCGGCGCCCGTGGCGTACTCGGTGAAGTACGGGCGGGCGGCGTAGACGGCCACGGCGGTGATCAGGACGTAGACGGCCAGCCGTGTGACCTGGCCGCCCGTGGGGAGGGGCCCGTCCGGGTCCGCCACGGGGCGCACCGCCCCGGCCGCGGGCACCGGCGCGGGACGCAGCACCCGCGCACAGGCGACCAGCAGCACCGCCTCCAGCAGCGCCAGCAGCGGAAGAGCCGTGCGAGGGTCGGGCACGGACACCACCAGACCGCCCAGCAGGGTGGCGACGACCGACGCCGCGTGCAGCACGGCCACGTACTGCACCACCCCGGGGAGCACCCCGCGCCGATGGCTGCGGGCGAGCCCCGGATAGGCGAGCAGCACCACCGCCTTGGCGGCGACGAGCAGCACGGACACCACGGTGAAGACGGCGTACGACGGGGCCAGCACCAGAGCGCCGGCCAGCAGGACCGCCGCCGACTGGCCGGCCGTGACCAGCCGGGCCAGCGGTACCCGGCGGGTCGCGCGCCCCCACAGCGGGAGGGCGACGACCGCCGCGACCTGACAGAGCATCAGGAAAAGTCCCGTGGCGGCCAGCTCCTCCACCCCGTACGCGGCCCGGAAGAGGGCCGGGTAGAACGGGGCGAGGGCCGACTGGGTGACCATGTGCAGGCCCGCCGCCGCCAGCAGCACCGGGCGTCCGTGCCCGCTCATATCCCGCGCTCGCGGACCATGAACGCGGCGCGCTTGTCCGGCAGATCGAGCTCGCGGACCCGCCGGAAACCGGCCCGCTCGAAGGCGCGGACGGAACGGACGTTGCGCACGTCCGGTTCGGCGACGACGCGCCGCGCGTACGGATCGCTGCGCAGCTGCCAGTCGGAGACCGCCCGCAGGAGTAACGCGCCCAGCCCCCGCCCGCGGAACGCCGACGGGCCCAGCAACAGATGCAGGCCGGCGTCATGGGGCTGGGCGGCGTAGTGCTCCGCGAGCGGGTCGAGGTCGGCGCGGTACAGCTCCCAGTAGCTCATGGGAACACCGTCGAGACAGCCGACGAAGGGCGTGGAGTGCGCGCTCTCGACCTGGGAGCGCAGATAGGCCGTGATGGCTTCGAGCGGCTGCGCCATCTCCCAGTACCGCGCCACCTCCGGGTCGTTCATCCAGGGGTGGATCAGCTTCGCGTCGGTGTCCGGGCCGACGGCCCGGAGCGTGAAGGTGCCCTGGTCGAGGCGGGTCTCGGCGAGCGCTCCGTCCTCGCGCACGTCATCGGTCACCTGCGCACCTCCGCGATCGGGTTGACGATGTCGACGTACACCGACTGCGCTTCGAGCGGACCGGTCAGCTCGTCCATGCCGTGGACCCGGGTGAGCAGGTTCGCCTTGCAGCGCAGAGTGGGCTCCTCGCGCAGGATCGTCGCCAGCCGCAGCCGCTCGCCGTGTTCCCCGGCGAGCGCGGCGAGCGTCCGGTCCGCGGCGCGCAGCAGCTCCTCCTCGTCGGCCAGCCCCTGGGAGCCGAGGGCCCCGGCCAGCCCCAGCCAGTTGTTGATGCCGACGTAGTAGGCCAGGCGTTCGTCGATGACCTCGTCGGCGACGTACGTACCGAGGTCGCGGCCGACGCCGGGGACCCAGCCGTAGAGGGCCTCGCTCCGCTCGGGCGAGAAGTAGTAGCCCTGGTTGTCGCGGTAGCGGCCACCGGCCGGCCAGCCGTCCTCGTCGAGGACGACGAGGGTGTTCTGCTGGTGGGCCTCCAGGCCCAGCCCGTACGCGGCGTAGAGCCACAGGACGGGGACGATGACCCGCTCGGTGTAGCGGTCGAACCACTCCCGCGCGATCTCCTCCACCGGGCGGCCGGTGCGCCCGGCCAGTCCGTGGACGAGGGCCGACAGACGGGAACGGCCGCCGGGCAGGTCCGGTCGCGGGGCGACGAGCCCGGCCACGCACACGCCCTGCTCGTCGGCGCCGGCCCGGAACGGGTTGTCGCGCACGACGACGTCGAGCCCGGTGGGCGAGCCGTCCGGGGAACCCTCCGGGGTGTCCACCGCGAGCCACGCCGGGTCGCGGACGATGTCGAAGCCGGGGTGCGCGGTACGCAGCGCCTCGCCCAGCCCGGCGTCCAGCAGCCGGTGCACGGCGAGCCCCCGGTGCAGTTCGGAACGCATGTTCTCGCGGCGGGAGTTCGTGATCCGCAGGCCCAGCGAGAACTTGAGCATCACCGGCGCGTCGGCGCGGTAGAGGGTCCGGATGGACGACGTGGCCGACCAGGCGGGACCCGCCGGGCCCAGGTCGTGCAGCAGCCCCGCGTCCAGCAGCTCCCGCACGGCGGGCCGGGCGAGCACGTCCTGCGCCTGCCACGGATGGGCCGGGACCAGGACCGTGCCCGGCGGGGGAGCGAGGGTGTCACCGGCGAACTCCGCCAGCAGCGCCTGCGCGGACCGGTCGAGTGCGGAGTCGGACCGTACGACGGAGGGGTCGGCGGCGAACCAGTGCAGCGCGAAGCTGCCCCGCACCTCCGGCGAGTAGCGCGCGGCCTCAGTCTCCGTGAGCCCCTCGCGGCTCTTGGGCGTGGGGTGCAGCGGATGACCGGTGATCAGGGCCTGCTCGCCGGCGAGGAAGGCGGTGGTGCCCGCCGGATCCTCGGGCGCCTGCCCGCGCACCCGTACGAACTCCTCGACGCGGCGGACCGAATCGCTGACCCGCCCGGTGAGGTCGGCCACGGCCGCCGGGTCGCCGGCTGCCGCCTCGACGCCGAGCAGCGCCGCGATCGCCGTGGCGGAGGCGGGCGTACCGGTCCGCAGCCGGGCGGGGCCGAACCGGTGCCAGCCGACCGGCGACCAGTACAGGACCGGGGCCTCGACGCCGGTGCCGGAGGCCGGCAGCTCCAGGCGCAGCACGCCGTCGTCGGGACGGGGCACACCGGTCTCCCGCACCCAGCAGCGCAGCAGGTTCTCGGTGGCGGCGAGGTCGGCCGCCGTGGCCGGGTCGCCGTGGTCCGGGTGGAGGCTGTCCGGCCGGGAGCGGGACTCCAGGGTCGGGCTCATGAGCACTCTTTCTGTCCGGCGGCCGCGGGACGGCCGCGTAGCGAGAAGGACGGGATGCCGCGGTGTCAGCGCAGCCGGGAGCCCGCGGGTTCGGCCCGTTGCCGGTCCCCGCCGAGCGCACCCGTCAGTCCGAAGCTGGTGAAGGCGGTACGACGGGGCAGCGGGTAGACGTCACGGTCGCCGAGGGCGTTGAGGATCACCGCCGAACGCCAGGCGGCCAGCCCCAGATCGGGCGTGCCGACCCCGTGCGTGTGCCGTTCGGCGTTCTGCACGAACACCGAGCCCTCGACGGCGTCGTCCAGGACGAGCCGCTGGTCCTGGCCGATCCTCGGCCGGCCCGACTCGTCACGGGCGATGTGCGCGCGCAGCGGCGCGAGCAGGCCGTCGACGGGCCGCTCGGCGTAGCCCGTGGCGAGCACCACGGCGTCGGTCGTCAGCCGTGCGGCGCTCTCCTGCTCGGCGTGGACCACGTTCAGTTCGATCCGCCCCTCGACCCGGTCGGCACCGCTGACGGCGACGCCGGGCGTGAGGGTCACATCGGGCCAGCCGCCGGTCCGTGCCCGCCGGTAGAGCTCGTCGTGGATCTCGCCGAGGGTGTCCCCGCTGACGCCCTTGTACAGCTGCCACTGGGCGGGCAGCAGCCGGTCCCTGGTCCGCTCGGGGAGGTCGTGGAAGTAGCGGGTGTAGTCGGGCGTGAAGTGTTCCAGCCCCAGCTTGCTGTACTCCATGGGCGCGAACGCCGGAGTGCGGGCCAGCCACGTCAGCCCCTCCCGCCCGGCCGGCCTGGCCCGGAGCTGATCGAGCAGCACCTCGGCGCCCGACTGCCCGGAGCCCACGACGGTGACGTGCCCGGCGGACAGCAGCCGGTCGCGGTGGCGGAGGTAGTCGGCCGAGTGCAGCACCAGGGCGTCCGGGTCGTCGGTCAGGGCGCGCAGCGCGGCGGGCACCTTGGGGGCCGTACCCACGCCCAGGGCGAGGTGCCGGGCGAAGAGGCGGCCCACGCCCTCCGCCTCACCGCGGTCGTCGACCCGGGTGAAGCCGACCTCGAACGCGCCGCGCGCGGCGTCCCAGCGGACGGTGTCGACCTGGTGGCCGAAGCGGCAGGACGGCAGGCTCTCGCTGACCCAGCGGCAGTAGTCGTCGTACTCGGAGCGGTCGATGTGGAACCGCTCGGCGAAGTAGAACGGGAAGAGCCGCTCATGGGTCCGTATGTAGTTGAGGAACGACCACGGGCTGGTCGGGTCGACCAGGCTCACCAGGTCGGCCAGGAAGGGGACCTGGAGCGTCGCCCCTTCGATCAGCAGCCCCGGGTGCCACTGGAAGGCGGTGCGCTGTTCGAGGAAGACGGCGTCCAGTCCGGGCACCTGGCCGGCCAGCGCCGCCAGCGACAGGTTGAACGGGCCGATGCCCACACCGAGCAGATCGACGGTGGTTTCCTCGGTCATCGCTGTCCTTCCACGGTGGATATGTGTGCTGCGGCGGCGGCTATGAGGCCGAGGAGGCCCGCCAGGTCGTCGCCGGTCGTGCCCGGGTGCAGCAGCGTGGCCTTGAGCCACAGCTTCCTGACGCCGTCGGCGTCCTCGGCGACCGCCCGCCCGATGACGGCCCGGCCCTCGGCCAGCAGCCGCCGCCGGACCTCGGCGACCAGCTCGTCGCCCGCGGTCCCGGACAGGGCGTCGGCGGCGGCGGGCCGGAACAGTACGGTGCTGATGCCCAGGTCACCGGGGCGGCGGCGCATTCCGGGATGGGCGTCGAGCAGGGCGGCGAACTCCTCGGCGGAGCGCACGCACCGCTCGACGAGCTCGCCGAGCCCCCGGCGGCCGAGCGCGCGCAGGGTCGCGGCGATCTTCAGCACGTCGGGGCGGCGCGAGGTGCGCAGGGAGCGGCCGAGCAGATCGGGCAGGCCGGCCTCGGTGTCGTCGTCGGCGTTCAGGTAGTCGGCCTGGAAGTCCAGCGGCCGCAGCGTCCCCCGGTCGGCGACGACGAGCAGCCCGGCCGCCACCGGCTGCCAGCCCAGCTTGTGCAGGTCGAAGGTGACCGACACGGCCGACTCCAGCCCGTCGAGCCGGGGCGCCAGCCGGTCGCTGAAGAGCAGCGGGCCCCCGTAGGCGGCGTCGACGTGCAGCCGCGCGCCGTGCGAGGCGGTGATCCGGGCGATCTTGGGCAGCGGGTCGACGAGCCCCTCGTCGGTGGTGCCGGCGGTGGCCACCACCAGTGCGGGGCAGGCCAGTTCGGACAGGGTGCGGTCGAGCGCGGCGGGCACCATGCGCCCCGCCCGGCACTCCACGAACACCGGCGTCGGCAGCCCGAGCGTCCAGGCGGCCCGGTGCACGCTGTGGTGCGCGTTCGTACCGACCACCACCTGCACACCGCGCGCGCCGGTGTCGCGGGCGTGCTCCCGGGCCAGCAGCAGCGCCACCAGATTGGACTCGGTGCCGCCGCTGGTGACGATGGCGTCCGGCGCCGCCGCGCGGGGGTAGACCAGCGCGGCGAGGGCGGCGGTCGTCTCCTCCTCCAGCGCGGCGGCGGCCGGGGCCTGGTCCCAGGAGTCCATCGAGGGGTTCAGGGCCGAGGCCGCCAGATCGGCGGCCGCCGCGACGGCGAGCGGCGGGCAGTGCAGATGGGCGACGCAGGCGGGCTCCGAAGGGTCGGCCGCACCCTCCGCCACCGCGCGTACGACGGTGTGGAGCGCCTCCTCGGCGCCCACCCCGTACTCCGGGAGGACGGGGCCGCAGGCGGCGCGCAGCCGGTCGGCGACGGCACCCGGGCCTCCGGCGGGCAGGGGGCCGCCACGGGCGGCGGCACCCTCGGCGAGCGCGTCGAGGACGATCGCCGTCAGTTTCTCCAGCTCCAGGGGGCCCTGGGTGCCCCCCGAGACGGCCGACGGGGTGACGGGGCTCATACGACGCTCTCCAGGGCGGAGGCGACGCGTTCCACGACCGAGTCGGCCTGCTCGTCGGTGATGATCAGCGGCGGCAGCAGCCGCATCACGGTGTCGTCCCGGCCGCCGAGCTCCAGGATGAGCCCGCGCTCCAGGCAGGCGGCGCGCATCGCGCCCGCCAGCTCCGGGTTGCCGGGGGCCGCGCCGTCTCGCCCCGGAGTGCCGTCGGGGTCGACCAGCTCCACGCCGATCATCAGTCCCCGGCCGCGCACGTCGCCGAAGACCGGGTACGAGGCGGCGATCTCACGCAGCCCCCGGCGCATGCTCTCGCCCAACTTGGTCGCCCTTTCGGCCAGTTGCTGCTCGGCGACGGTACGCAGGGTGATGAGTCCCGAGACCATGGCGAGGGTGTTGCCCCGGAAGGTGCCCGTGTGGTGCCCCGGGCGCCAGGTGTCGAGTCCGGGCCGGTACGCGATGAGGGCGAGCGGCAGCCCGCCGCCGACGGCCTTGGAGGTGACCAGGACGTCGGGGGTCACCCCCGCCCGCTCGCAGGCCCAGTAGTGCCCGGTCCGGCCGACGCCGGTCTGGACCTCGTCGATGATCAGGACGATGCCGTGCTCGGCGGTGATCCTGCGGACCTCGCGGAGCCAGCCGTCCGGGCCCTCCACCACCCCGCCCTCGCCCTGGACCACTTCCAGGATGACCGCGGCGGGCACCCCGACCCCGCTGCTCGGGTCGGTGATCAGGCTCTCCAGCAGACGCGTGGACAACTCCCCCGAACGGTCGGCGCTGTCCGTCCCGAAGGGACAGCGCAGAGCGGACGGATACGGCACCCGGGTCACGGGCACGGAGTCCGCACCGGTCATGCCGCTCATCCTGGGCGGCCCCGACACGGCGGAGGCGCCGAGCGTCATGCCGTGGTAGGCGCCGGTGAAGGCGACGATGCCGCGCCGCCCCGTCGCGTGCTGGGCCAGTTTGAGCGCGGCCTCCACCGCGTCCGTGCCGGCCGGGCTGCAGAAGTGGAGCCGCGCGTCACCGCGCAGACCGCCGGGCAGGCGGTCGAGCAGCTCGGTGGTGAAGGCGTCCTTCTGCGGGGTGATCATGTCAAGCGTGTGCAGGGGCGCTCCTGACGCGAGGACCGCCTGGAGTGCGGCGACGGTCTCGGGGTGGTTGTGCCCCAGCGCGAGTGTGCCCGCGCCGGACAGGCAGTCCAGGTAACTGCGGCCGTCGGCGCCGGTGATGACCGCGCCGGAGGCGTGAACGGGGGCGACAGGCAGGGTGCTGGCGTAGGTACGGGCGGAGGACTCTCGTCGCTCCTGGCGCTCGAGAAGCTCGGCGCGCAGCGCACCGTTCGGCATGTCAGGTGCCCTTCGGTCGTGATGCGGAGGAGTCGCGCGCAGGGCGCACGTACAGAGGCGGCAGGTGCACGTGGTCACAGCCGCCTCACAGAAAGTTAGGTTAGCCTAACCTTGTGAAAGATCAAGCCCTCTGACGCCTTTTCATGTCGATCCGTCCGCTCAACTTCCCTGTTTACAGTGCAGGTTGTGGCGCATGTGCCAGGACGGTGAAAGAAGGGGCGTGGCGTTGACGTCGGCCACACCGGCCCGACATGCCCCCTTGACGCCCGGCGGGGCGCCCGGCCGGGGGCCGCTGCTGCCCAATACGAGTGACGTCCGTCCAGCGCGCGGGATCAAAGCGGGCCGATCCGCCCGGCCGCGCGTAGCGTTCCGGAGGCGGTGAGGGGGTACTTTGCCGCGCGTCCTGCCCGTGCGTGCGTTCTGAGGATTCGTATGGTGACAACGACCGGGTCCATCGCTCCGCCGCCGGTGGCGCGACGCGGCAGGGGTGCCGCCGTGGTGGCCTGGCTGACGACGACGGACCACAAGAAGATCGGGCACCTCTACCTGATCACCTCCTTCGCCCTCTTCCTCGTCGGGGGGCTGCTCGCCCTGGTGATGAGGGCGGAACTGGCCCGTCCGGGGCTTCAGTTGATCTCCAACGAGCAGTACAACCAGGCTTTCACCCTGCACGGCACCGTGATGCTGCTGCTCTTCGCCACACCGACCTTCGCCGGCTTCGCCAACGCCGTGATGCCGCTCCAGATCGGCTCCCCGGACGTCGCGTTCCCCCGGCTGAACATGCTGTCGTACTGGCTCTTCCTGTTCGGCGCCGTCATCGTCCTCGCGAGCCTGCTCACCCCCGACGGCACCGCCGACTTCGGCTGGACGGCCTACGCCCCGCTCAGCCGTGCCGAACGGACGCCCGGCGTGGGCGCCGACATGTGGATCATGGGCCTGGCGCTCGCCGGATTCGGCACGATCCTGGGCGCGGTGAATTTCATCACCACGGTCGTCTGTATGCGGGCTCCGGGCATGACGATGTTCCGCCTTCCGATCTTCACCTGGAATGTGCTGCTGACCTCCGTGCTGGTCCTGCTCGCCTTCCCGGTCCTGGCGGCCACCCTGCTGGCTCTCGAATCGGATCGCCGGTTCGGTTCGCACGTATTCGATCCGGCGAACGGCGGAGCGCTGCTGTGGCAGCACCTCTTCTGGTTCTTCGGCCATCCGGAGGTATACATTCTGGCGTTGCCGTTCTTCGGGGTGGTCACGGAGATTCTCCCGGTGTTCTCCCGGAAACCACTCTTCGGCTACATCGGGCTCGTGGGCGCCACCATCGCCATCACCGGTCTCTCGGCAGTCGTATGGGCACACCACATGTTCGCGACAGGTGCGGTACTCCTGCCGTTCTTCTCCTTCACGAGCTTCCTCATCGCCGTCCCGACCGGGGTGAAGTTCTTCAACTGGATCGGAACGATGTGGAAGGGAAGCCTCACCTTCGAGACGCCGATGCTGTGGTCCATCGGCTTCCTGGTGACCTTTCTCTTCGGCGGGCTGACCGGCGTGATCCTCGCCTCACCGCCGATGGACTTCCACGTCACCGACTCGTATTTCGTCGTCGCCCATTTCCACTACGTGCTCTTCGGGACGATCGTCTTCGCGATGTTCGCCGGCTTCCACTTCTGGTGGCCCAAGATGACGGGCACCATGCTCGACGAACGGCTGGGGCGCGTCCATTTCTGGACCCTGTTCGTCGGCTTCCACATGACGTTCCTCGTGCAGCACTGGCTCGGCGCCGAGGGCATGCCCCGCCGGTACGCCGACTACCTGGCCGCCGACGGCTTCACCGCCCTCAACACCCTCGCGTCCATCGGCTCCTTCCTGCTCGGTCTGTCGACCCTGCCCTTCCTCTACAACGTGTGGTGGACGGCCAGGGCCGGCCGGCGCGTGGACACCGACGACCCCTGGGGGTACGGCAGGTCGCTGGAGTGGGCCACCTCCTGCCCGCCGCCGCGCCACAACTTCGTCACCCTGCCCAGGATCCGCTCCGAGTCCCCCGCCTTCGAGCTGCACCACCCCGAGATCAGCGCCCTCGACAAGAGGCACCGTGGGGGCCGCCGGGACGTCATCGAGCCCGGGCGGGGCGTGGCCTCCCCGCTCTCCGAAGGGAATGACGACGGCTGAGCGGCCCGCGCGAACCCGCCCGGGAACTCAGCCCGTCGATCATTCGTCGACATGGTGGAGAGAGGAAGCGGAAGCGTTACCCCGATATCACCGGAGTGTTTCGCCGTCATGAACAAGGTCACGCGACAGCCACCGGACGGCAATCCGGCGGGGCACCCCTTAAAGAGGCGACTGCCGGGACTGCGCGGCGGGCGGCGGCGTCGTGGGCGCGGGAATCAGTCCGGCCGCCACGGCCTTGTTCGCGGCGTCCACTCTCGACGTCGCTCCGAGTTTCGAAAAGATGTTGCGCATATGGCGCTTCACCGTTCCCTCGGTGAGGCCCAGCTGCGTGGCGGTGCGCCGGTTGCTGAGGCCGGTGGCCACCAGCGCGATCACTTCGAGTTCTCTTCTGCTGAGGACCTCGCGCTCCGGCTCGGGCTCCGGCTCGGGGCCCGGACGGGACCGGGGCGGCAGCGACACGGTCAGCCCGTCCTGGCTGCACGCGTCCCGGAGGGCCGCGGTCAGCGAGCGGTGCGTGGCCGTCTTGTGCAGATAGCCCCGGATGCCCAGCGGCAGCAGGGCCTGGAGCAGGCGCGGGTCGTCGTGCATGGTCAGGACCATGATCTTGGTGTCCGTGGAGGCGGCCTGAAGGGCCCGGACCGTGCGCGCCGGATCCTCGTTGCCCGGCATCTCGATGTCCATCAGCACCACGTCCGGGCGGTGCTCCGCCACCGCGGCCACCATGCTGGGCGCGTCACCGACGGCGGCGACCACGTCGAAGTCCCCCATGCCCCTGATCAGTTCGGCGAGTGCGTCCCGCAGCAGCGTGTGATCGTCGGCGATGATGATCCGGTACAAGCTCATGAAGTGGCGGGCTCCTTGAACGTCCTGACGCTGCTGCCCTGTGGCAGCGGCAGGGACATCCGCATGCCCGTGCCCACCCCGGGGGTACTGCTCAGGAAGAACATGCCGTCCAGACCGATGGTCCGCTCCCGCATCGACGCGAGCCCGCTGCCCCGCCGGCCGGACGGACAGTCCATGTCGAAGCCGTCCCCGTCGTCATGGGCGAAGCAGTCCACGCGGTGGGGGGCCACATCCACCTTCAGCGCGACCGTGCGCGGCCGGGCGTGCGTCAGCGAGTTGCGCAAGAACTCCCGCAGGACCAGGAAGAGCTCCTCGGAGTGCTGCTGCGGCAGCCAGCTCTCGTCCCCGTTCACCTCGATGTGGAGCTCCACATCGGGCGACTGGTGCCGCTCGGCGTACTCCCTCAGGGCATCGGCCAGCCGCCGGGTGCCGGTGCTCACCCGCAGGTCCGAGATCAGGCCGCGGGTGTAGTCCCCCGCCTCGTCCAGGGCCTCCCTGACCCGGGCCAGGCAGCGCTCGCGCTTCTCCGCCGGCTGGTCCTGCTCGACCGCCAGCTCGTGCAGATCCAGGTAACGGTGGGCCATCGCCAGGCTGTTGCCCAGGTGGTCGTGGAGGTCGCGGCCCAGCCGCTTGCGGTGGCTGTTGGCGGTCTGCTCCACCTTGTTCAGCAGGTACGCGTCATACCCTGCGGCCGATACCTGGAGGCAGGTCGCGAGGCTGTGGTTGAGGGCCGACACCGCACGGCCGAGGCACTCGGAGGACTGCTCGGGCGGCAGGTCGGCGGCGGCGTTGATCAGGTACTGCAGCGTGATCTGGAAGAGCAGGCCGGAGGAGCGGAGCGTGTCGGCGGGGTGCACCGTCTGCAGGATGCCGCGGGTGCTCAGACCCACCGAGAGGCTGAGGGCGATGTTCGCGGCGGCCGCGGCGTCGGTTCCGTTGCGCAGCGACTCGCAGCACTCCTCAAGGACCAGTTTGGCGTGTTCCCGTGCCTCGCTCCAGAGCTCGTCGGTGGAGACCAACGGGCTGCATACGCTGATGAGGGAATCCTGGAAGCGGCTGATTATTTCGTCTCTGCCTGCGGACAACCGGTTCTCCAGCTGCCGAGCCGCTGAACTGACGTACTCGTCCTGCTGTGTCTTCATCATGGTGCGAACCCTTCCCCCTAGTGTCACCGGGAGGGAGTCTACGCGAACCAATCACGCTGAAGATCGAGCGGAATTCAATATGTAACCACGGTTTATCGTGTCCCGGCCTGTGAGATTGGCTGAATTCGCCAGGTCTGTCCGCGAAGCGCAGTGGTGACGCAGCCGGATGTCGGCTTGGACACGTCCGCCGTGGTCGGTCGCGACCGCCGCCGCGTAGTCGCGGAAGGGGTGCGGCAGTGTCACCGGGGTGGCGGGCCAGGGGGAGAGGTCCCGTCCCACCGAGGCGGAGAGTCCGAGACCCGACGCCTTGACGGACGCCTCCAGCCGGGTCCAGGCGCGGAATCCGGACGCGGTCTCCACGTTCGGCCGGCCGAGCACCCTGGGCCAGTCGATGCCCGGACGGATGCGCTCCACGTCGACGCCGACCGTCGAGCCCGGCTGCCGCACCGCCAGCAGGGCCAGTCCGTCGGAACGGGAGAGGCTGATCGCGGGGCCGGGGCACCAGCCGAGGATGTAACCGGGCTTGCCGTGCTGGGCGTTGCGCACATGGGTGAGGTCGGCGGGCTCGCAGCCCAGGTATCCGGCGACGATGTCGCGGGCCGCGAGGTGGGAGGCGAGGTAGCGGTGCCGGGCCCGCGGATTGCGTTCGAGCCGGCGCAGCCGCTGCTGCTCGTACGGGCTGAGTTCGCCCGCGCGGGAGTCATGACCGCCGGGGGCGACGGCATCGAGGGGTATCACCCACACATCGACCGTGTCGGGATCGAGCATGATCCGGTTCCTTTCGACGCCCGCCGGGTCCCCGGTGCGCGGGGGAGCGCACCGGAGACCCGGCAGGGAGGGGGGCGGGTCAGTCGTCGACGAGCGTCCGCTTACGCGGCGCCGCGGCCGCCTCGTCGGCCGGCGCGCTCACGTCGCGCTCGGCGAGCATGAGGTGGACGGCCACCGCGGTGACGGCACACAGCGCGGCGGAGGCCCACAGGATGATGCGCAGGGCATCGGTGTGACCCTGGGACAGGAAGTCCAGGAACGAGTCCCGCAGGTTCGCGGGCGCGTCGGCCACGACACCGGCGGCGTCACCGCTGGCGACCTGGTCGGCGGCGGTACCGGCCGAGGCCTTGTCGCCCAGGTACTGGGAGAGGCCGTCGGTGATCCGGGAGCGGACCATGGACGCGAGGGCGGCGACCATCACCACGGCCGCGATGGCCTCACTGGCCAGGCGGATGGTGTTGAACATGCCGGCCGCCATGCCGGCGCGCTCCGGCGGCACGGTGCTGACCGCGGCGCCGTCGAGGACACCCATGATCAGACCGACGCCGACACCGGCGACGAGGAGCGGACCGGCGAGGCCGAGCACGCTGATCCCGGGGTGGGCGACCGTCAGCCAGGCACAGCCCGCCGCGATCAGGATCAGACCGAGGCCGAGCACCACACGCATCTGCACACCGGCCGCGACCATCCTGCCGCCGATGAGCGGACAGAACAGCACGGGTCCGGTCAGCAGGAGCATGATCAGACCGGCACCCTCGCTGCTCGCGCCGTTCGCACCGATCAGGTACGCGGGGAGCACCAGCAGCAGGCCGATGAAGCCGAACGAGAAGGCCACGTTGAGCAGGTTCACCGCGAGGAAGCGGCGCTCCTTGAACAGCGACAGGTCGAACATCGGTGCCGCGTGGCGACGTTCCACCACCGCGAAGATCGCGATCAGCACGATCGAGCCGGCGAACAGGCCGAGCACGGTTCCGCTGGCCCAGCCGTTCTGCGGGCCCTGGATGATGGCGAGCGTGAACAGCACCAGCGCCAGGCTGAAGGTCACGGTGCCGGGCCAGTCGATCCGGCCGGCGTCCGGGTTGCGCGACTCGGCCAGGAAGGGCAGACCGAGCATCGAGAGCACCACGAGCGCGAGGTGCGCGTAGAACACCGACTCCCAGCCGAAGGCGCCGACCAGCAGACCACTGGTCGTCGGGCCGAGCGCCAGACCGGCGCCGAGGGTCATACCCGCGACGGCGAACGCCTTGGCGCGGGCGGCGCCGTCGAACGTGGTGGCGACGATCGCGGTCGCCGACGTCATCAGCGCGGCGGCGCCGACACCCGCCAGACCACGCGCGATGTCGATCACGAGCACGCTGGGGGCGAAGACCGTGGCGATCAGCGAGACGGCGTACAGCCCGGTGCCGAAGGCGAACATCTTCTTGCGGCCGATGAGGTCGGCGAGCGAACCCGCGACCATCATCAGGCTGGCCGCCATCACGTTGTAGGCGTTGACCACCCACTGCAGAGAGGCCAGGCTGCCGCCGAGTTCGCGCCCGATGTCGGGCAGCGCCACCGGGGTGCCGCTGACTCCCAGCGGCACGATCAATACGCCGAGGCACACCACAAGAAGGGTGAGCCCCGTACGGTTCCCGGCAGCGGGCCGGGCGTCGGGGGTGGACATGAGGTCGTGCTCCTTTACTCGAGCGGATCCTGTACGGGGTGCGGGTGCGGGGGAGAGGTCACCAGGTCATGGACCAGGCGCAGATCGCCCAGGGGACTGACCGTGGAGACCACCGCGTCGGGACGGACCAGGCACACGGTGGGGCCGCGCAGGCCGAGTGCGGCGTGCAGGGCTCCGGCCGGGTCGGCGAGGACCGGCGCACCAGGCCGTTCCTCGGGTGCGGGGACGCTGGAGACGACGACGGTCCGGTGGCCGGGGGCGGCCAGCGCGGCGGCCGCTCCGACGGCCTCCGTCGTACGTTCCGCGTGGGCGCTGTCGGCGGCGAACACCAGCAGCAGAGGCCGCCCGCCGTCCAGCAGGTCGTGCAGCCGCTCGCCGGACACGCCACCCGCCGGACGGGCGGGGGAGAGGGGGACGTCGGGCAGCCGCGCGCCTTCGCGCAGCCGGCCGGCGGCCCGGCGGGGGCCGTCGTGGACCAGGGACAGCTGGGTCTGGCGGGGAGTGATGAAACGGTCGAGCAGACCGGTGCGCTCACCGACCATGAGGGCGGCGTCGCGCACATTGCGCTTCCAGCCCTTCATAGTCCACAGCCGGGTCTGGAGGTCGGTGTCGTCGAGGACGCCGCGGGCGACGGCGCGCCGCTCGTCCTCCCAGCGGTCCAGGAACGCCTCGGACCGCTCACCGCGTACCACAGCGGCGAGCCGCCAGGCGAGCGTCGAGGCGTCCTCGATCCCGGTGTTGAGGCCCTGGCCGCCGGCCGGGCTGTGGATGTGCGCGGCGTCGCCGGCCAGCAGCACCCGGCCGTCCCGGAACCGGTCGGCCACCTTGCGGTGCACCCGGAAGACACCGGTGCGGTGCTCGCCGGTGAGCTCGATCGGGACAGGGCAGCGCTCGGACGCGGCCCGCTGCACCTCGGCGCGGATGTCCTCGGCGATCTCCGCGTCCGGGGGGAGGCTGGTGAAGACCCGGAAGTTCCCGCCCGGCAGACCGACCACGACGAGCACCCCCTTGGCCGTCATGAAGTAGTGCGCCTCGTCCTGGGCGAGCGGGGTGTCGCACGGCCCGTCGGACAGCAGGAACTGCTGGGGGTAGGTCTCCCCCACGTAACCCGTGCCGATCGCGGTGCGCACGGTGCTGTGGGCGCCGTCGGCGCCGATCAGCCAGTCCGCGCGCACCTCGGAGGTGCCCTCACCGTCCGTCAGCTCCGCCGTCACGCCGTCGGCGTCCTGGCGCAGCCCGGTCAGCCGTACCCCGAACTCGGTCTTGCCGCCCAGCGCCTCGAACCGGTGGCGCAGCGCCTCCTCGGTCTCCTGCTGCGGCAGCGAGACCGCGAACGGGAACCGGGTGTCCTTGACCTGGTCGAAGGTGAGCCGGGCGACCTGCTTGCCCGCCGAGTGGTAGTTCTGCGCGTGCAGCGCCAGACCCCGCTCCAGGATCTCGTCCGCCGCGCCGAGCCGGTGCAGCGCCTCCAGGGCGCGCGGCCACAGCGTGATCGCCTTGGCGTGCGGGTTGGGCCGCTCGGACCGGTCGATCAGCCGTACCGGAATGCCCTGCTGGAGCAGTCCGGCCGCGGCGGTGAGCCCGACCGGGCCGGCGCCGACGATGAGCACGCCGGCGCCGTCCTGCCCGGCCGTCATCGGTCCGCCCCGTCCCGCAGGACCAGGCAGGCCACATTGCCGTCGTGCCCGAGCCCGGTGACCAGCGCGATCCGGCCGCCGTCGGCCGGGGTGCCCTGCCAGTGGGCCAGCACCGCGGCGACCTGGAGGGCGCCGTCCGCGCTGTACGCCTCGCCGACGACGTCCTTGACGCGGACCTCCTCGACCTCGCGGTCGCCCAGGACCCGCCGCAGGGCGCGCTGCTCCGCACCCTCCAGCGCGATCAGCCCGTCGGCGCCCGGGGCGACCAGAGCGACCTCGGAGGCGTCGACACCGCTGCGCCGGAGCGCCCGGTCGATGCAGTCGGCGAGCGCGCCGGTGAGCCCCGGACGCACCCCCTCGGGCACGAAGGCGGTCTCACAGGCGAGGACCTCGGCGAGGACCGTGGTCCCCGCCTCGCGGGCCGCCTCGGCGTCCTCGACGGCGAACAGGGCCGCGCCCTCGCCGACCGGGGTGCCCGGGGCGAGCGCGCCGGTGGCGGCCCAGCCCCAGGCGGTCTGCGGGCACAGCTCCTCGACGCCGCCGACCAGAAGGCGGTCGGCGTGGCCCTGGGTGAGGGCGTTGCGGGCGTACCGGAAGGCGGCCAGCGTGGCCGTGGTGCCGCCCGACAGCGTGGCGTTGATGCCGCGCAGACCGTGCCAGATGGCCACCTGGCCGGTGACCGAGTTCATCACCGTGTTGGGGAACGCGGCCGCGTTGACCAGGTAGGGGCGGTCCTCGACATGGGTGTCGCGGGCGAACTCGCTGCTGCTGCGGACACTGCCCGAGGTGCTGCCGAGCACCACACCGGTGGCCGCCCAGCCCGGGTCGTCGGGCGAGGCGCCCGCGGAGGAGCGCAGCACCGCCGCGGCGGCGAGCCCCAGCGCGGTCGTACGGTCCAGGTGCCGCGTGCCCTTGCGGCCCACGTGGTCGGCGATCCGGAAGTCCGGGACGACCCGCACGGCGTCCGGCAGACCGTCGGCCTCGGCCGGACCGAGCGGCAGCTGGGCGGCGTCGGAGCACGCCTCACGGGTACCGCGCAGCGCCTCGGCGAGCGCGTCGAGCCCGGTACCGGCCGGCGAGACGACACCGTGGGCGGTGACCGCCAGGGGCCGGACGCGGGGCAGCGGGCTCGCTGTCGTGACGTCCGTCGTGGACGCGAGAGTGGTCGTCATGACACTTTCCCGAGGATGGTGATGGCGTTGTTGCCGCCGAAGGCGAAGCCGTGGTTCTGCGCGATGCGCACCTCGGCCGGACGGGCCGTGTTCGGGATCGGGTCCAGGCCCGGGCCGAGCGCGGCGTCGGTCTCGCGGAGGTTCGCCGTGGGCGGCAGGAACCCCTGCTGGATCGCCTTGCAGCAGATGAGGGCGCCGAAGCCGCTGGCCGCGCCCATGGTGTGACCGAGCATGGACTTCACGGAGCTGACCGGCGGAAGACGGTCCCCGAAGGCCTCGCGGATCGCGGTGACCTCGGTGATGTCGTTGGTCGGCGTACCGGTGCCGTGGGCACTGATGTAGTCGACCTGGTCCGGCGTGATGCCCGCGTTGCGGTGCGCCCGGCGGATGCACTCGGCGATGCTCCCGGAATCCGGGTGCACCATGTGCTTCGCGTCGCAGCTCAGTCCGTAGCCGAGCACCTCTGCGTAGATCGTCGCGCCACGGGCCTGGGCCCGCTCCAGCGGCTCCAGCAGCAGCGCCACACCGCCCTCGGCGGTCAGGATGCCGGTGCGGTCCTTGTCGAACGGCCGGCAGACCTCCTCGGCGAGCGCGCCCAGCCGCAGGAAGCCCGCGTGGGTGTAGCGGTTCACCGAGTCGGCGCCGCCCGCCAGCATGTAGTCGGCCTCACCGGTGCGGACCAGGTCGGCCGCGTACCCGATGGCGTAGTTGCTGGCCGAGCAGGCGGTGGGGATGGTCTGCGCCTCGCCCGTCAGGCCGAGTTCGGTGTTGACGGCGGCCGCGATCCGGCCGGCCGGCACCTGGGAGACCAGGTGGGGGGAGAGGCTCTTGAGGCCGCCGCCGACCCACTCCTGGGTCAGCCGGTCGACCGCCGGGGCCTCGCCGCTCGTCGTACCCATGGCGGAGCCGGAGCGGGCCCTGGCCAGCTCCGCGCGGTCCAGCCCGGCGTCCTCGACGGCCTGGGCCGCCGCGGCCGCGGCGAGCAGGGAGGAACGGCCCCAGCGCTCGGTGTCGAGCGTGCGCAGCGCCGCACGGGGTTCGAAGTCGTGCACCTCACCGGCCATCACGCTGGGGAAACCGGTGGTGTCGAAGGAACGGATGGGAGAGATGCCGCTGCGGCCCTCCCGGACGGACGCGGTGAGGGCCTCGGCACTCATGCCGAGACTGCTCACCGCGCCGAGTCCGGTCACCACGACGCGACGCGAAGTGGCTTCAGGCACGCTCGGCCCCCGAGGCGAGCGCGACGACGTGGCCCGCGAGGGTGCCCAGGTCGGTGAGGTTCTCGGCCTCCTCGACCGGGACGGCTATGCCCAGCTCCTTGTCGATGCGAGCCAGTATCTGGATCAGCGCGAGCGAGTCGGCGTCGAAGTCCTCGACGAACTGGGCGGCGGGGTCGAGGGTCGAGGGCTCCTCTTCGAGCTCCAGCTCCTCGGCGACAATGACCTGGATACGGGCCAGGATCTCGTCCGACGTCAGCGCGACAGCGTTGTTCGACATGGTGAATTCCCCTCCTGGGCCGACGACCTCCGCCGACCGATGACAGGAATCTGGCAGGTCGGAGCGGGTACGAGAAGGGTTTTGCTCCCAAGGCGCGTACCCCTGCACCGCAAGTGGCAGGGGCCCTGTGTCGTTGGGGGAATGCCTGGTGGAGGGGGGTCGGTACCTCTCGATGTCACTTTCGAGGTAGTGCCCGTACCCCTTGGTGGTACCGGCGTTGAGGAGTGCCCCGGAGTACACACATGCTGATTCCCGCAAACGCCCCCGATAGGCGTGGCGGAGAAAGGGAATTCCATGCCCTCAACAATCAGCGAAAGCACGTCGGCGGACTCGGAGATAACCGGGGCCGCGCGCACGCCGGCACCTTCGGCCGTGCACTGGCCCCTGGCCGCCTTCTCCGTGTCGATGGGAGTCCTGACCCTGGCCACGCTGGCCGGTGTGGGCGCCGACGACCGGATCCTCAACGGAGCGCCGATCTGGCTGAAGCCGCTGCACTTCGCCTTCTCGCTCGCCGTCTACGGCGCGACGCTCGCCTGGCTGATCCCCAAGATCCGGCGCTTCCCGAAGACCGCCTGGTGGGCGGGTACGATGATCGCCATCAGCTCGCTCGCCGAGGCCCTGATCATCTCGATCCAGGCATGGCGCGGCACCTACAGCCACTTCAACATGACGACCCCGGTGAACACCGCGTTCATGCACAGCATGACCGTCGCCGTGATCGTCCTGTGGACCTCGAACTTCGTGGCGGCGGTCCTGGTCCTCCGGGACCGCTCACTCACCCCGCCGCTGCGATGGGGCGTACGCATCGGACTCGCGCTCGCCGTGATCGGCATGGCGCTCGGCATGCTGATGAACACCCCGACCCCCGACCAGCAGCAGGCGATGGACGCCGGACTGCCCACCCTCGTCGGCGCGCACAACGTCGGCGTGGAGGACGGCGGCCCCGGCATGCCGCTGACCAACTGGAGCACCGAGGGCGGCGACCTGCGTATCCCGCACTTCGTCGGCATCCACGCCCTCCAGGTCCTGCCGCTGGCCGCCCTGGCCGTCGGTGTCGCGGGACGGCGCCGCCCGCGCTCCCGCTTCGCCGACGAGGGCGCCGCCGCCCGGTTCGTCATCGTCCTGGGTCTGGTCTGGACCGGTCTGCTGGCCATCGTCACCTGGCAGGCGCTGCGCGGTCAGGCGCTGATCCACCCCGACGCCGCGACCCTCACCGCCACGGGCCTCGTGGTGGCCGCGGGCGCCGTCGCCTCGGCCGTCGTCCTGCGCGCCCGCCGCTGACAGCCGCCCTCGTGCCGGGCGCCCTTCCCGAAGTCTGGAGAGAGAACCCTCAATGTCCGAGACCGTAGTGGCCTCGTCTGCCGAACCCGCACTCCACATACGTTTCGCGCACACCGTCGACCGTCACCTGGTCCACCGCGCCGCGGTGGCGGAGGTGTTCGTCACCGACGCCCGGCAGATCGGCGACTCCGTCTATCTCGCCGGCGCCCAGACCCCGCTGTCCCACAGCTACTACAACGACCACCTCCAGAAGCCGGCCATCACCGATGTCCTGCTGGTCCTGGAGGCGTGCCGTCAGGCCGCGGTGTGCGCGGCCCACACCTTCCTCGACATCCCCATGGACACCTCCTTCCTCGTCAACGAGGTCTCCGTGCAGCTGGACGACCCCGAGGCCCTGCGCACCGGCGGCGACCCGGGCGAGCTCCAGCTGCTCACCGAGTACCCGACGGTCCGGATGAAGGCCGACCGCGCCCGCAAGGTGGGCGTCGCACAGGAGCTGACCTTCAACGGCAGGGCCGTCGGCACCTCGACCATGCAGGTCAGCGCGCTGACGAAGACCGAGTACCGCGCGCTGCGCGAGTACCAGCGGGGCGGCGTCGCGCCCTCCACCCGTGAGGTGCCGCGCCCCGACCGGTCCGCGATCCTCGCCCCCGAGCAGGTCGGACGTACCTCGCGCGGCAATGTCGTGCTGGCCTCGCCCGCGTTCGACGAGGGCCGGCTGACGGCCCAGCTGGTCCCCGACTTCGAGAACCGCAGCCTCTTCGATCACGAGTACGACCACTACCCGGCCATGACGCTGCTGGAAGGCGCTCGCCAGCTCGGCCTGCTGGCCGCCTTCTGGCGCGGCCGCCAGCTGGGCTCCACCCATGTGCTGGGCGTGGACGCCGCGTTCCTGCGCTTCGCCGAGCTGGACGCGCCCGTGGTGCTGAGCGCGACGATGCCGCAGGGCGACGGCAACATCCTCGACGTCGCCTTCGAGCAGTCGGGGCGCACCATCGCCACCGCCTCGGTGCGGCTGTACCAGGAGCCCGACCCGAGGACCGGAGCGGACAGTTGACCGGGACCGTACGGGCGGTCTGGACCGACTTCCGCGGCGTCCTCACCCCGCCCCTGCCCTGGGCCGTGGAGGCGTTCTGCCGGCCGCTGGGTCTGGAACCGCGGATGCTGCACACCGCCATGCGCACCGTGGGCAAGGCGTACGGCGCGGGCTCCATGGAGGTCCTCGACACCCCGCTGGCCACCGAGGAGGAGTGGGGCCGGCAGGTCGAGGCGGCGCTGTACGACCAGTTCGGCGTCACGGCCGACATGTCGAACTTCGCCGAGCGGTGGTTCGCCGACCGGCGCGTCAACCAGCCGTGGATCGACGAACTGCGTCGCCTGCGGTCGGCCGGCGTCTTCGTCGGCCTGCTGTCCAACATGCCGCCCGGCTGGGACGCGTACTGGCGCCTGATGGTGCCGCCGGAGGACTTCGACGACCTGGTGATGTCCTTCCAGACCGGCTGCCGCAAGCCGGACAAGGAGATCTTCGACCTCGCGGTCGAGCGCTCGCGGATCCCCGCGGAGCAGAGTCTGCTCGCCGACGACCTCGCCGAGAACTGCGAGGGCGCCGTCCGGGCCGGCTGGCACGGACTGCACTTCACCGACACCGAGGACGCCATCCGCGCACTGCGGGAGCTCTGCGGAATCCCGCGGACCGGCCCCGGCGTCACCCCGACCCCCGAGAGGATTTCGTCATGAGCCGCACTGTTCTGATCAGCGGAGGCAACCGGGGCATCGGTCTCGCCGTGGCGCGCGCGTTCGCCGAGGCCGGCGACAAGGTGGCGGTGACGTACCGCAGCGGCGAGCCGCCGGCCGACCTGTTCGGCGTGCACTGCGACGTCACCGACGAGGAGTCCGTCAAGCGCGCGGTCGCCGAGGTCGAGGCGCAGTACGGCCACGTCCAGGTGCTGGTCGCCAACGCGGGCATCACCCGCGACGGCCTGCTGCCGATGATGAAGGAGGCCGACTTCCACGACGTCCTCGACACCAACGTCATGGGAGCCTTCCGGCTGGCCAAGCACGCCACCGGCGGCATGCTGCGCAAGCGGTGGGGCCGGCTGGTCTTCATGTCCTCGGTGATGGGCACCCTCGGCTCGCCCGGCCAGACCAACTACGCGGCCTCCAAGAGCGGCCTGGTGGGCCTCGCCCGCTCGCTGGCCTGGGAGCTCGGCGGCCGCAACATCACGGCCAACGTCGTCACCCCCGGTCTCATCGAGACCGACATGATCCAGCACGTCACCGACAAGCGGCGGGCCGAGCTCATCGCGAACACCCCGCTCAAGCGGACCGGAACGCCAGAGGAGGTCGCCGCGGTCGTGCAGTTCCTGGCGAGCGACGCGGCCGCCTTCGTCACCGGTGCTGTCGTACCGGTGAGCGGCGGCATCGGCATGGGTCACTGACCCGCCGCGCAGGGAGGGATGGGAGACACCGGCGTGCACCGAACCGGCGGGGAGGGACGCCCCGCCATCACAGTCGACTGCACACCCCGTTCCGGGCTGTCCAGGGAGGATCTGGAGATCCTCGACCGGTGGATGCCCCTGACCGTTTGCCATCGGCCCGCCGGCTGTGACGGCCCGAAGTGCCGGGCGGCCGAACAGCTCGCCGGCGAACAGGCGGTGGCCGCCACGGGCAAGAGCTGGCGGCTGCGGCACGTCGCACGGACGCTCTACGAGTCATGGCTGCGGCCCCACGGTGTCCGGCTCACGGAGGAGGACGCCCGGCTGTCCTTCAGCCACCCGGCCGTGGGGCGGACCGAGCTCCTCCTGTGCCCGCTGCACACCCTCCACACCGATGTGTGGGACATGTGCGTACGGTTGCGGGATCTCACCGCGCGGGGCGACACCCCCGGCCGCGGCTGAACCTACCGACTGTCGAAAGGAAGCGGCGTGCGCATAGTCCGCCACCATGAATACGGCCCGTCCGGCGTACTGCGGACCGAGGAGGCCGACCTCCCCGCATACGGGCCCCAGGACGTGCTCGTACGGGCCGAGGCGATCGGCGTCGACCACGCCGACGTGCAGCGCAGGCTCGGGACGTTCCCCCTGGGAGCTCCCTCCCTGCCCCACTGCCCGTCCACCGACGTCTCCGGCACCGTCGTGGAGGTCGGTGCCGAGGTCGCCGGCATCACGCCCGGCATGCGGGTCACGGTGTGGAAGGCGCGTGACGCCTACGCGGAGTACGTGGCGGCCCCGGCCGCCCGTGTCCTGCCCATCCCGGCCGGCCTCGACCCCGCCGAGGCGACCATCCTCGGCGCCACCGGTCGCGTCGCCATCAACCTGCTGCGCACGGCGCGGCTGGCGGCCGGCGAGACCGTCCTGGTCCACGCCGGCGCCGGCGCGGTCGGGCACATCGCGGTCCAGGTCGCCAGGGCGCTGGGCGCGGGGAAGGTCCTCGCGACCGCCGGCTCCCCGGCCAAGCTGGACTTCATCCGCTCGCTCGGCGCGGACGCGGCCATCGACTACACCGCTCCCGACTGGACGGAGCGGGTCGCCGAGGCGGCGGGGACCGGGGGTGTGGACGTGATCCTCGACGGGATCGGCGGCAAGCAGCTCGTCACCGACATCCATCTGCTGGCTCCCTACGGCCGGCTGGTGTTCTTCGGCGGCTCGGGCGGGGACGCCGAGCAGCCCGACATCCCGGTCCTGGACCTTCTCGGCATGCGCCAGGTCATGGGCTTCAGCATGCCGACACTCCTGCAGAACAGGCCCGACCTCGCCGAGGAAGCGGTGCGGGACCTGGTGCGGATGGTGTCGGAGGGATCGGTGCGCCCCGTGATCCACGCGCGAGTGCCGCTCGACGAGGCACCGCACGCCCACGACCTGCTGGAGCGGCGACAGAGCATGGGCCGCGTCGTCCTCGTTCCCTGACCGAGGGACACGGAGGTCCATCGAAGGACACCGAGGCTGGTCGGGACCGCCCGCGCTCGCACGCTCCGGGGACCACTCCGCGCGCACGTCACGGTTCTTGCCGGCCCGGCGGGCGGAGGCACAAAGGCCTCTCAAAGGCCGCTCAACACTGTCCGGAACGCGCGCGGGACGCCGCCCGGAAAGACAGAGTGCAGTCCGAGGAGCGCCGGTCACCGATCAGGGCTGCTCCGAACGAAAACGGGGGAGTCGGCTTCATGGACGGCGGAAACGGCGACAACGGCGGCCGGGCCACCGGACGGCCCGAGCGGCCGCGACGGGCCGAGGGGACCGAGCGGTCCGGGCGGTCCGGGCGCAGTCCGCGTGCGCGGCTGGGCGGTCCGTTCGATCCGTCCGGTCCATCGGCTCCCTCGGGCGCCCTCGACCCGGCGGGTCCGACGGCGGACGCTCCGATCGCGATCGTCGGTCTGGCCTGCCGGCTGCCCCGGGCGTCGTCCCCCCAGGAGTACTGGGAGCTCCTGCGGGACGGTGTCGACGCCGTGGTCCCGACGCCCACCGAACGGTGGGACGCCGCCGCGCTGTACGGCGAGGGCGACCTCCAGGCCCCGGGCCGGGCCGACACCCGGCACGGAGGCTTTCTCGACTGGTCCACGGTCACCGGGTTCGACCCGGCCTTCTTCGGGATCGGCCCCCGCGAGGCGCTCGCGATGGACCCCCAGCAGCGGCTGGTCCTGGAGCTGGCCTGGGAGGCGCTCCAGCACGCCCGGATCGTCCCCGAGCGGATCGAGGGCAGCCGCACCGGTGTCTTCGTCGGGGCGATCTGGGACGACTACGCCACCCTGCTGCGCCGGGAGGGCACCGGCAAGGTCACCCGCCACTGGCTGACGGGTCTTCAGCGGGGCATCATCGCCAACCGCGTGTCGTACGGCCTCGGTCTGCGCGGCCCCAGCCTGACCGTCGACTCGGCGCAGTCCTCGTCGCTCGTCGCGGTCCACCTCGCCTGCGAGAGCCTGAGGCGCGGCGAGAGCGAGCTGGCCCTGGCCGGCGGGGTGAACCTGGCCCTGGCGGCGGAGAACGCGGTCACCGCGGCCACGATGGGCGGCCTGTCCCCGGACGGGCGCATCCACGCCTTCGACGCGCGCGCCAACGGCTACGTACGCGGCGAGGGCGGCGGCCTCGTGGTCCTCAAGCCCCTGGACCGGGCCCTCGCCGACGGTGACCGGGTCCTGTGCGTGATCCGCGGCAGCGCGACGAACAACGACGGCGGCGGGGACGGGCTCACCGCCCCCAGTCCGCGCGCCCAGGAGGACGTCATCCGCCGGGCCCACGCCCGCGCCGGGACCCGCCCCGACGACGTGCAGTACGTCGAGCTGCACGGCACGGGGACGCCGGTCGGCGATCCGGTCGAGGCCGCCGCCCTCGGGGCCGCTCTCGGCCGCCCCCGTACGGCAGGCGTGAACCCCCTGCATGTTGGATCCGTCAAGACCAATATCGGCCACCTTGAGGGTGCTGCCGGCATCGCGGGGCTCATCAAGGTCGCGCTGAGCATCGGGCACCGCCGGCTGCCGCCGAGCCTCCACTACGAGACGCCCAACCCGCGCATCCCGCTGGACGAGCTGAACCTGCGCGTCCACACCGCGCTGACCGGCTGGCCCGACGAGCGCCGCGAACTCGTCGCGGGCGTCAGCTCCTTCGGCGTGGGCGGCACCAACTGCCATGTGGTGCTGTCCGAGGCCCCGCACACCGCCGGCCGCGCACCGGCGGCGGACTGCGCCGCGGAGCCGGGCACCGTCGTGCCATGGGTCCTGTCCGGCCGGAGCGCAGGGGCGCTGCGGGCCCAGGCCGCCCGGCTGGCCGCCCATGTGACGGACCGGCCGGACCTGGACCCGGCGGACATCGGGCACTCCCTGGTGGCCACCCGGTCGGTGTTCGAGCACCGCGCGGTCGTGATGGGCGCCGGACGCGAGGACCTGCTGGCCGGCCTCACCGCCGTCGCCGAGGGCCGGTCGGCCAGGAACGCCGTCGTCGGCACGGGCCCCGGGACCGGCGGCCGCACGGTCCTGGTCTTCCCCGGGCAGGGTTCCCAGTGGCAGGCCATGGGCCGGGCCCTCCTGGAGGACAGCGACGTCTTCGCCGCGCACGTCGCCGCCTGCGAGGACGCCCTGTCCGAGTTCGTCGACTGGTCCCTCACGGCCGTGCTGCGCGCCGACGCCGGTGCCCCCTCGCTGGAGCGGGTCGACGTGGTGCAGCCCGCGCTGTGGGCGGTCATGGTCTCGCTCGCCGAGGTGTGGAAGGCGCACGGCGTCGTGCCGGACGCGGTGGTCGGCCACTCCCAGGGCGAGATCGCCGCCGCGCAGGTGGCCGGGGTGCTGTCGCTGAGGGACGCGGCCAAGATCGTCGCCCTGCGTTCCCAGGCGCTCGCCCGGCTCGCCGGGACCGGCGGCATGGTCTCCGTACCCCTGCCGGTCGCCGACGTCGCCGACCGCGTCGCCCCCTGGAACGGCAGCGTCGCCGTGGCCGCCGTCAACGGGCCGTCCTCCACCGTGATCGCCGGCGAGCCCGGCGTACTGGACCACCTGCTGGCCGCCTACGAGGAGGAAGGGGTACGGGCCCGGCGGATCGACGTCGACTACGCCTCGCACTCGCCCGGGGTCGAGGCCGTCCGCGACGAACTGCTCGCCGCCCTCGACGACATCACCCCGCTGCCCGCCACCGGCACCGCCTTCTACTCGACCGTGACCGGCGCCCGCATGGCCGACACCACCGGCCTGGACGGCGCCTACTGGTACCGCAATCTGCGCCGGACCGTACGGTTCGAGGAGACCCTGCGCGCCCTGCTCGCCGACGGGCACCGGCTGTTCGTCGAGTCCAGCCCGCACCCGGTCCTCGCCGTCGGCGTCCAGGAGACCATCGACCTCGCCACCACCCCCGGGGACCCGGCGGCCGTGGTGGGCACGCTCCGCCGTGAACAGGGGGACCGGGCCCGCGTCCTGACCTCGCTGGCCCAGGCCCACGTGGCCGGAGCGGCCGTCGACTGGAGCCCGGCCCTGGGCGACGGCCGGCCGGTCGACCTGCCCACGTACGCCTTCCAGCGCGAGCCGTACTGGCTGCCGTCCGCCACCGCCCCCGCGGCGGCCCCCGACGGGCCCGCGCCCTCCCCGGCCGCCGCTGCGCCCCTGGACGCGCACGACCCCCGCCGGTCCCTGGCCCAGCGGCTGACCGCCGCGCCCGAGGCCGACCGGGACGTGCTGCTGCTGGAGCTCGTACGTACCGAGACGGCCGCCGTCCTGGGACACGGTTCCGCCACGACGGTCGACCCGGCCCGCGCCTTCAAGGAGCTGGGTTTCGACTCCCTCGGCGCGGTGGAGCTCCGCAACCGGCTGAACGCGGCGACCGGACTGCGGTTGCCCACCACGGCGGTCTTCGCCCACCCCACCCCCCACGCCCTGGCGGCCCACCTCCTGACCGAGCTCCTCGGCACCCGGCAGGCCGTCCCCCGGACATCCGCGGCCGCCCCCGCCGTCCCGACCGACGACCCCGTGGTGATCGTGGGCATGGCATGCCGCTTCCCCGGCGGCGTCACCGGCCCGGAGGACCTGTGGCGCCTGGTCGCCGAGGGACGGGACGCCATCACCGGCTTCCCGGACAACCGCGGCTGGGACCTGGACGCCCTCTACGACCCCGACCCCGAGCGCTCGGGCACCTCCTACACCCGGCACGGCGGCTTCCTGCACGACGCCGACCGGTTCGACGCGGAGTTCTTCGGCATCTCCCCGCGCGAGGCGCTGGCCACCGACCCGCAGCAGCGGCTGCTGCTGGAGACGGCGTGGGAGGCGTTCGAGCGGGCCGGGATCGATCCGGAGCGGCTGCGCGGCAGCCGTACCGGCGTGTTCACCGGCCTGATGGCGCCCGACTACGGGCCCCGCCTGCACGAGGCGGTGGAGGGCACCGACGGCCACCTGCTCACCGGCAGCGCGGCGAGCGTCGCCTCCGGCCGGCTGGCGTACACCTTCGGCCTCGAAGGCCCGGCCGTATCGGTGGACACGGCCTGCTCGTCGTCGCTGGTGGCGCTGCACCTGGCGGCGCAGTCGCTGCGGCAGGGGGAGTGCTCCCTCGCCCTGGCGGGCGGGGTGACGGTCATGTCGACGCCCGGTACGTTCGCCGAGTTCTCGCGCCAGCGGGGACTCTCGACGGACGGGCGCTGCAAGGCGTTCGCGGCCGCCGCCGACGGCACCGGCTGGGCCGAGGGCGTCGGCGTGCTGCTGGTCGAGCGCCTCTCGGACGCGCGCCGCAACGGCCATCGGGTCCTCGCGGTGGTACGCGGCTCCGCCGTCAACCAGGACGGCGCCAGCAACGGTCTGACCGCCCCCAGCGGCCCCGCGCAGGAGCGGGTGATCGCCCAGGCCCTGGCCGGCGCGGGGCTGTCGCCGGCGGACGTGGACGCCGTCGAGGCGCACGGCACCGGCACCCGGCTCGGCGACCCCATCGAGGCGCAGGCCCTGCTGGCGGCGTACGGCAGGGGCCGCCCCGAGGACCGCCCCCTGCGGCTCGGATCGGTGAAGTCGAACATCGGGCACTCCCAGGCGGCCGCCGGTGTCGCCGGGGTCATCAAGATGGTGATGGCGATGCGCCACGGCGTGCTGCCCAGGACGCTGCACGTCGACGAACCGACCCCGCACGTCGACTGGTCGGCGGGCGCGGTGTCCCTGCTGACGGAGAACCTGCCCTGGGCGGGCGGCGAACGGCCCCGCCGGGCCGGCGTCTCCTCCTTCGGCATCAGCGGCACCAACGCCCATGTCATCCTGGAGGAACCCGGCGCTGCCGACGAGCCGGCCGACAGCCGGTCCGAGCCGGCGCCGCCGCTCCCGGACACCGCCGACGCACCCAACGGGACCGACCCGGTCCTCGCGTGGGTGCTGTCCGCCAGGACCCCCGAGGCGCTGCGCGAGCAGGCCCTGCGGATCAGCGCGCACCTGCTGTCGGACGCCGCGCCGCGCCCGCTCGACGTGGCCTGCGCGCTGGCCACCGCCCGTGCGGTGTTCGAGCACCGCGCGGTGGTCGTCGGCGCCGGGCGCGCGGAGCTCCTCGCGGGCCTCGCCGCCGTCGCCTCCGGCGCCGAGGGCGTCGTGACCCCGGCCGCACCGGGGGAGACCACCGAGGGGCGCGGTGACGCCCGGGGCGTCATGGCGTCCGTCGCCGACGACTTCCTCCACGGCACCGAGGTGGACTGGGACGTGGTGTTCGCCGGCACGGACGCGCGCCCGGCGGAGCTGCCCACCTACCCTTTCCGCAAGGAGCGCTTCTGGCTGGAGGCCCCCGAGCCGCGGAGCACCGGCCCCTCGGCCGGGCCCGACGGGGCGGAGGAACGCTTCTGGGCCGCCGTCGAGCAGGGCGACCTGGACGCCCTCGCCGATGAGCTCGGCTCCGACCGAGACGGGCCCCCCGGCGAAGCCCTGTCGGCCGCACTGCCCGTGCTCTCCGCATGGCGCGGCCGGCGACGCGCGGACTCCGCCCTGGACGCCCTGCGCTACCGCGTCACCTGGCGCAGGGTCGCGCCCGCACCCGCCGTCGGCGTGCCCGGCACCTGGCTCGTGGCCGTCCCGCCCGGCCCGGACGGCGGCCCGTGGGCGAAGGCGGCGCTGCGCGCGCTGCGCGCACGCGGCGCGGACGTACGCCCCGTCGAGATCGACCCGGGGGCCGGCCGGGAGCGCATCGGCGAGCGGCTGCGCGCCGAGCTCGACGGCGCGGCGCCCGCCGGCATCCTCTCCCTGCTCGCCCTCGCCGACGGCCATCTGGCCGCACACGCCTCCGTACCCAGCGGACTGGCGGCCACGCTGGCCCTGACCCAGGCGGTCGGCGACCTGGAGATCGAGGCCCCGCTCTGGTACGCCACCCGCGGCGCCGTGTCGACCGGCGTCGAGGACCCCACGCGCCGTCCCGAACAGGCCCAGGTGTGGGGCCTGGGGCGGATCGTCGCCCTGGAGCACCCCGAACGCCGGGGCGGTCTGGTCGACCTGCCCGAGCGGGCGGACGACGCCTCGGCCGCCCACCTCGCCGGTCTCCTGGCCGGCCCCGGCGCCGAGGACCAGGTCGCGGTGCGGCCCCTCGGCGTGTTCGCCCGGCGCCTGGAGCGGGCCGCCGCCCGCCGCGGCGCCGAGGCCGCACACACCCCGGCCCGCCCCGCCCGCGGTGTCGCGGCCCGCGGCACCGCACTCGTCACCGGCGGGACGGGCGCGCTGGGAGCGCAGGTCGCGCGGTGGCTGGCCGCCGCCGGGACCGAGCACCTTCTGCTGGTCGGCCGCCGGGGCGAGCGGGCTCCGGGGGCCGGCCGGCTGCGGGAGGAACTGACCGCCCTCGGGGCGCGGGTGACCATCGCCGCGTGCGACGCCGCCGACCGCGACGCCTTGGAGGCCGTACTCGCCGGCGTGCCGGAGGACCTCCCGCTGACGACGGTGGTGCACGCCGCGGGCCGGCTCGACGACGCCCTCGTCGAGTCGCTGACCCCCGCCCAGCTGGACGGGGCGCTGCGCGCCAAGGCCACCGCCGCACACCACCTCGACGTCCTGACCCGGCGGTGGAAGGTGTCCGCCTTCGTGCTGTTCTCGTCCGTGGCCGCCACCTGGGGGCTGCCCGGCCAGGGCGGTTACGCCCCCGGCAACGCGTACCTGGACGCCCTGGCCGAGCGCCGCCGCGCGGAGGGCCTGCCGGCGACCTCGATCGCCTGGGGCCCCTGGGAGGGCGCCGGGATGGCGGCTGACGCGGCCGTCGCGGGAGGCTTCGAACGGATCGGCCTGCGGGGGATCGACCCCGGTGCCGGGCTCGCCGCCCTGGGCCGGGCGCTGGAGTGCGACGACGTCTGCGTCACCGTGGCCGGGGTCGACTGGGAGACGTTCCTCCCCGCCTTCACCGCGGCCCGTCCCAGCCCCCTGTTCGACGCGCTGCCCGAGGCCCTGGCCGCCGGGCTCGCCCCGGGCGCCCGGCAGACCGGCGGCGAGGCCCTGGAGCGGCGGCTGGCAGGACTCGACGAGGCCGAGCGCGAACGGGCGGTGTCGGAACTGGTGCGCGGCGCCGTCGCCGCCGTCCTCGGGTTCGCCTCGCCCGAACGCGTCCGCGAGGAGCGGGTGTTCTCGGAACTGGGCCTCACCTCGCTGACCGCGGTGGACCTGCGCAACCGCCTGAACGCGGCGACGGGCCTGCGGCTCTCGTCCACCCTGATCTTCGACCACCCCACCCCCCGGGCGCTGACCCGGTTCGTCCTCTCCCGGCTCACCGGCGAGGGCGCCGCGGCGTCCCCGGTCGCGGGAGCGGCCTTCGCGGCCGACGAGCCGGTGGCGATCGTGGGCATGGCCTGCCGTTACCCCGGCGGGGCGGCGTCGCCCGACGCGCTGTGGGATCTCGTCGTCTCGGGCGGCGACGCCATCGGCGACCTGCCGCACGACCGGGGCTGGGACGTGGAGCGGCTGTACCACCCCGAGCCCGGCCGGACCGGCTCGACGTACACCCGCAGCGGCGGATTCCTCTACGACGCGGCCGACTTCGACGCGGCGTTCTTCGGGATCAGCCCGCGCGAGGCCCTCGCCATGGACCCCCAGCAGCGGCTGCTCCTGGAGACCTCGTGGGAGGCCGTGGAGCGGGCGGGCATCGACCCGACGGCGCTGCGCGGCACGGACACCGGTGTCTATGTCGGAGCGTCGGGCGGCGAGTACGGCCCCCGGCTCTCGGAGCCGGCGGGCGGCGCGGACGGATACGTCCTGACCGGCAGCGCGGCCAGCGTCGTCTCGGGCCGGGTGGCGTACTCGCTGGGCCTCGAAGGCCCGGCCGTATCGGTGGACACGGCCTGCTCGTCGTCGCTGGTGGCGCTGCATCTGGCGGCGCAGTCGCTGCGGCAGGGGGAGTGCTCCCTCGCCCTGGCGGGCGGGGTGACGGTCATGTCGGGCCCCGGTGTCTTCGTCGAGTTCTCGCGCCAGCGGGGACTGTCGACGGACGGGCGCTCCAAGGCGTTCGCGGCCGCCGCCGACGGCACCGGCTGGGCCGAGGGCGTCGGCGTCGTGGTGCTGGAACGGCTCCCGGACGCGCGCCGCAACGGCCATCGGGTCCTCGCGGTGGTACGCGGCTCCGCCGT
Organism: Streptomyces sp. SP18CS02; assembly: GCF_036322365.1. Lineage (NCBI taxonomy): Bacteria > Bacillati > Actinomycetota > Actinomycetes > Kitasatosporales > Streptomycetaceae > Streptomyces > Streptomyces sp. SP18CS02. The sequence continues at coordinate 327,363 of NZ_JAQYXC010000297.1, forward strand.
CAACCAGGACGGCGCCAGCAACGGTCTGACCGCGCCCAACGGCCCCTCCCAGGAGCGGGTCATCCGTCAGGCCCTGGCCGGCGCGGGGCTGTCGCCGGCGGACGTGGACGCCGTCGAGGCGCACGGCACCGGCACCCGGCTCGGCGACCCCATCGAGGCGCAGGCCCTGATCGCGACCTACGGCCAGGAGCGGCCGGCCGGTCGTCCGCTGCGGCTCGGATCGCTGAAGTCGAACATCGGGCACTCCCAGGCGGCCGCCGGTGTCGCCGGGGTCATCAAGATGGTGATGGCGATGCGCCACGGCGTGCTGCCCAGGACGCTGCACGTCGACGCACCCACACCGCAGGTGGACTGGTCGGCGGGCGCGGTGTCCCTGCTGACCGAGAACCTGCCCTGGGCGGGCGGCGAACGGCCCCGCCGGGCCGGCGTCTCCTCCTTCGGCATCAGCGGCACCAACGCCCATGTGATCATCGAGGAGCCCGGCACCGACGCGCCCACCACCGCGCCCGCGCCCGGCGCCGAGCGGTCGGGCGCCGAGCGGTCGGGCGCCGACGAGCGGCGGACGGTCCCCTGGGCGCTGTCGGCCCGCACCCCCGAGGGACTGCGTTCCCAGGCAGCGCGCCTGGCCGCCTTCGTGGCGGGCCGCGAGGAGCTGGGCGCGACGGAGATCGGCCACGCGCTGGCCACCACCCGGGCGGTGTTCGAGCACCGCGCGGTGGTCGTCGGCGCCGGGCGCGCGGAGCTCCTCGCGGGCCTCGACGCCGTCGCCTCCGGCGCCGAGGGCGTCGTGACCCCGGCCGTCCACGGGATCGCCGACGCCGGCGGCACCGGGACGGCGGGCCTCGTCGCCTCCCTCGCCGACGACTTCGTCCGGGGCGCCGAGGTGGACTGGGCCCCGGTGTTCGACGGCGCCGACGTCCGGCCCGTGGAGCTGCCCACGTATCCCTTCCAGCGCAAGCGGTACTGGCTGGACGCGCCCAAGGCGCAGGCCGCCGCCGGGGGTTCCGGGGCCGGCGGGGGGCGGCCGCTGGACCACCCGCTGCTGTCCTCGGTGCTGCGCCTCGCGGGCTCCGACGAGTACCTGCTCACCGGCCGTCTGTCCGGCGGGTCACAGCCCTGGCTCGCCGATCACCAGGTCGCCGGCACGGTCCTGCTGCCCGGCACGGCCTTCGTCGAGATCGCCCTGTGCGCCGGCGAACAGGTCGGCCGCGCCCGGCTCGACGAACTGTCCGTGACGGCTCCGCTCGTCCTGCCGCCCAGCGGGGGCGTCGCCCTCCAGGTGTCCGTCGGCTCCGCGGACGCGACCGGACGGCGGGCCGTGCGGATCCACTCCCGCCCCGAGGACACCGCCCTCGGCGCGGCCCGGGCCCCCGAGGCCGGCGGCACGGGCACCGAGCCGCCGTGGACGCACCACGCCACCGGCCTGCTCGCGTCGGCCCGGCCCTCCGACACGGCAGAGGACCCGGACGCGTGCGGTGCCTACGGGGACCCGGAGGCACTGGGGGGCGACAGCACCCCCGAGTGGCCCCCGCCCGGCGCCACCCCCGTCGACGTGAGCGGTCTCTACGAGCGCCTGACCCGCCGCGGATACGGCTACGGCCCCGCCTTCCAGGGCCTGACCCGGGCATGGCGGCGCGGCGACGACGTCTTCGCGGAGGCCGCCCTGGCCGAGACCGAGCGCGCCGAGGCCGGCCGGTACGGGCTGCACCCCGCCCTCCTCGACGCCGCCCTGCACACCATCGGTCTGGTCGCGGACCGCTCGTCCCCCGCCCTGCTCCCATGGACCTGGCAGCACGTGACGACGACCCGCCAAGGGGCGGCCGGCCTGCGCGTACGGCTCACGACCTCGGGCCCCGGCGAGGCCGCGCTGACCGCGTACGACGAGAACGGGCGGCAGGTCGCGGCCGTCGGGTCCGTCGTCCTGCGCCCGCTCCCCGACGAGTTGACGGCCGGCCGCCCGCACACGGGCCACACCGACCTCTACCGCCTCACCTGGCCGGCCGCCCCCGCCCGGCCGGCGCCCGGACCGGCCGCGGCACCCCGCTGGGCGGTGCTCGGCGCGGACGGCCCGGTGCCCGGCGGCAGGGCGGCCGACGGGCCTGCGCGCCGCCACGACGACCTGGCCGCCCTGCGCCGCGCGCTCGACGAAGGCGCCGCACTGCCCGGCCTCGTCCTCGCCACGGCCCGCCCGGACGCCGGCGATCCGGCCGGCACCCCCGCGGATCGGGCCCGGGAGACGGCCGCACGGGCGCTCGCACTGGCCCGGGAATGGCTCGCGGACCCCCGCCTGGAGAAGGCCCGGCTCGTGCTGGCGACCAGCACGGCGGTGGCCGTGACACCGGCGGAGACGGCCGATCCGGCGGCCGCCGCCGTATGGGGCCTGCTGCGCTCCGCCCAGACCGAACACCCCGGCCGGTTCGTGCTGGTCGACCTGGACGGCACCGACGCCTCGCTGCGCGCGTTGCCCGACGTGGCGGCGGGCGACGAACCCCAGGCGGCCCTGCGCGCCGGAACGGTCCACGTACCGCGCCTCGCGCGGGTCACCGGCCCGGCGGCGCGGCAGCGCCGCCCGATCGACCCGAACGGCACCGTCCTGATCACCGGCGGGACCGGACTGCTCGGCCGGCTCGTCGCCCGGCACCTCGTCGCCGGACACGGCGTACGGCACCTGCTGCTGGTCAGCCGGCGCGGCCCCGACGCCGACGGCGCCGCGGAGCTGCGCGACGAGCTGACCGGACGGGGCGCGCGGGTCACCCTCGCCGCGTGCGACGTCACCGACGGGGACGCGCTGGGAGCCCTGCTCGCGACCGTCCCCGCCGCCCATCCGCTGACGGCCGTCGTGCACGCGGCCGGAGCCCTGGACGACGGCGCGATCGGATCGCTCACCCCCGCGCGCGTGGAGCACGTGATGCGCCCGAAGGCCGACGCGGCCTGGCGCCTGCACGAACTGACCCTGGACCTGGACCTGTCGGCCTTCGTGCTGTTCTCGTCGGCCGCCGGACTCCTCGGCTCCGCGGGCCAGGGCAACTACGCCGCCGCCAACGCCTTCCTCGACGCCCTCGCCGTCACGCGCAGGGCACAGGGGCTCCCCGCCACCTCGCTCGCCTGGGGTCTGTGGCGCGAGCGCAGCGAACTGACCGCCGCACTCGGCGAGGGCGACCTGGCCAGGCTGGCGAGGACCGGTGTGCTGCCCCTGCCCGCCGAGGAGGGCCTCGCGCTGCTGGACGCGGCGCTGGCCGCCGACGAGCCGGTCCTCGCCCCCGTACGCCTCGACCTCACCGCGCCGGAACAGGCGCGGGGGTCCGTACCGCCGCTGTTGCGCGGCCTGGTGCGCCCGGCCCCGGCGCCCGGCGCCGCCCCCCGCCCGTCCGGCCCCGCCCCGGCCGGCGCCCCGGAGGGCGGACTGGCCCGGCGGGTACGGGCGATGGACGGCACCGAGCGGGAACGGTTCCTGGCGGACCTGGTCCGCGAGGAGGCCGCCGCCGTCCTCGGGCTCGACCCGCTCGACAGCACGCAGGACACCAGGGCGTTCTCGGAGCTCGGCATGGACTCCCTCACCGCGCTCGAACTGCGCAACAGGCTGGGGGCGCTCACCGGGCTGAGCCTGCCCGCCGGGCTGGTCTTCGACCGCCCCACCCCGCACGAGCTCGCCGCACACCTCGCCACCGAACTGCTGGGCGCCGAGGCGTCCGGACGCGAGCAGGACCGCCGGCGCCCGGCCACGGCACCGGCGGCAGCGGCCGACGAGCCGATCGCCATCGTGGCCATGGCCTGCCGCTACCCCGGCGACGTCACCACCCCCGAAGAGCTGTGGGCCCTGATCGCCAGGGGAGCCGACGCGGTCGGCGGGATGCCGGCCGACCGGGGCTGGGACCTGGAGGGCCTCTACGACCCCGACCCCGGCCGGCCCGGCAAGAGCTACGCCCGTCACGGCGCGTTCCTGCGCGGCGCCGCCGACTTCGACGCGGAGTTCTTCGGGATCAGTCCACGCGAGGCCCTCGCCATGGACCCCCAGCAGCGGCTGCTCCTGGAGAGCTCCTGGGAGGCCGTGGAGCGGGCGGGCATCGACCCGGCGGCCCTGCGCGGCAGCCGCACCGGCGTCTTCGCCGGGGTGATGTACCACGACTACGGCTCGTGGATGCGCAGGGTGCCCCAGGACGTCGAGGGCTATCTCGGCTCCGGCACCGCCGGCAGCGTGGCGTCGGGCCGGGTGGCCTACACGATGGGCCTCGAAGGCCCGGCCGTATCGGTGGACACGGCCTGCTCGTCGTCGCTCGTGGCGCTGCACCTGGCCGTGCAGTCCCTGCGGTCGGGCGAGAGCGAGCTGGCGCTGGCCGGCGGTGTCACGGTCATGGCGACACCCACGCCGTTCATCGAGTTCTCCCGCCAGCGCGGCCTCGCGCCCGACGGGCGCTGCAAGCCCTTCGCGGCCGCCGCCGACGGCACCGGCTGGGGCGAGGGCGTCGGCGTCCTGCTGCTGGAACGGCTCTCGGACGCGCGCCGCAACGGCCATCGGGTCCTCGCGCTGGTACGCGGCTCCGCCGTCAACCAGGACGGCGCCAGCAATGGCCTGACCGCGCCCAACGGCCCCTCCCAGGAACGCGTGATCGCCCAGGCGCTGGCCGCCGCCGGACTGGAACCCGCCGACGTGGACGCCGTCGAGGCACACGGGACGGGCACCGCCCTCGGCGACCCGATCGAGGCCCACGCCCTGCTCGCCGCCTACGGCAGGGACCGCTCGCCCGACCGGCCGCTGCTGCTCGGGTCGGTGAAGTCCAACATCGGCCACACCCAGGCCGCGGCGGGCGTCGCCGGGGTCATCAAGATGGTGATGGCGATGCGCCACGGAGCCCTGCCCAGGACGCTGCACGTCGACGAACCGACCCCGCACGTCGACTGGTCGGCCGGCACGGCGTCGCTGCTCACCCGCGACACGCCCTGGCCGGCCGGCGGCGGGCCCCGCAGGGCCGGTGTGTCCTCCTTCGGCATCAGCGGCACCAACGCCCACGTCATCCTCGAACAGGCCCCGGCCGAGCCGGCCGCCCCCGCCGGACCGGCCCCCCGTGGGGCCCGGTCCGGCACCGCCGTGCCGTGGCTGCTGTCGGCCCGTACCGCCGAAGGGCTGCGGGACCAGGCCGAGCGGCTGCGCGCACGCCTCGACGAGCGGCCGGACCTGCGACCGCTCGACGTCGGTCACGCGCTGGCCACCACCCGTACGGCCTTCGAGCACCGGGCGGCCCTCGTGTCCGCCACCCGCGAGGACCTCCTCGACCGGCTGGACGAACTGATCGAGGGGACCCACTCGCCCGGGGACGCGGTGGGCCGCACGACCGGTGGCCGCCTCGCCTTCCTGTTCGCGGGCCAGGGCAGCCAGCGCCCGGGCATGGGACGCCAGCTGCGCGCGGCGCACCCGGTGTTCGCCGATGCCTTCGACGCGGTCTGCGCCGAGCTGGACAAGCACCTCGACCGGCCGCTGCGCGAGGTGATCGACGCCGAGGAGGGCTCGGACGAGGCGGCCCAGCTCGACCGGACCGAGTACACCCAGCCCGCCCTGTTCGCGGTCGAGGTGGCGTTGTTCCGGCTGCTGGAGCACTGGGGCGTGCGGCCCGACGTGCTGGCCGGTCACTCGGTGGGGGAAGTGGCGGCCGCCCATGTCGCCGGGGTGCTGGACCTGCCGGACGCCGCCGTCCTGGTGACGGCCCGGGGCCGGCTGATGCAGGCCCTGCCGCCGGGCGGCGCGATGGTCGCCGTGGAGGCCACCGAGGACGAGGTCGTGCCGCTGCTGACCGACGGGGCGGCCGTCGCCGCGGTCAACGGCCCGTCGGCCGTGGTGCTGTCGGGCGCCACGGACGCGGTACTGGCCGTCGCCGGACGGCTGGCCGGGCGCGGCCACCGGACCACCCGGCTGCGCGTCAGCCACGCCTTCCACTCGCCGCGGATGGACCCCATGCTGGCCGGGCTGCGCGAGGTGGCGCGGGGCCTGACGTTCCACGAGCCGCGCATCCCGATCGTCTCCACGGTCACCGGGCTCCCCGCGACCGCCGAGGAGCTGGGGTCCCCGGACCACTGGGCACGGCAGGTCCGCCTGCCCGTGCGGTTCCACGACGCCGTCCGGCGCCTGGTGGACGACGGGGCGCGGACCCTGCTGGACATCGGGCCCGACGGCTCGCTGAGCACCCTCGCCGCGGCCCAGGCGGACCCGGCCGTGGCGGCCGTGGCGGCGCTGCGGCGCGACCGTCCCGAACCGGACGCCCTGGCGGACGCGGTGGGCCGGCTGCACGTGCGCGGTGCGGCGGTCGACTGGCCGGCCTTCTTCGAGGGCACCGGGGCGCGGCGGGTGGACCTGCCGACGTACGCCTTCCGGCCGGAACGTTTCTGGCTGCGGCACGAAACCGACGGAGCCGGCGAAAGCGAAGGAGGCGAAGGGGTCCACGGGACGGCCGGGGCCGACGCGGCCGGTGGCGCGGGCGGGGGAGCGGCGGCCGGGATGGCGGGCGCCGGACTCGACACGCCGGGGCATCCGCTGCTGGGCGCCCTCGTCGAACTGCCCGACTCCGACGGCCTGTTGTTCACCGGACGGCTGTCCCTCGCGTCGCACCCCTGGCTGGCCGACCACGGCGTGCGCGGCGACGTGCTGCTGCCGGGTACCGCCTTCGTGGAACTGGCGCTGCGGGCCGGATCGCTGCTGGGCTGCGGCCGGCTGGCCGAACTCACCGTCGGCAGCCCCCTCGTCCTGCCCGCGCTGGGCGGCGTACGACTGCGGGTGAAGGCCGACGAGTGCGACGACGCCGGACGGCGCCCGCTGTCGGTGTACGCGCGCCGGGAGGAGGCGGCGGAGGGCGAGCCGTGGACCCTGCACGCCACCGGAGTGCTCACCGCCGGCCCCGGCACGTCCGCTGCCGACACCTCCACCGGCGCCCTCGCCGGTGCCTGGCCGCCGCCGGGCGCCGCGCCCCTGCCGGTCGAGGACCTCTACGAGAGGCTCGCGGCGTCCGGAGTCGAGTACGGCCCCTCCTTCCGGGGCCTGCGCCGGGCATGGGCCCACGGCGACCAGGTGTTCGCCGAGGTGGACCTGCCGGAGCGGGCGGCCGCCGGGGCCGGACGGTTCGGCCTGCACCCCGCGCTGTTCGACGCGGCCCTGCACGCCGCGGCGCTGCTCTCCCCGGCCGCCGCCGAGGCGCCCCGGCTGCCGTTCACGTGGAACGCCGTCGCCCTGCACGCCGAAGGCGCGGACAGCCTGCGCGTACGGCTGACCGGCAACGGCGACGACACCCTGTCGCTGGAGCTGGCGGACCCGTCCGGAGCGCCCGTCGCCTCCGTCGGCTCGCTGCTGCTGCGCCCCGCCGCACCGGCGGACGACGACCGGGACGGCTCGCTGTACCGCGTCGACTGGCGCCCGCTGCCGTCCGGCCCGCCGCGGCACGTCGGTTCCTGGGCGGTCATCGGTACGGACTCCGGCACGGAACCCGGTACGGATCCGGTGGCCACGACCTTCGCCGGCGAGAGGGCGGTGCCCTACGCCGGGCTCGACGCGCTCCTCGCGGCGCTCGACGGCGGCGCTCCCGCGCCGGACGTCGCACTGGTGTGGGCCACCGGCGCCACGGCAGGCCCCGGGGCGGCGCCGCGTGGCGACCGGACCCGGCCCGAGGAGGTCCGCGGCGCCGTCGTCCGGGCCGCGGAACTGCTGCGGGCCTGGACGGCCGAACCGCGCCTGGCCGCCTCCCGGCTGGTGCTGCTGACCCGCGGCGCGGTGGCCGCCGCACCCGGTGACCGGGCCGACGACCTCGCCGCGAGCGCCGTCTGGGGCCTGGCGCGCTCCGCGCAGAGCGAGCACCCCGGCAGGGTGGTGCTCGTCGACACGGACGGGGAACCCTCCTCCGCCGACGCGCTGGCCGACGCCGTCCTGTCGGGGGAGCCGCAGTCGGCCGTCCGCGCCGGCGCCGTCACCGTGCCCAGGCTCACCACGGCGGACGGCCCCGGGGAGACGCCCGCCGCGCCCCCCTTCGGTCCGGCCGGCACCGTGCTGATCACCGGCGGCACGGGCGCGCTCGGCGCGCTGGTCGCCCGGCACCTCGTCACCGCACACGGCGTGCGCCACCTCCTGCTCACCGGCAGGCGGGGTGAGGCCGCCCCCGGCGCGCCGGAGCTGACCGCCGAACTGACCCGGCTCGGCGCCCGGGTGCGGATCGCGGCCTGCGACGTCGCCGACCGCGACGGTCTCGCCCTGCTGCTCGGCTCGGTGCCGTCCGACCGGCCGCTCACCGCCGTGGTGCACTGCGCCGGGGTGCTGGACGACGGAGTCCTGGAGTCGCTGACGCCGGAGCGCGTCGAACGGGTCCTGCGGCCCAAGGCGGACGCGGCCTGGCACCTGCACGAACTGACCAGGGACCAGCCGCTGAGCGCGTTCGTGCTCTTCTCGTCCGTCGCCGGCACCCTCGGCGCGGCCGGGCAGGGCAACTACGCCGCAGCCAACGCCTTCCTGGACGCCCTCGCCCTGCACCGCCACGCCCAGGGCCTGCCGGCCACGGCGCTGGCCTGGGGCTGGTGGGAGGACGCGCGGGGCATGGCGGGCGAACTCGGTGACGCCGGCCGGGCCAGGATGGCCCGGTCCGGGGTGGCCGCCCTCGGCCACGCCGAGGCCCTGGCCCTCTTCGACGCCGCGACGGGCCGGGGCACCCCCGTGCTCGCCCCGGTCCTCCTGGACCGGGCCGCCCTGCGCGACCAGGCCCGGCAGGGCACGCTCGCACCGGTCCTGGACGAGGTGACGGGCCGGCGGGCCGGCCCGGAGCCGGGGGCGGACACCGGGACCGGCTCCGGTACCGGCTTCCCGCGTGCCGCACGACGGAAGGCCGCCGCCGGGCGGGCGCCCGCCGAAGCCTGGCGCTCGCGCCTGGCGGCAGCCTCGTCCGAGCAGCGCGAGCACCTGCTGCTGGACCTGGTGCGCCGCGAGGCGGCCAGGGTGCTGGGCCGGTCCTCCCACACGGCCGTCGAGGCACACGGCGGCCTGCTCGACCTGGGCTTCGACTCGTTGACCGCCGTCGAGCTGCGCAACCGGCTGGGCGAGCTCTGCGGCCTCCGGCTGCCCACCACGCTGGTCTTCGACCATCCGACCCCCGCCCGGTTGGCCGGGCACCTGCGCACGGAGTACGAGCGCGGCATGGCGCCCGGCCCCGGCTCGCCGACCGCCCCCGGCTCGCCGCTCGACGAACTCGACCGGCTGGAACGGTCGCTCGCCGCCGCACCGCCCGACCCGGACCTGCGGGCCCGGCTGGAGCTGCGGCTGAAGACGCTGCTGTCCGGATGGCAGGGGGACTCCGCGCCCGCCACCGGACCGGCGCCCGCCACCGGACCGGCCCTGGACGACGGTCTGGCGACCGCCACCTCCGACGAACTGCTCGCCTTCATCGACAAGAACCTCAGAAGGCCCTAGGCCGTGTCCGCGAAGCGGGCCCGCGAAGCCCCGTCACCGTCGCCGGTACCCCTTCGCGGACCTGCCCCGGGCCCCGGCCCCCGGCTCCCCGTGGCCACTCCCGGCCCGGGCGCCGCCCTCCCCGCACGTACCCCTACAGCGTTTGACGACGAGTGAGGTTCTTCCCGATGGCCGACGACGAGAAGCTTGTCGACTACCTCCGGTGGATGACAGCCGATCTGCAGCAGACCCGCAAGCGCCTCGACGAGGTCGAGGAGGCGGCGCACGAGCCCATCGCCATCGTCGCGATGAGCTGCCGGCTGCCCGGCGGCGTCCGCACGCCCGAGGAGCTGTGGCAGCTGGTCGCCGACGGCCATGACGCCGTCTCCGGCTTCCCCACCGACCGCGGCTGGGACCTCGACGCGCTGTACCACCCCGACCCGGACAACACCGGCACCTCCTACACCCGGCACGGCGGGTTCGTCGACGGCTACGCCGACTTCGACCCCGCCTTCTTCGGGATCAGTCCCCGTGAGGCGCTGGCCATGGACCCGCAGCAGCGCATGCTGCTGGAGATCGCCTGGGAGGCCTTCGAGCGGGCGGGCATCCCCGCCGAGCAGGTCCGCGGCAGCCGTACCGGGGTGTTCGCCGGGGTGATGTACAACGACTACGGCAGCCGTGTCCGGCGCCCCACCGAGGACACCGAGGGGTACCTCGGCACGGGAAGCTCCGGCAGCGTCGCGTCGGGGCGCCTGGCGTACACCTTCGGCCTGGAGGGCCCGGCCGTCACCCTCGACACCGCCTGTTCCTCGTCCCTGGTCGCCCTGCACCTGGCGATCCAGGCCCTGCGCCAGGGCGACTGCGAGACGGCCCTGGCGGGCGGGGTGTCCCTGATGGCCACCCCGGCCACCTTCGTCGGCTTCAGCCGCCAGCGCGGCCTGGCCCCCGACGGACGCTGCAAGGCGTTCGGGGCGGGGGCCGACGGCACCGGCTGGTCCGAGGGCGCCGGTCTGCTGCTGCTGGAGCGGCTCTCCACGGCCCGCGCCAACGGCCACCCGGTGCTGGCCGTCGTGCGGGGCAGCGCGGTGAACCAGGACGGTGCCAGCGGTGCCCTGACCGCCCCCAACGGCCCCGCCCAGCAGCGCGTCATCCAGCAGGCCCTGGACAGCGCCCGCCTGCTGCCCGCCCAGGTCGACGTCGTGGAGGCGCATGGCACCGGCACCCGGCTCGGCGACCCCATCGAGGCGCAAGCGCTCCAGCAGGCGTACGGGCAGGACCGCACGGCCGGCCGGCCGCTGTGGCTGGGCTCGCTGAAGTCCAACATCGGCCACACCCAGGCCGCGGCGGGCGTCGCCGGGGTCATCAAGATGGTGATGGCGATGCGGCACGCCACCCTGCCCGCGACGCTCCACGCCGACGAGCCGAGCCCGCACGTGGACTGGCGGTCGGGGCCGCTGGAACTGCTCACCGAGGCCCGGCCGTGGCCCGACTCCGGCGAGCCGCGCCGGGCCGCCGTCTCCGCGTTCGGGATCAGCGGCACCAACGCCCACGTCGTGCTGGAACAGGCGTCCGAGCCCGGGCCGGGTGCGGCCGACGGGCCGCCCGGGGACGCGCCCCGGCCGGCCGGATCCGCCGACGGGCCGTCGGCGGAGCGCGAGCGCACGTCCGGCGAGCCGGCCCCCACCGCCCTGGGCCTGCCCCTGTGGACGCTGTCCGCCAGGAGCGCCGACGCCCTGCGCGGCCAGGCCGGCCGTCTGGCCGCCCATCTGCGCGCCCACCCCGCGCTGCGTCCCTCGGACGTCGGCTGGTCGCTGGTGCGCACCCGCACCGGCTTCCCGTACCGCGCCGCGGTCGTCGGACGGGACCGTGACGAACTCCTCGCGGGCGTCGACGCCCTGGCGGCCGGCGAGGCCGTCCCCCGGGTCGTCCGGTCCCTCGCCGGCTCCGGCAAGGCCGCCCTCGTCTTCCCCGGCACCGGTTCGCAGTGGACCGGGATGGCCCGGGAACTGCTCGACACCTCCGAGGTGTTCGCCCGGCGGATCGACGAGTGCGCCGAGGCGCTCGGGCCCTTCGTGGACTGGAACCTCCGCGACGTGCTGCGCGGGGCGCCCGGCACGCCCCCGCCGGAGCGCACCGAGGTCGTCCAGCCCGCGCTGTGGGCGGTGATGGTCTCCCTGGCCGCGCTCTGGGAGTCCTGCGGCGTCGAGGTCTCCGGCGTCGTCGGACACTCGCAGGGCGAGATCGCCGCCGCCACCGTCAGCGGTGCGCTGTCCCTGTCGGACGGGGCGCGCGTGGTGGCGCTGCGCGCCCGGGCGCTCGCCTCGATCGCGGGCCGCGGCGGGGTGCTGTCGGTCTCCGCACCGCAGGAGGAGGTACGGCAGCGGCTGGCGCCGTGGGGCGGTGCCCTGGTGGTCGCCGCCGTCAACGGCCCCCGTTCGGTGGTGGTCGCCGGGCCGGTCGAGGCCCTGGACGCACTGCGCGCCCAGTGCGAGACGGCCGGTGTGTGGGCCCGGCGCGTCCCGCTGGAGTACGCCTCCCACTCGCCCGAGGTCGAGGCGGTCCGCGACGCGCTGGCCGCCGACCTCGCGCCCGTGTCGCCCCGGCCGGGCCGCCTGCCGGTCTACTCCCCGGCCACCGGCGGGCTCCTGGAGCCGCTCGGTCAGGACGCCGCGTTCTGGTACCGGAGCCTGCGGGATCCGGTCCGGTTCGAGCAGGCCACCCGGGCCATGCTGGACGACGGTTTCGACCTGTTCATCGAGTGCGGCCCCCACCCGGTGCTCACCCAGGCGCTCCAGGAGACCATCGAGGACGCGCAGGCCCGTGCCGTGGCCGTCGGCTCCCTGCACCGCGGCGACGGAACCCTCTTCCGGTTCGCCACCTCCGTGGCCGAGGCCCTGGCGGGCGGCGCACGGCTGGACGCGGACGCGTTCTTCGGCGACGCGCGCCGCGTCGATCTGCCCACGTACGCCTTCCAGCGCACGCGCTTCTGGCTGGCCGGGGACGAGGAGACCGCGCCACTCGCCTCCGCCACGGCCGGGGGCGACGCGGCGGCGCACGGCACCGCACGGCCGGACGCCGCACACCCCGGGCCGGACGACGACGCACCGCGGGAGGAGGGGGTCGGGGGAGCCCCCTCCCGGCCTGGGGCGGCCCTGCGGAGCGCCGTGGCGACGCGGCTGCGGGAACTGGAGCCGGGCGCGCGCCGGGAGTTCGTCCTGGACCTGGTCCGCACCCAGGTCGCCACCGTCCTCGGCCACACGGACGTCCACGCGGTCGGCACCGACCAGAGCTTCCAGGAGCTCGGGCTCGACTCGCTCACCGCCGTCCAGCTGCGCAACCGGCTGGGCGAGGCGACCGGACTGCGGCTCCCGGCGACGCTGGTCTTCGACCGCCCCACCCCGCGTGCCGTCGCCGGCCACCTGCTCGCCCTCACGGACACCGCGCCCGACCAGGGCCCGCACTCCGGCGCCGGCCCGGTCCCGCGCCACGACGCCGGGTCCGAGCCGATCGCGATCGTCGCCATGAGCTGCCGCTTCCCCGGCGGCGTGCGCTCACCGGAGCAGCTGTGGGACGTACTGGCCGAGGAGGCCGACGTCATCGGCGACTTCCCGGCCGACCGCGGCTGGAACTTCGCCGAGCTGTACCACCCGGACCCGGACCGGCCCGGCACGACCTACGCCCGGCAGGGCGGCTTCATCGACACGGTCGCCGACTTCGACGCCGGCTTCTTCGGGATCTCCCCGCGCGAGGCGCTGGCCATGGACCCGCAGCAACGACTGCTGCTGGAGACCGCGTGGGAGGCGTTCGAACGCGGTGGCATCGACCCCGGGTCGGTGGCCGGAGGCGGCCAGGTCGGCGTCTTCGTCGGCACGAACGGCCAGGACTACCCGAGGGTGCTGGCCACCGGCAGGGACGACCTGGAGGGGTACATCGGGACCGGCAACACCGCCAGCGTCCTGTCCGGGCGCCTGGCGTACGCCTTCGGCTTCGGAGGCCCCGCCGTCACGGTCGACACGGCGTGCTCCTCCTCGCTGGTCGCGCTGCACTGGGCGACCCAGGCGCTGCGCCGCGGCGACTGCTCGCTCGCGCTGGTGGGCGGCGTCACGCTGATGACGAGCCCGCTGCTGTTCACCGAGTTCAACCGGCAGAAGGTGCTCTCCCCGGGCGGCCGGGCCCGCTCCTTCTCCGCCGACGCCGACGGGACGAGCTGGAGCGAGGGCGTCGGCGTCCTGCTCGTGGAGCGGCTCTCCGACGCCCGGCGCAAGGGCCACCGGGTCCTCGCGGTGGTGCGCGGCTCCGCGATCAACTCCGACGGCGCCAGCAACGGCCTCACCGCGCCCAACGGACCCGCCCAGGAACGCGTCATCCGGCACGCCCTCGCGGACGCGGGACTCTCCCCGGCGGACGTCGACGCGGTGGAGGCGCACGGTACGGGGACGAAGCTGGGCGACCCCATCGAGGCACAGGCGCTGCTCGCCACCTACGGTGCCCGGCGCCCGGCCGAGGACCCTCTGTGGCTGGGCTCGCTCAAGTCGAACATCGGCCACACCCAGGCCGCTTCGGGTGTCGCGGGCATCATCAAGCTGGTCGAGGCCATGCGCCACGAGCGGCTGCCGAAGACCCTGCACGTGAGCGAGCCGACCCCGCACGTGGACTGGTCGTCCGGTGCGATGCGGCTGCTCACCGACGCCCGGCCCTGGCCGCGCGGCGGACGCCCGCGCCGGGGCGGTGTCTCGTCGTTCGGGATCAGCGGCACCAACGCGCACATCCTCATCGAGGAGCCCCCGGCGGACCTGGCGGAACTGCCCGCCGCCGCGCCGCCGTCCGCCGCCGCGCCCGACGACGCGCGGAACCCGGCGGACACCGCCGGCCAGGACCGTGTCGTGCCCTGGACGCTCTCCGCGAAGAGCCCGGAGGCGCTGGGCGGGCAGGCGCTGAGGCTGGCCGAGCACCTGACGGCCCGGCCGGAGCTGCGGCCGCTCGACGTCGGCTGGTCGCTGGCGACGACCCGCGCCCGGCTGCGGCACCGCGCGGTGGTGCTCGCCGGGAGCCGCGAGGAGACGCTGTCCGCGCTGGCGGCCCTCGCCCGGGGCGAGGACGCCGCGGACGTGGTCCGCGCGGAGGCGGGGGAGGGGCACAGAACGGCCTTCCTCTTCGCCGGACAGGGCAGCCAGACCCTCGGGATGGGGCGGGAACTGCACGCCGCCTTCCCGGTGTTCGCCGAGGCCTTCGACGCGGCCTGCGCGGCACTGGACCCGCACCTGGACCGGCCGTTGCGCGAGCTGGTCTTCACCGGGGCCCGGAGCGGGCCGGAGGGGGCCGGGCAGGACGCGGAGGACGGCGGTGGTGCAGAGCTCGTCGACCGGACCGGATACGCGCAGCCCGCCCTGTTCGCCTTCGAGGTGGCGCTCCACCGGCTGCTGGAGTCCTGGGGGATCACCCCGGACCTCCTCGCCGGACACTCGGTGGGGGAGATCACGGCCGCGCACGTGGCGGGCGTGTTCTCGCTGGAGGACGCGGCCGAACTGGTCGCCGCGCGCGGCCGGCTGATGCAGCGGCTGCCGGCCGGCGGGGCGATGGCCGCGGTCGAGGCGGGCGCGGCCGAGGCCGGCGAGGTGCTGGCGGACCTGCCGGGCGCGTCCGGGCGGGTGTCCCTCGCCGCCGTCAACGGGCCCCGGGCGACCGTCCTGTCCGGAGAGCGGGACGCGGTCGCCGAGGCCGTGGACGTGCTCAGGGAGCGCGGCCGGCGGGTGTCGTGGCTGCGGGTGAGCCACGCCTTCCATTCGCCGCTCATGGAGCCGATGCTCGACGAGTTCGAACGGATCGCGCGGACACTGACGTACCACGCCCCCCGTATCCCCCTGGTCTCCACGCTCACCGGACGGCCGGCCACGGCCGAGGAGCTGTGCTCGCCCGGCCACTGGGTCGACCACGTCCGCCGTACCGTCCTCTTCGAGGACGCCGTGCACCACCTGGAGGAGGCCGGAGCCACCGTCTTCGTCGAGGTGGGTCCGCTGGGCGTGCTCAGCTCCATGGGCGCCGAATGCCTGGAGGGGCGGGGCGTCTTCCTGGCGGCCCAGCGCGGGAACCGCCCCCAGGAGGCGTCGCTGCTGCTCGCGGCCGGCGCCCTGCACGCCCGGGGGCTCCCGGTCGACTGGCGCGAGGTGTTCGCGGGCCGTGCGGCCCGGCCCGTCGAGCTGCCCACGTACGCCTTCCAGCACAGCCGGTACTGGCCGCGGCGCGGTGTCGCCAAGCGGGCCCCGGGCGCCGACGGGCACCCCGTGCTCACCACGGCCGTGCGGCTGGGGGACAGCGACCGCTTCCTGTGCACCGGCCGGCTGTCGGTGGAGGCGGTTCCCTGGCTCGCCGAGCACGAGGTGTTCGGTGCCACGGTCGTGCCCGGCACGCTCTTCCTGGAGCTGGCGGTGCAGGCGGCCGAGGCGGTCGGCTGCGGGGTCGTAAGGGAGCTGACGCTGCACGCCCCGCTGGTACCGGGCGCCGGCGACGACATCGAACTCCAGCTCCTCGTCGGCGAGCCCGACGACACCGCGGACGGTTCGCGCTCCCTGAGCCTTTACGCCCGCCCGTACGACGGTACGGACGCGGGGGAGTGGACCCTGCACGCCGACGGCGCGCTGGCGGCCGGCGACACGGCGCCCGGCCATGACCTGACCCGGTGGCCCCCGGAGGGCGCCGTCCCGGTGGAGACGGACGGCCTGTACCGGGCCTTCGAGGCCGCCGGGGTGCGGTACGGGCCGCTCTTCCGGGGCGTGCGGGCCGTGTGGCGCGACGGCGAGGTGCTCTACGCCGAAGCGGCCCTGCCCGAGGGAGCCGACACGAGCCGGTTCGCCCTGCATCCCGCTCTGTGGGACGCGGCGCAGCATCCGGCGGCCATGGACGGGCTCACCTCCGAGGCGGGCGCGGCGGTGCCGTTCTCCTGGGCGGGCGTACGGGTGCGCACCGCGGCGGCCACGGCCGTGCGGGTGCGCATCGCGCCGGCCGGCGAGGGCGCGGTCACGATGGAGATCGCCGACGGCCGGGGCGACCCGGTGGCCGGCGTGGAACGGCTCATGGCGAGGCGGGCCTCCGCCCGGCACCTCGCCCCCGCCGACGGCGAGGCACGGCTGTACCGGCTCGACTGGACCGCGTTGCCCACGCCGGAGCGGGAGCGCCCGGCCGCCCTCGCGTGGCTGGGTACGACGGTCCCGCCGGCGCTCGCGAGCGAGGGGTCCGGCACCGGCTCCGACGGCGGTGCGGTCGACGACCTCGTCAAGGGGCTCGCCGACGACCTGGCGGACCTCGGCCTGGACCTGGACCTCGACCTGGACCGTGAGCGGGACCCGGCTCAGGCTCCGGGGCCGGGTGCGGACCGGCCCGGCGGTCCCGGTGTCCCGGCCGGCCCTCATCCCACCTTCGCCGCGCTCGCCGAAGCGGCGCTCGCGTCCGGCGAGACCCCCTCCCACGTCCTCGTGCCGGTCCCCGTCGAGGAGCCGCGCGACGCGGACTCCGCCCGGTCGGCGGCCGCGCGGGCGCTGGAGGCCGTGCGCTCGTGGCTGGGCGAGGACCGCCTGGCGAAGGGCGGGGGGCAGCTGGTCCTGGTGACCCGAGGCGCCGTCGCGTGCTCCCCGGACGAGGAGCTGGGCGACCCGGCGCAGGCCGCCGTCTGGGGCCTGGCGCGGGCCGCCCAGGCCGAGTACCCGGGGCGGATCGTCGTCGCGGACGTGGACGGCGGCGACGCCTCGTGGCGGGCCCTGCCCGCGGCGCTGACCACCGGCGAGCCCCAGCTCGCCCTGCGCGAGGGGGTCATCTCCGTACCCCGGCTGGCCCCGGCGGACCGTCCGCCGACCGCGCCGGCGCGCACCTCCCGCACGGACCTCGCGGAGGCGGCCGGCACGGACCCCGCCCGTACCCCCGTCCCCGCTGTCACCACCGGGTCCGCCCGGCTCGACCCGGACGGCACGGTGCTGATCACCGGTGGCACCGGCGCCCTGGGGGCGCTCCTGGCCCGGCACCTCGTCACCGCGCACGGCGTACGCGGCCTGCTGCTGACCAGCCGTCGCGGCCCGGACG